>NZ_CP022221.1:8117864-8423904 GCF_004114935.1 Bradyrhizobium zhanjiangense
TTTCAAGGACATGCTCCGCGTCGTCGCGCGCATCACCATCAGCAACGGTACCGGGCGTGGCGCCGCGCTCGGCGTGGTGCGGCTGCGGCCGACACCCGACAACGCGGCGCGATGGCGCGATGCTCTGCATGACAAGCTGGCGCCGGACCAGCGCGACGGTATCATCTCCATGCATCTTCTGGAGAGCGAGCCCGAATTGTCGGGTGCAACGGCGGACATTCCGGCGGTACGCAATGAAGGCGCGCACGACTGGTTCGTGCTGATCGACGGCACGCATGTCGGCGCGGTCTCGGCCGTCATCGCCGAACGCTTCACCGGCCCCGCCGCCGCGCCCTTGCCGCTTCCCATCTCCGTCGGCACCTATTGCCTGATGTGGGATTTGGCCAAGAGCGACATCCCGCGCGGCTAGCGCGCTCACACACGCACCGCAATATGCTGCACCGCACGCACATCGTGCGCGGCGTTAATGCTGTGCGCGCGTAGCTCCCATGAAAGGCGGTGATCGCGCAAGTTTGCCGTTGTACTTCGGAGCCGTTCTAATAAGCTAACCCAATGACGTCATTCAGAAACCAGATCGAAGCGCATTAAGCGCTCGCCAAGCTCAAGAAAAGGCCGCGGGGTCTTTGGGGCCTGCGCGGACAGGGTAGGAATGAAACCGACCGATATTGCGGCCCCCGACTACTTTCACAAAGTGGTCGATTGCCAGTGGGCCTGTCCTGCGCACACCCCGGTTCCCGAATACATCCGACTGATCGCCCAAGGCCGCTACAGCGACGCCTACATGATCAATTGGAAATCGAACGTGTTCCCTGGAATTTTGGGACGCACCTGCGATCGTCCATGCGAGCCGGCGTGCCGCCGCGGACGCGTCGAGGACAATCCGGTCGCGATCTGCCGCCTCAAGCGCGTCGCGGCCGACTTCAAGGACGACATCAGGCAGCGCCTGCCGCGCCCCGCCGCGAAGAACGGAAAGCGCGTTGCGCTGGTCGGCGGCGGTCCCGCCTCGCTGACGGTGGCGCGCGATCTCGCGCCGCTCGGCTATCACTGCACCGTGTTCGACGCCGATCCCGAAGCCGGCGGCATGATGCGCTCGCAGATCCCGAAATTCCGCCTGCCCAATTCGGTGATCGACGAAGAGACCGGCTACATCCTGGGTCTCGGCGTCGAATTCAAAGGCGGCCACCGCATCGACAGCATGAAGGCGCTGCTCGCGGAGAAATACGACGCGATCTTCGTCGGCTCCGGCGCGCCGCGCGGCCGCGAGCTCGACATTCCCGGCCGCAAGGAAGCCACCGCGAACATCCATATCGGCATCGAATGGCTGGCCTCGGTGTCGTTCGGCCATACCGACAGAATAGGCAAGCGCGTGATCGTGCTCGGCGGCGGCAACACCGCGATGGATTGCTGCCGCACCGCGCGCCGCCTCGGCGGCGAAGACGTCAAGGTCGTCGTGCGCTCCGGCTTCGAGGAGATGAAGGCCTCGCCCTGGGAAAAGGAAGACGCGATCCACGAGGATATCCCGATCCTCAACTTCCTCGTCCCCGTCGCCTTCATCCACGACAATGGCAAGCTCACCGGCATCACCTTCCAGAAGGTGAAGGCCGAATACGACGCCAAGGGCCGCCGCAACCTCGTTCCATCAGGTGAGCCGGACCAGACCTTCGAATGCGACGACGTGCTGGTCGCGGTCGGCCAGGAGAACGCCTTCCCCTGGATCGAGCAGGATTGCGGCATCGAGTTCGACAAATGGCATATGCCCAAGGTCGATCCGAACACCTTCGTCTCGACCAATCCAAAGGTGTTCTTCGGCGGTGACGCTGCGTTCGGCCCCAAGAACATCATCTGGGCGGTCGCGCACGGCCATGACGCCGCGCTGTCGATCCACAAACTGCTCTCGGGCGAAGATGTCAGCGAACGCCCGCTGCCGGAGGTGCAAATCTCCTCGCAGAAGATGGGCATCCACGAATGGAGCTATGACAACGACATCTCGATCGACAAGCGCTTCAAGGTGCCGCATCGCGACAAGGTCGTCGCGCTGAAGGACATCCGCGCCGAGGTCGAGCTCGGCTACGACGTCAAGCTCGCGCTCGGCGAGGCGCATCGCTGCCTGAACTGCGATGTCCAGACCGTGTTCTCGACCTCGCTCTGCATCGAGTGCGATGCCTGCGCCGACATCTGCCCGATGGATTGCATCACCTTCACCGATAACGGCGAGGAGAGCGACCTGCGCCAGCGGCTGAAGGCGCCCGCGCCGCATGTGGACCAGGATCTCTACGTCTCCTCGGATCTCAAGACCGGGCGCGTGATGGTGAAGGACGAGGACGTCTGCCTGCATTGCGGGCTGTGCGCGGAGCGTTGTCCGACCGGCGCCTGGGACATGCAGAAATATTTCATCGAGATGACCCACGCAGGTTCGACATGCCCGACAAAAACCCGCTCAGCAGCGTAAACGACTTCGTCGTCCGCTTCGCCAACGTCAACGGCTCGGGCTCGGCCAGCGCCAACGAGATGTTCGCGCGCGCGATCCTGCGCCATGGCGTCCCCGTGAGCCCGCGCAACATCTTCCCCTCCAACATCCAGGGCCTGCCGACTTGGTACGAGGTGCGGGTGACGGAGGCCGGTCATCTCGGCGCCCGCGGCGGCGTCGACATGATGGTGGCGATGAACCCGCAGACCTGGGACAAGGACGTCGCCGGCATCGAGCCCGGCGGCTATTTGTTCTACGATTCCACCAAGCCGATGCCGTCGACCAAGTTCCGCGACGACATCACCGTGATCGGCGTGCCGCTCACCGCGATCACCAACTCGACCTATACCGATCCGCGCCAGCGCCAGCTGTTCAAGAACATCATCTATCTAGGTAGCCTCAGTGCACTGCTCGACATGGACCCGAAGCTGATCGAGCAACTGATCGGCGAGCAGTACAAGGGCAAGGAGAAGCTGCTCTCCTCCAACGTCCACGCGCTGCATCTCGGCCGTGACTGGGCGCTGCAGAATTTGAAATGCCCGATCGGGCTCAGGGTCAAGAAGTCCGACAAGGTCGGCGACCGCATCTTCATCGAGGGCAATAGCGCCGCCGCGCTCGGCGCGGTCTATGGCGGTGCCACCGTGTGCGCCTGGTATCCGATCACGCCGTCCTCGTCGGTGGCGGAGGCCTTCACCGCCCACTGCAAGAAGTACCGCCACGATCCCGAGACCGGCAAGGCGAAATACGCCATCGTGCAGGGCGAGGACGAACTCGCTTCGATTGGCATCGTCATCGGTGCCTCCTGGAACGGCGCCCGCGCCTTCACCGCGACCTCGGGCCCCGGCATCTCCTTGATGACCGAGTTCATCGGCCTCTCCTATTTCGCCGAGATCCCGGCCGTGATCATGAACATCCAGCGCGCCGGCCCCTCGACGGGCATGCCGACGCGCACCCAGCAATGCGACATCATCGCCTGCGCCTATGCTTCGCACGGCGACACCAAGCATGTGCTGCTGTTCCCCGAAGATCCCGCCGAGGCGTTCGAATTCGCCGCTGCCGCGTTCGATCTCGCCGAGCGGTTGCAAACCACCATCTTCCTGATGCTCGACCTCGACATCGGCATGAACCACCGGCTCTGCCGTCCGTTGAAGTGGGACGATGCGCGGCAATATGACCGCGGCAAGATCATGACGGCGGAGATGCTGGAGGAAGGCCGCGACTTCGGCCGCTATCTCGACGTCGACGGTGACGGCATCCCCTACCGCACCTATCCCGGCACGCATCCGACCAAGGGCTCCTACTTCACCCGCGGCACCTCGCGCGACCGTTATGCGCGCTACTCCGAGGAAGGCACGGTCTATGCCGACAACATGCAGCGCCTGGTGCGCAAGTTCGAGACCGCGCAGGACCTCGTACCGCGGCCGCTGCAGGCCAACGCGGAACGGCCGACCAAATATGGCGTGATCTATTTCGGCTCGACCTCACCGGCGATGGACGAAGCGGTCGGCCTGTTGGAAGCGCGCGGGCATCAGCTCGACCGTCTGCGCATCCGCGCCTTCCCGTTCCACTCCAGCGTCGCGAGCTTCCTCGCCGAGCACGACTTCGTCTATGTGGTCGAGCAGAACCGCGACAGCCAACTCCGCCAGCTCATCGTCAACGAGAACGGCATCGATCCCGTCCGCCTCGTGCCGATCGTGCATTACGACGGCACCCCGATCACCGCCCGTTTCATCGCAAAAGCCATTGGCGACCATCAGGATCACCTCAAGGTGACCCCGCTCCGCAAGGCCGTGTCATGATGATAGAGCGCAGGAATTGGATGCAATCACCTCTCCCCGCGTGCGGGGAGAGGTCGGATTGCGCAGCAATCCGGGTGAGGGGGACTCTCCACGAGTCGAACTCGTCGAAAGAGCCCCTCACCCCTACCCTCTCCCCGCGAAGAGCGGGGAGAGGGAGCAGAGAGAGACTGTCATGACCTACATCGCAAAACCGAAATTCCATCATCCGGGCCTGAAGAAGAACGAGCTCGGCTATACCCGCCGCGATTACGAAGGCAAGATCTCGACGCTGTGCGCCGGCTGCGGCCACGATTCGATCACGGCCTCGATCATCGAGGCCTGCTATGAGCTCTCGATCGAGCCGCATCGGGTGGCAAAAATCTCCGGCATCGGCTGCTCGTCGAAGACGCCGGACTATTTCCTCGGCAACTCACACGGCTTCAACTCGGTGCATGGCCGCATGCCCAGCGTGCTGACAGGCGCCAACCTCGCCAACCGCGATTTGATCTATCTGGGCGTCTCCGGCGACGGCGATTCCGCCTCGATCGGCTTCGGCCAGTTCGCCCATTCGATCCGGCGCGCCGTCAACATGACCTATATCGTCGAGAACAATGGCGTCTACGGCCTGACCAAGGGTCAGTTCTCGGCCACCGCTGACCGCGGCTCGAAGAGCAAGAAGGGCGTCACCAACACCGACAACGCCATCGACCTCGTCGCGATCGCGCTGCAACTCGGTGCCACCTTCGTCGCGCGCAGCTTCTCCGGCGACAAGACCCAGCTCGTGCCGCTGATTGCGGCGGCGATCCGCCACAAGGGCGCGTCGTTCATCGACGTCATCAGCCCCTGCATCGCCTTCAACAATCACGCCGGCTCGACCAAGAGCTTCGACTATGTCCGCGAGCACAATGACGCGGTGAACCGGCTCGACGTGCTGGTCGGCCGCGATCCTATCGCGGTGGACTATGCGCCGGGCACGGTGCAGGTGGTGGAGCAGCACGACGGCAGCAAGGTCGCGCTGCGCAAGATCGACGCCGACTACGATCCGCATGACCGTTTGGGCGCGATGACCTTCCTGCAAAAGCACGCCGCCAAGGGGCAGATCGTCACCGGCCTGCTCTATGTCGACCCCGACGCGGAAGACCTGCACGAGCATCTCAACACGGTCGAGACGCCGCTCAACACGCTGGAGGCGGATGCGCTCTGCCCGGGCTCGGCGGTGCTGGACAAGATCAACGCCAGCCTGCGGTGATCATTTACTCCGCGCTGAAGCAGTCGGCCTGACGCGGATCGTGATCTTCTCCGACACGACCGGCGGAACGAACGGATAGTGCTTGGCGTCACCGAGCACCAGCTGCAGCGTGTGGGTGCCCGGCAGAAGGTCCAACATGGTTTCGGTTTGCCCTGCGCCGAAATGCAGGTGCGACTTGTCTTGCGGGATCGGCTCCTTGGGATCGATGGGATCATTGACGTCGACCAGCAGATGGTGATGACCGGCGTTCTGGTAGTCATCACCGGCATGCGTCACACCCATGTTGCGTAAGCCGAACCGGACCCAGACTCCACCGCGAACTTTCTGCCCGTCATGCGGCGTGATGAAATAGAGCTTGGCGTCCTTGTGCGCGCTCTTGCCCTGCGAGTAGGCCGCGCCCGGGAGCAATGCGATCGCGGCCGCCAGGGCGGCGCAGGAAATGATCTTCATCAAATCTACTCCAGCACTTATGGACTGAGCGCGACACGGAATCCATGCGTGGGGTAACGGACATTGGTGTCGTAACCATCGCGGTTTGACGGCCGGACATATCTTGAATCGTTCTTCCAGGAGCCCGACCGCAGGACATGAGAGCTGCAGTCCGCGCTGCTCCACGCCGAGCCGTCGCTCGGCGCGCCCTGATAGGTCCTGTGCCAGCAGTCCTCGACCCACTGATCGATGCCGCCGCCCATGTCGTAGAGCCCGAATGGATTGGGTTTGAAGCTGCCGACCTTGGCCGGCTGCTCGGCCGCAAGATCACCGCAATCCTTGCACCCGGCCATGCCCGGCTGGAGCTTGTCGCCCCACCAATATTTGGTCTGCGTTCCGCCGCGGGCGGCATATTCCCATTCGGCTTCGCTCGGAAGCCGGTAGGCCTTCTTCGTCGCCTGCGCGAGCCAGGCGGCATATTGCTGCGCGTCGGTCCAGCTCACATTGCCGACCGGGGAATCGTCCTTGCCGGTGGCGGTGAATCCGCACGCCTTGGCGGCGGCGCATTCGTTCCATTCCTGCACCGTCACCGGATATTTTGCGATCGAGAACGGCTTGATCGAGACCTGGTGAACAGGCCGTTCGGTCGGATCGTCATTGCTTCCCATCGCGAAGCTGCCGCCGCGAATGCCGATCATCTCGGGTTCGCGAGGTGGCGTCGCCGATGGGCTGGGCACCGGTGACGGCGACGGAGGGGCCGAAGCCAATGACGGAGATGGTTGCGGCGTCTGCGTCGCCGCCTCGCGCGGCGACGGCTGCGGGATCGGTGACGCGGCCGGGGAAGCGGTTGGCGTAGCGGCCTGCTCGCCCATCCTGCCGGGCTGCGTCAGCACGTACCAAAGCACGTAGCCGGCCATCACCAGCAATGCCGTGATCAGAAGAAATAGCAGGACGCTCTCGCGCCGGCTTCGCGTCCTGCCGACCGCATCGGCATCCGGCAGCACGCGATAGATGCGCACCGGATCGGTGATATTCTTGACCTTGCGATCCCCGAGCGACTCATAGCCGCACACCACCTTGTGCTTGATCTGCTCGTAGATCGCGCCCGAGATATAGACCTGGCCGGGCTCGGCAATGCCCTCAATGCGGGTGGCGATGTTGACGCCGTCGCCGTAGACGTCGTCCGGCTCTACGATCACATCGCCGAGATTGACGCCAATCCGGTATTCGAGGCGCGAATGTTTCGGAAGCGAGGCGTTGCGGCCGATGAGGTTCTGCTGGATGACGATACTGCAGCGAACGGCCTCAACAGGGCTATCGAAAATGGCGATGAAGCCATCGCCCGTCGTCTTCACCAGACTTCCATGGTGCTCGATGATGGTGGGCTGGATGATATCGCGCTCGATGCGCTTGACGCGGACATGCGTCCCCTCCTCGTCGGCCTGCATGATGCGGCTGTAGGAAGCGATGTCACCGACGATGATCGCCGCAAGACGGCGAGGCATGGGCCCGTGTGGAGGCGGCTCATCCTGGTTGCCGGATCTGAAGTTGCGAATTTCGCCCATGCGGGGGACTCCACAAGCTTACAAGGCAGTCCCAGCTTACGACCGCCAAAGGCGGTCGTCTGTGAAAGCTATCACATTGACGAACCAAGACAATGTCGCGGCAATCGCCGGCATCGGGTTCCGAAGCATCAAGGCGCTGCACCGCTTGAACCTTCTTGATCCCATCAATGACTAAGGCCCGGCGCGAACCCACTGGCCCAAATCGGCGCCGCGATGGTCGCACGAAGCGACTTCTGAAGCTTGAACGCGATGCACCTCGCCTCCGTCTAACGGACAGGAGTTCTGTCCTGCTGCGGCAAGGTTGTTACGCGCTCGAGGTTGTCATGAAGCTTTCCATCTTTGTTGCCCTCGCTTTGGCTGCGCTAACCAGCGTCGCCCTCGCCGATGAGGACAAGGTCCGCGAGACCACAAAGGCCGAAGCCGACGCCTTCAATGCGCGGCTCTATGCGGGAGCGCCTGCGGACAAGGCCTATGCCTGCTTCGTCCGCCGCTACGATGCCGAGCATCTGGCGCGGCATCCCAAGCAGAAGGTCGCTTCCATGAAGCTGCTGATCTCGGCGGAAACCGACAAGGAGGACAAGCAGCTGCACAATTCCTTCCGCCTCGGTTTTCGCTATCGCCATCGCTCGGGCGACTTCGACTCCAGCGGCTCGTGCGGCAGTCATGCGGTGCTTCTCAGTCAGGGGGACGAGGTCCGCATGGGCTGCGGCGTCGACTGCGAGGGCGGCGGGATCGAGGTGGCGCTCTCCAAGGACAACAAGTCCGCGATCATCCGGCTCGAGCAGGTCAGGGTCTGGCAGAACAACAAGCCGGATGACGAGGCGGAGCGATCGCTGGTCGCCGGCGCCGACGACAAGATCTTCCGCCTCGACCGCACCGACACCAGCGAGTGCGCATTGCTCGTAACCGACCGCAAGGAACTCGCCGCGCTGCGCCACAAATGAACAAATGATATGTGTCCGGCAAAGTCTTGGTCGAGGGAGAGCGCCATGAATCGCCGGAACATGTTGTGGAGCGCCGTCTCCGCTTTGGGCGCGGCGTTTGGCGTCTCGCGTGCACGAGCCGCCACGGAGGCAAGCGCGGGCAACAAGCTCAAGGTGGCCTATCACCTCAGCGACGCCGAGAAGGTCAATTTCGTGCTCGGCAACATCCAGAACCACATCGACGGCGTCGGTGGTCCCGACCATGTCACGATCGCGCTGGTGATCCACGGACCGGCGCTGAAGGCGTTTCACGCGGCGCAGGCCAACCCCGACGTCAGCAAGCGTGTCGGTGACTTCTCCAAGGACGGCGTCGAGCTCGCCGCCTGCGGCAACACGATGAAGGCGCAAAACGTCTCACTGAAGGAGTTGTTGCCGGGCTTCGTCAGCGCGGAGAAAGGCGGCGTGGTCCGCCTCGCCGAGCTTCAAGCGCAGGGGTATTTGTACTTGCGGCCTTAGACGCGAATGAGATGCGCTCCCTCCCCCGCTTGCGGGGGAGGGCTGGGGAAAGGGTGTCTCCGCAGTGGGACTCCCCGAGAGGAGAGAACCCTCACCCGACGCCTCGCGCCGACCTCTCCCGCAAGCGGGAGAGGTAAGGGGAGTTTGTGGCCGCCCTTCCCGATTCATTCGCATCGCGCTTGACTCATCCATAACTTCCCGGTTATGAGTTGATCCATAACCTATGAGTTATGGATCTTGCATGTCCGCCACTCACGACCTCCTGTTCAGGACACTCGCCGATCCGACCCGGCGAGCGATCTTCGAACGGCTGTGCCGGGAGGGCGAGCAGACGGTCGGGGCACTGACGGCGCGGTCGGGCGTGTCCCAGCCGGCGGTCTCAAAGCATCTCGGCGCCTTGAAGCAGGCCGGCCTCGTGCGCGACCGCCATGAAGGACGCCAGACTCATTACAGCGCGCTGCCCGGTGCGCTCAATCTACTGATCGACTGGACCAGCCAGATGGCCGGCTTCTGGCAGAACCGGCTCGATGCGCTCGACGATCTCCTGAAGAGGATGGACCAATGAGTGAAACACGCTCCGTAATCGTTGAGCGCGAATTTGCCTTTCCGGCGGAGCGGCTGTGGCGCGCGCTGACGCAGCCGCATCTGATCGAGGAATGGCTGATGAAGAACGACTTCAAGCCGGTCGTCGGCCATCGCTTCAACCTGCGCGGCGAATGGGGCGGCGTGCTGGATTGCGAGGTGCTCACCATCGAGCCGCAGAAGACGCTCGCCTACACCTGGAATTTCTCGCATGAGGATGCGGCGTTCGACCTGAAAAGCGTCGTGACCTTCACGCTGACGCCGACCGGCGTCGGCACGCATCTGCGCGTCGAGCAAGCGGGCTTCAGCCCGACGCAGAAGCAGGCCTATGGCGGCGCGCATGCCGGCTGGAAGCAGTTTTTTGCCAAGCTCGATGAGTTGCTGGCGCGGACAGGCTAGCTCCGCCGGCGCCGATTCCGATCCATTTTAAAAGGAGGTCCCAATGAGCACGCAGATGTGGATTCGGCAGATTCATCGCTGGCTGTCGATGGCTTTCACGCTCGCCGTCATCGCGAACATCGTGGCGATGATCATGCAGGTCCCGGCCGTGTGGATCGGCTTCCTGGCGCTCATCCCACTCATTCCGTTGCTCGCGACCGGGTTATATCTGTTCGCGCGGCCCTATGTCAGCCGCAGCAACGCGTAACGAGGCGAGATGATGAAGAAGGCTGTGACGACGAAGAAGGCTGGAGCGAAGGAAGCGAATGGGGCTTCCCCCTCCAAGCTGATCGACGGCAGGATCAAGGAGCTCGGCGACTGGCGCGGTGAGATGCTGGGGCGGATCCGTGGCCTGATCAAGGAAGCCGACCCTGATGTCGTCGAGGAATGGAAATGGCGCGGCGTTCCCGTGTGGGAGCACGACGGCATCATCTGCACCGGCGAGACCTACAAGGAAGTGGTGAAGATGACCTTTGCCAAGGGCGCGGCGCTGGAGGATCCCGCGGGGCTATTCAACTCCAGCCTCGACGGCAACGTGCGCCGCGCGATCGATATTCGCGAGGGCGAGAAGATCAACGAGAAGGCGTTGAAGGCGCTGATCCGTGCGGCGGTGGAGTTGAATGCGTCCAAAGCCAAGAAGAAGCCGGCCAAGAACCGATCGACCTAGGTTGATGTAAATTCTTGGCGACGGCCAAAGCAACCGCCTGGTCCTTCGAGACGACCGCGCCGCGGTCTCCTCAGGATGAGGCTAATCGGCATCCGTGCCCGTTGAAAGTGCTGCCGCGCATTCCGTCCTCATCCTGAGGGCCCGCCAAAGGCGGGCGTCTCGAAGGATGAGCCGCGGGCTGGCTTCAACCTCTCCCGCTTGTGGGAGAGGTCGCGCCGAAGGCGCGGGTAAGGGCTCTCTCCTCTGGGGGAGTCCCACTGCGGAGATACCCTCTCCCCAGCCCTCCCCCCGCAAGCGTAGGGCTATCGCATATGCATTTCGCGGGGACCACCCGCGAGTTTGCTCCGCCTCTCCCGCTTGCGGGAGAGGCCGACGCGTCCCGGGCGATGCGAAGCATCGTCCCGAGCGCGGCGGGTGAGGGCTCTCACCGCACCGGGATCGCCTCCGCAATTCTCGACAATCCCGACGCGGAGGCACCCCCACCCCAGCCCTCCCCCGCAAGCGGGAGAGGGAGCCCACTGCCGATGCCGAAGCATTATTCACGCCATATGCGATAGCCCTACCCGCAAGCGGGGGAGGGAGCGCATCTGCCTCGCGGTAATCACAAGGGCCAGTTTCATCGTGCTCTAGGAGCTAGCGGCTGGCCTCCTTACGCCACTGCCGCCGGGATCGGGCGCGGGCTTACGACGTATTCGCGCAGGACCTTGTCGTTGGCGTCGACCTCGATCAACGAGACGTCGTAGGTCCAGAGATCGGCCAGGTGCTGAAGCACGCGCTTGGCGTCGGTCTCGTTGAGCTGCGAGCCCTTGATGACGTGGTGATGCAAGATCAGCCGGCGGTCGCCGGAGAGATCGACATCGACCACCTCGATATTGGCGTCGATGAAGCCGACGTCATGCTGCCGGGCCAGCTCGCGGCGGACGCGGCGGAAGCCGCGTTCGTCGTGGATGGCGTCGACCCGGATTCCCGCGCGCTCCTCGGGATCGTCATGCAGGTGGAACATGCGGAAGTGCCGCATCAGCCTGGGGCTTAGGAACTGGCCGATAAAACTTTCATCGCGGTAATTGGCCCAGACGTCGCGCAGCACGCCCATCACGTCGCCCCTGCCGGCAATGTCCGGGAACCATTCGCGGTCCTCGTCTTCCGGTTTGGTGACGATGCGCTCGATGTCCTGCATCACGGCAAAACCGAGCGCATAGGGATTGAAGCCGGAGAAGCGTGGATCGTCGAACTCGGGCTGGAACACCACGTTGGTGTGCGATCCCAGGAATTCGAGGAAGTTGCCGTCGGTGATGCGGCCTCGCTCGTGCAGCATGGTCATGATGCGGTAGTGGACGTAGGTCGCCGTCCCCTCGTTCATGACCTTGGTCTGGCTCTGCGGATAGAAATATTGCGCGATGTGGCGCACGATGCGCAGCAGCTCGCGCTGCCAGGGCGCCAGCCGCGGCGCGCTCTTCTCCAGGAAATAGAGCAAATTCTCCTGCGGCAGGCCGAGCAGCTTGCGGCGACGTTCGATGCTGAGCGCGGACCGGCTCTTGGCGGCGCCCTTCGGGACTGTACGCCAGAGGTCGTTGAAGACCTCCTCCTCATGCTGGCGGCGCCGCCCTGCCCGCTTCTCTTCGGCGCGCAAATCGAGCTTCTTCTTGCCGGGATAGCGGTCGATGCCGTGCGACATCAGCGCGTGTGCAGCGTCGAGCGTGCGCTCGACCTCGATGCGGCCGTAGCGCTCTTCGCAGCTCGCGACATAATTCTTGGCGAAGTCGAGATAATCCAGGATGCCGTCGGCATCGGTCCACTGCTTGAACAGATAGTTGTTCTTGAAGAAGTGGTTGTGGCCGAAGGCGGCATGCGCGATCACCAGCGTCTGCATCGTCGCCGTGTTCTCCTCCATGAGGTAGGAGATGCAGGGCGAGGAGTTGATCACGATCTCATAGGCAAGGCCCATCAGTCCCTTGCGATAGGACGCCTCGTGAAACGCAAAATGCTTGCCGAACGACCAGTGCTTGTAGAACAAGGGCATGCCGACCGACGAGTACGCGTCCAGCATCTGCTCGGCGGTGATGACCTCGATCTGGTTCGGATAGACGTCGAGACCGAGATCCTTCAACGCGATCTCCTCGCAGGCATCGGTGATGCGCTGCAAGGTGCGAAAATCCCAATCCGCGCCTTCGAACAAGCGTTCCGTCATGGAGCGGCCTTCTCCTGGCTGGTTTCGCGGCGCTGGAACAGGTCGTGGAACACCGGAAAGATCTCGCTGCGCTCCGAGACCTTGCGCATCGAGAGCGGTGCGCCGCTGCTGCGCAGGCGCTCATAGAGGGTCCAGAGCGAGGAGTCGGAAAGATCGAAGGCGCTGCCGCCGGACTCGCCGACCTCGAGATAGGCAAAGAACTGGCAGACCGGCAGGATCTTGTCGGTCAGCAGCAGGCCCGTGAGCTCGCCGTCGGAATAGGAATTGTCGCCGTCGGAGGCTTGCGCGGCGTAGATGTTCCAGTCCGCCGGATTGAAGCGCTCGCGCACGATCTCGTGCATCGCCTGGAGCGCGCTGGACACCAGCGTGCCGCCCGAGGCCGGGCCGTAGAAGAAGGTCTGCTCGTCGACCTCCTCGGCGCGGTCGGTGTGGCGGATGAAGACGATCTCGACATGCTTGTAGCGGCGCTTCAGGAACACGTAGAGCAGCATGTAGAAGCGCTTGGCCAGATCCTTCATGTGCTCGGACATCGAGCCCGAGACGTCCATCAGGCAGAACATCACGGCCTGCGCCACCGGCCGCGGCACGGTCTCGAAGCGGCGATAGCGGATGTCGAGCGGGTCGATGAACGGGATGCGCTTGGATTTCGCCTTGAGCTTTTCGAGCTTGGCCAGCAGCTCGGCGCGCACGTCCTCGTCGGTGCAGGCGGCAATCTCGGCTTCCAGCTCATCGATCTCGCTCTTGCGGGGACGGCGGAGCGCGATGCGGCGGGCGAGCGCGAGCTGCACCGTCCGGCTCACCGAGATGTTGGCGGGCGAACCCGAGGTGGTGTAGCCGGCGCGCTGGATTCCCTCGCTCTCGGTCTGCGCGATCTTGCGCTTGGCAAGATCCGGCAGCTCGAGGTCGTCGAGGAAGAGGTCGACGAATTCGTCGCGGCTCAGCACGAAGCGGAACGCGTCCTCGCTGTCGCCCTCGCCGGGACCGGAATCCTTGGCGCTGCCCTGGCCGGAGCGCTGGAGATAGTCGCCCTCGATGAACTTCTTGTTTCCGGGCAGCACCATGTCGCGCGTGCCGCCCTCGCGGCGGAAACGCGGCTCGTGCATGCCGTCGAGCGGGATCGTGACCTCACCACCCTCCAGGACATCCTTGATGTCGCGTTCCTGCGAGGTCTTCTTGACGGCGCCCTGCACCAGGGATTTGGCCCGACGCAAGAACCGCTGCCGGTTCTCAAGACTCTTGCCGCCTGGATTCAGGCGCCTGTCAATAATGTGAATGGCCACTGTCCCATCCGCCTTAACCGGCCTGCTTCACGCGCATGTACCATTCGACGAGCCGGCGAACCTGACGCTCGGTGTAGCCGCGCTCCACCATGCGTGCGACGAACTCGCCGTGCTTCTTCTCCGTCTCGCCGTCCTTCTTCGACCCGAAGGAGATGACCGGAAGCAGGTCCTCGACCTGGGAGAATATCCGCTTTTCGATCACGTCGCGAATCTTCTCGTAGGAGGTCCAGGTCGGATTCTTGCCAGCGTTCTGGGCCCGCGAGCGTAACGAGAATTTGACGACCTCGTTGCGGAAGTCCTTCGGGTTGGCAATGCCCGCCGGTTTCTCGATTTTCGTCAGTTCCTGGTTCAACAACTCGCGATCCAGCAGCTGGCCGGTGTCGGGATCCTTGAAGTCCTGATCCTCGATCCAAGCGTCGGCATAGTCGACGTAGCGGTCGAACAGATTCTGGCCGTAATCGGAGTAGGATTCGAGATAGGCCTTCTGGATCTCGTTGCCGATGAACTCGGCATAGCGCGGCGCGAGTTCCGCCTTGATGAATTCGAGATAACGTTTCTCGGTTTCCTCCGGAAGCTGCTCGCGGCGGATCGCCTGCTCCAGCGCGTACATCAGGTGCACGGCGTCGGCGGCGACCTCCTGCGGATCGTGGTTGAAGGTCGCGGCCAGAACCTTGAACGCGAAGCGGGTGGAGGCACCGTCCATGCCCTCGTCGACGCCGGCGGCATCGCGATATTCCTGGACGCTGCGCGCCTTCGGATCGGACTCTTTCAGGCTCTCGCCGTCATAGACCCGCATCTTGCCGAACAGGGTGGAGTTCTCGTGCTTGCGCAGGCGCGACATCACCGAGAACCGCGCCAGCGTCTCCAGCGTCGAAGGCGCACAAGGAGCCGAGGCGAGCTCGGAACCCTGGATCAGCTTCTCGTAGATCTTCTGCTCTTCGGTGACCCTGAGGCAGTACGGCACCTTGATGACGCAGATGCGGTCGATGAACGCCTCGTTGTTCTTGTTGGCCTTGAAGCTCGACCACTCGGCTTCGTTGGAGTGCGCGAGGATGATGCCGGTGAAGGGGATCGCGCCGATATTCTCGGTGCCGATGTAGTTGCCTTCCTGCGTCGCGGTCAGCAACGGATGCAGCATCTTGATCGGCGCCTTGAACATCTCGACGAATTCGAGGATGCCCTGGTTGGCGCGGTTGAGGCCGCCGGAATAGCTGTAGGCGTCGGGATCGTTCTGCGCGTAGGTCTCGAGCTTGCGGATGTCGACCTTGCCGACCAGCGAGGAGATGTCCTGATTGTTCTCATCACCGGGCTCGGTCTTGGCGACCGCGATCTGGCGCAGCCGCGACGGCTGGATCTTGGCAACGCGGAATTGCGAGATGTCGCCGCCGAAGGATTCCAGCCGCTTGTAGCACCACGGGCTCATCAGGCCGGTGAGGCGGCGGCGCGGAATGCCGTACTTCTCCTCCAGCATCGGCCCGAGCTGATCGGGATCGAACAGGCTGAGCGGGCTCTCGAACACGGGCGAGAGCTCGTCGCCGGCCTTCAGCACGTAGATCGGTTGCACTTCCATCAGCGACTTCAACCGCTCGGCGAGCGATGATTTACCGCCACCGACCGGACCGAGCAAATAGAGGATCTGCTTGCGCTCTTCGAGGCCTTGCGCCGCGTGACGGAAGAAGCCGACGATGCGCTCGATGGTTTCTTCCATGCCGTAGAAGCCGGCGAAGGCCGGATAGGTGCGGATCGTGCGGTTCAAAAAAATGCGGCCAAGGCGTGGGTCCTTGGCCGTGTCAATCGTCTGAGGCTCACCGATCGCCGCTAGTAGTCGTTCGGCCGCATTCGCGTATTTCATGGGATCGCTTCGACACGATTCCAGATATTCCGCCATCGACATGTCGTGCTGGCTTCTCGCCTCGAACGACCGAGCGAAAGCGTTGAATAGAGAATCGTTGTACATGATCCCTCTCCGCGTGAGTTCCGCTACAAGCTGAAACGAAAGCAGTTACCGGACCGTTCCTCAGGCCGTTTCGAATCAGCGTGAGCACATGACGATCATTGGACACCCGGGTGACGACTCGACGCAATGCACAACGTAGGCACTCGTTGAGTTACGAACAGGCACATGCCTGTAATTTGAGCGAATCTACATCCATATTGGCTCATTTCCAGGAAATGTCACTTGGTCGCAACATCCGGGCATTACCGGGGATTGGACCATCCGGCGCTGCAGCATAGCGATCTGCCAGCGGCGATCTTATGACGCTTGTAGGGCGAAGCCTTGAGCGCCGCGTTCATCTCCTGCTGCAATGCAGTGCATGGACCGTCGGCTGCGTGCACCGTCGCGGCAAGCGCATCAGTATACCAAAATCGGCCGCAAGGCCGGCGTCGGCGTCAGCACGATCATCTTGTGGTCGCGACATTCTTCAGCAGAGATCTCTGCAATCAAATCCGACGGCAGAAATTCATTGCCGATGCGGAGGACTGTCAGTGACAGCGAGCACCACCATGCTGTGCGTGCATGCTTCCCCCCGCATGGCCGTTCGCGACAAATCCACCGACGCCCCGGAATCTGTCGATCGCACGCCACACAACCCTGACCGGCGAGACGAGCCGGCTGACATTACGCAACTAAACCGCCGGCCCCCAGCCAACGCCCTTTACGCAACACACCTACGGCCGCCTGGATCGCCATGATCGCGACGGAGTTACGCCCGAGGGTATGACGCTTATCCTCTTGATTGGTTCCCTCCCGGGAGCATGTAGGCTAGAGGATAGCGCGTCAGGACCGGCGCGGAACCCCCTCGCCCGTAGGCTTGGAGATAAATAAACATCATGAATCCCGTCAAAGAACTGGAAAAGCACGGACAAGCCGTCTGGCTGGACTTCCTGGCCCGTGGCTTCATCGCCAAGGGCGACCTGAAGCGACTGATCGACACCGACGGCGTCAAGGGCGTCACCTCCAATCCCTCGATTTTCGAGAAGGCGATCGGCAGCTCCGACGAATATGACGCCTCGATCGGCAAGGCGCTGAAGCGCGGCGACCGGACCGTGGCCGACCTGTTCGAGGCCGTCGCGGTCGAGGACATCCAGAACGCCGCCGACGTGCTGCGCCCGGTCTACGACCGGCTCGAGGGAGGCGACGGCTATGTCAGCCTGGAGGTCTCGCCCTATCTGGCGATGGATACGGCCGGCACGGTCGCCGAGGCGCGACGGCTCTGGAAGGACGTCGATCGCAAGAACCTGATGGTGAAGGTACCTGCGACGCCGGAGGGCCTGCCAGCGATCGAACAGCTCATTGGCGACGGGATCAGCATCAACATCACGCTGCTGTTCTCCAAGGAGGTCTATCTTGATGTCGCCGAGGCCTACCTCGCCGGCCTGGAAAAATACGTCGCGGGCGGCGGCGATCCGTCGCATGTGGCGAGCGTCGCGAGCTTCTTCGTCAGCCGGATCGACACCTTGGTCGACAAGCAGCTCGACGAGAAGATCGCCCGCGCCAACGACCCCAGCGAAAAGGAGCGCCTCGCAGCGCTGAAGGGCAAGGTCGCGATCGCCAATGCCAAGCTCGCCTATCAGGACTACAAGCGCCTGTTCTCCGGCCCGCGCTGGGAGAAGCTCGCCGCCAAGGGCGCCAAGCCGCAGCGCATGCTGTGGGCGTCTACTGGCACCAAGAACAAGGACTACAGCGACGTCCTCTATGTCGAGGAGCTGATCGGCCCCGCCACCATCAACACGATGCCGCCGGCGACGCTGGAGGCGTTCCGCGACCATGGCAAGCTGCGCGACACCCTGGAGGAGAATGTCGACGACGCAAGGCGCGTGCTGGAGGAGCTGGAACGCTCCGGCATCTCGCTCGATGCCATCACAGAGGAACTCGTCAAGGACGGCGTCAAGCTGTTCGCCGACGCCGCCGACAAGCTCTATGGCGCCGTCGCCCATAAGCGCGCCGTGGTGCTCGGGCCCGCACTCGACCGCCAGCTCCTCTCGCTCGGTGATGGGCTCGGCAAGGCCGTGGCCAAGAGCACCGAGGAATGGCGCGCATCCGCCAAGATCCGCAGGCTATGGCAGCGCGACAAGTCGGTCTGGACCGGCACCGATGAGGACAAATGGCTCGGTTGGCTCGACAGCGCGGCCAAGGCCGACATCGCCGACTACGAGGACTATGCGGGCCGCGTGAAGGGCCAGCAATTCTCGGACGCCGTCGTGCTCGGCATGGGCGGATCGAGCCTCGGGCCGGAGGTGCTGGCCGAGACCTTTGGGAAAAAGCCCGGCTTCCCGAAACTGCATGTGCTGGATTCCACCGATCCGGCGGAGGTGCGGGCGATGGAGGCGAAGATCGACATCGCCAACACCGTCTTCATCGTCTCCAGCAAGTCCGGCGGCACCACCGAGCCGAACGCGATGAAGGACTATTTCCATGAGCAGGTTGCCAAGGCGGTCGGACCGAAGGTGAAGACCGGCCATCGCTTCATCGCGGTGACCGATCCCGGCTCGTCGCTGGAGAAGGCGGCGAAGAAGCTGAACTACGCCCGCATCTTCCACGGCGAGCCCACGATCGGCGGCCGCTATTCGGTGCTCTCGCCGTTCGGCCTGGTGCCGGCGGCAACCGCGGGCATCGACGTCAAAACCTTCGTCAAGCATACGCTCGCGATGGCCCGCTCCTGCGGGCCGGACGTGCCGCCATCCGAGAACCCGGGCGTGCAGCTCGGCCTTGCCATGGGCCTCGCCGGCCTCGAAGGCCGCGACAAGGTGACGATCCTGTCATCGAAGAAGATCGCCGATTTCGGCGCCTGGGCCGAGCAGCTCATCGCGGAATCGACCGGCAAGGAGGGCAAGGGCCTGATCCCGATCGAGGGCGAGCCGCTGGGCGAACCCGCAATTTACGGCAACGACCGGTTCTTCATCGACATCCGCATCGACGGCGAGGCGGACGCCGCCCATGATTCCAAGCTTGCCGCGATCGAGGCAGCCGGCCATCCCGTGGTGCGCATCGTCATGAAGTCGATCGACCATCTCGGCCAGGAGTTCTTCCGCTTCGAGATGGCGACGGCCGTGGCCGGCAGCATTCTCGGCATCAACCCGTTCGACCAGCCGGACGTGGAAGCGGCCAAGATCAAGACCCGCGAGCTCACTTCAGAGTTCGAGAAGACCGGCGCGCTGCCGGCCGAGGAGCCGGTGGTCAGCACCGATGAAGCCGATCTCTACACCGATGAGGCTAACGCCACGGCGCTGCGTGCCGCCGGCGCAAATGGCGATCTCTCCTCCTGGCTGAAGGCGCATCTGTCGCGCTCGGGCCATGGCGATTATGTCGCCCTGCTCGGCTACATCGCGCGGGACAAGGCGACCATCGACGCACTCCAGACCATGCGGCTCGAAGTGCGCGAGAAGCGGCATGTCGCGACCTGCGCCGAGTTCGGACCGCGCTTCCTGCACTCCACCGGTCAGGCCTACAAGGGCGGACCGGACAGCGGCGTGTTCCTCCAGATCACGGCAGACGATGCCAAGGATCTACCGGTGCCGGGCCAGAAGGCGAGTTTTGGTGTGATCAAGGCAGCCCAGGCGCGCGGCGATTTCGACGTGCTTACCGAACGCGGCCGGCGCGCGCTGCGCGTCCACCTCAAGGGCGGGCTCAAGAAAGGTCTCGTGGCGCTCAATGCGGCGCTTAACGATGCACTGAACTAAAGGAAGCTCTCACATGCAACTCGGCATGATCGGCCTCGGCCGGATGGGCGGCAACATCGTTCGCCGCCTGATGCGTCACGGCCATTCGACCGTGGTCTACGACAAGGACGCCAAGGCCGTCGCCGGCCTGGCCGCAGACGGCGCAGTCGGTTCCGCGACGCTCCAGGAATTCATCTCGAAACTGGAGCGGCCGCGCACGGCCTGGGTGATGCTGCCGGCGGGGCGCATCACCGAGACCACGATCGACACGATCGCGGGCGTGATGCAGGCCGGCGACGTCATCATCGACGGCGGCAACACCTTCTGGCAGGACGACGTCCGCCGCGGCAAGGCGCTGAAGGAGCGCGGCATCCACTATGTCGACGTCGGCACGTCAGGCGGCGTCTGGGGGCTCGACCGCGGCTATTGCATGATGATCGGCGGCGAGAAACCGGTGGTCGACCGGCTCGATCCGATCTTCGCCGCGCTCGCGCCCGGTACCGGCGACATTCCGCGCACGCCGGGGCGCGATGGCCGCGATCCCCGCATCGAGCAGGGCTACATCCATGCAGGCCCCGTCGGGGCCGGCCATTTCGTCAAGATGATCCATAACGGCATCGAATACGGCCTGATGCAGGCCTATGCCGAAGGTTTTGACATCCTCAAGAACGCCAATATCGAGGCGCTGCCGGCGGACCATCGCTACGATTTCGATCTCGCCGACATTGCCGAGGTGTGGCGGCGCGGCAGCGTGATCCCGTCCTGGCTGCTCGACCTCACCTCGACGGCGCTCGCCGACAGCCCGGCACTGTCGGAATATTCCGGCTTCGTCGAGGATTCCGGCGAAGGACGCTGGACCGTGAATGCGGCGATCGACGAGGCGGTGCCCGCCGAGGTCCTGACCGCGGCACTCTACACACGTTTCCGTTCCCGCAAGGAACACACCTTTGCCGAGAAAATTCTCTCCGCGATGCGCGCAGGGTTCGGCGGCCACAAGGAGCCCAAGCAGCCCGGCGCGCCGAAGCCGAAGTAAAACCTACTCAAGCGAAGGCCACAATTCGTGACAAAAGACCCGCAGCCAAAGCGCAAGCCGGAAAATTGCGCCTTCGTCATCTTTGGCGTGACCGGCGACCTGACCCATCGGCTGGTGATGCCATCGCTCTACAATCTCGCCGCCGAAGACCTTTTGCCGGAGAAATTCTGCGTCGTCGGCGTGGGCCGCAAGGCTCAGTCGGATGGCGAGCTGCGTGACAGCCTGATGAAGGGCCTGCGCGAGTTTGCAACCCGCCCGGTCGACGACGACGTCGCAAAACAGCTGCTGCAATGCGTGACTTTCGTCGAGGCCGATGCGAAGGATCCGCCCTCCTTCGATCGCTTGGGCGAGCATCTGGATTCGCTGGAATGCGCGCGAGGCACCGGCGGCAACCGGCTGTTCTACCTCGCGACCCCGCCCGCGGCTTTCGCGCCGACGGCGCGCGAGCTCGGACGCACCGGCTTGACGAAGCAGAACGGCGCCTGGCGGCGGCTGGTGATCGAGAAGCCGTTCGGCACGGACCTCGCCTCGGCGCGCGCGCTGAATGCCGAGCTGCTGAAGATCATGGACGAGCACCAGATCTATCGGATCGATCATTATCTCGGCAAGGAAACGGTGCAGAACATCCTGGTTCTGCGCTTCGCCAACGGCATGTTCGAGCCGATCTGGAATCGCAACCATATCGACCACGTCCAGATCACGGTGGAGGAGAAGCTCGGCGTCGGCCACCGCGGGGGCTTCTACGATGCCACTGGTGCGCTTCGCGACATGGTGCCGAACCATCTGTTCCAGCTGATGTCGCTGGTCGCGATGGAGCCGCCGAGCCGTTTCGACGCGCATTCGGTCCGCTCCGAGAAGGCCGAAGTGCTCACCGCGATCCAGCGGCCGAGCGAAGAAGAAGCGCTGAAGAGCTCGGTGCGCGCGCAGTATCTCGCGGGTCGCATCGGCGACGAGGAGATTCCGGACTATCGCACCACGGCGGACGTCAAGCCCGGCAGCACCACCGAGACCTTTGTCGCGCTGAAGCTGATGATCGACAATTGGCGCTGGGCCGGCGTGCCCTTCTATTTGCGCACCGGCAAGGCGCTGGGCCACAAGCGCACGGAGGTCGCGATCAAGTTCAAGCAGGCGCCGCTGTCGATGTTCTCAGGCACGACAGTCGACCGCCTGTCGCAGAACTTCCTCACCATCGGCATCGCGCCGACCGAGACCATCGAGCTCCAGTTCAACGCCAAGATCCCGGGACCGAGCGTCACCATCGACGGCGTCGAAATGAAGTTCCGCTATGGTGACTATTTCCGCGCCGATCCCTCGACCGGCTACGAGACGCTGCTCTACGACTGCATGATCGGCGACAACATCCTGTTCCAGCGCGCCGACGGTATCGAGGCCGGATGGCAGGCGGTGCAGCCGTTCCTGGACGCCTGGAAAAGTGCGGGCACCAACGGCATCGAGACCTATCAAGCCGGCAGCGACGGCCCGGCCTGCGCGGACGAACTGCTCCGGCGCGACGGACGAAGCTGGCGGAAGTACTCGTGATGGCGGCCGAGCAGCCGAAGCTGATCGTCGCGGCCGACGCCGAGGCGCTGGCGCAGACCGCGGCCGAACGGGTGATGGCGCGGATCGCCGCCAACCCCTCGCGCATCGCAATCTGCCTCACCGGCGGCTCCAGCCCGAAGAAGCTCTATCAATTGCTCGGCAGCGATGCCTGGCGTGAAAAAATTCCGTGGGAGCGCGTGCACTGGTTCATCGGCGACGAGCGTTTCGTGCCGGAAAGCGATCCCCTCAACAACATGGCAGTGGCCCGCGCGACATTTCTTGATCGCAGTGCCCCCTCGGGCCATATCCACCCGATCCCGACCACGACCGAAAATCCCGATCGCGCCGCCGAGGCCTATGCGCGCGAGCTGCAAGCCTTCTACGGCGCGGACCGGCTCGATCCGGCGCGGCCGCTGTTCGACATGGTCCTGATGGGCGCGGGGCCGGACGGCCACACCGCTTCGCTGTTTCCCGGCTATCCCGAAATCGAGGAGACCGAGCGCTGGGTCACCGGGGTGCCCAAAGCCAATGTCGCGCCTTTCGTGCCGCGGGTCTCGCTCACCTTGCCCGTTCTGGCATCCTGCCGCGAAATGCTGTTCGAGATTGCCGGGCACGACAAGCAGGCGATCTTGACGCGCCTCCTCAATGGCGAGACTCTGCCGGCGTTACGCGCGCGCTCGAATCGTGAGACCGTCTGGCTGGTCGACCAGGCCGCGCTTCCGGAGGGAATTCGTGGCGGGCGTTGAAGCACCTTGTGCATTGATCGTGATGGGCGTGTCTGGCTCGGGCAAGAGCACGATCGCGGAAGCGCTCGGCCAGCGCCTTGGCTGGCGCTTCGAGGACGGCGACAGCTTTCATCCCGCCAGCAATGTCGAGAAGATGAAGGCGGGCCATCCGCTCACCGACGAAGACCGCTGGCCCTGGCTCAACGCCATCGCCGACGAGATCGCACGGGTCTGCGGGCGCGGCGAGCACGTCATCATCGCCTGCTCGGCGCTGAAACACGCCTATCGTGACGTGCTGCTGCGTGGTCGCGACGACGTCCGCTTCGTCTTCCTGAAGGGCACCAAGGAGCTGATCGCCGAGCGGCTCGCGCACCGCAAGGGCCATTTCATGCCGCCCGAGCTGCTGACCAGCCAGTTCAACACGCTGGAGCCGCCGGAAGCCGGCGAGCACGCCATCACCGTCTCGATCGACGAATCCGTCGAGGCGATCGTGGACGGCGTGGTGCGGCAATTGAGGTTGGGTGGGGCCAGGCGCTGAGGCCAGGAAGCTGAACCTTCAAGAAACCTGAACCTTAAGGTCATGCCATGACGAAGATCTCACTGGTCGTCTCCGACGTCGACGGCACGCTGCTGACCAAGGACAAGACGCTGACGGAGCATGCGAGGTCTGCCGTGCAGCGGCTGCACCAGGCGGGCATCGGCTTCACCATCACCTCCAGCCGGCCCGCGATCGGCATGCGCTTCCTGATCGAACCGTTGGCTCTCTGGCTGCCGGTCGGGCCGTTCAACGGCTCCTCGATCGTCGATCCCGAGATGAGGCCGGTCGAGCAGCACCTCATCCCGGCGGGCGCGGCCGAGCGGTCGTTGCGAATCCTGCGCGAATTCGGCGCCGACGCGTGGCTCTTCACCACCGACAAATGGCTGATCGACAATCCCGAGGGCAGCTATGTCGCGCATGAGCAGCGCACGATCCGCGCCGATCCGACCATCGTGACGGATTTTTCGCCGTACCTTGCGAGCGCCTGTAAGATCGTCGGCGCCAGTGCCGATGCCGCCGGTCTCGAGCGTTGCGAGAAGGCGATGCAGGAGGCGCTCGGCAGCGAGGCCACCGCGGTGCGCTCGCAAACCTACTATCTCGACATCACCCCGCCCGGATTCAACAAGGGCACCTTCGTGCAGGCCATGGCCAAGCGCGTGGGCATTGCGACCGAGGCCGTCGCCACCATCGGCGACATGCAGAACGACCTCGCGATGTTCCGTGTCAGCGGCGTCTCGATTGCCATGGGCAATGCCACCGACAACGTCAAGGACCACGCCACCCACGTCACCGCGACCAACGAGCAGAATGGCTTTGCCGAGGCGATGGAGATGATCTTGAAGCTGAACGGGGTTGGTTAAGGGGGCTGCCGCTCGTTCACCTCTCCCGCTTGCGGGAGAGGTCGCCGCGTAGCGGCGGGTGAGGGCTTTCTCCTCTTGGGGATTGTCCCATTGTGGAAGCACCCTCTCCCCAACCCTCTCCCGCAAGCGGGAGAGGGGGCGCACCTCCGCCCTGGCAGCGATCAAGCCGCATTTCACCGCACTTGGCACTGTTACGCGCTCACCTTACTGCGACCGCTGCACGGCCGGCTTCTCGCTCTCCCGTCTGGCCGCCGACAGATTATGCGCGGTGTTGATCAGCGCGATGTGGGTCAGCGCCTGCGGGAAGTTGCCGGTCTGGCGCCGCGCCACGGAATCGTATTCCTCCGCCAGCAGCCCGACATCGTTCGCAATCCGCACCACGCGATCGAACAAGACTTGCGCCTTGTCGAGATTGCCCGACAGCACATGAGCATCAGCCAGCCATAGGCTACAGGCCAGGAAGGCGCCTTCGAGCGGCGGCTGACCCGCAGGCAGCTCGCGCGGATCGTGCCGCAGCACGAAGCCATCGCGCATCAGGCACTTCTCGACAGCAGCGATGGTGCCGCAGATGCGCGGATCGGCCGCCGGCAGGAAACCGACCGCCGGCAGCAGTAGCACGCTGGCATCGAGCAGCTTCGTGCCGTAGGACTCGACGAACGTGTTTTGGTCGGCGTCGAAACCGTTGTTGCAGACGTCGCGATGAATGGCCTCGCGCAAGGCCTGCCAGTGCAGCACCGGCGCCTTGAAGCCAAACGTCTCCGCACTCTTGATGCCGCGATCGAAGGCGACCCAGGTCATGACTTTGGAGAAGACGTAGTGTTTGGGCTGGCCGCGGCGCTCCCAGATGCCGTGATCGGGCCGGTCCCAGACCTCGGCGAGATGATTGAGCACTGCGCATTCCAGCGCCCAGCTCTGCTCGTCGAGCTTGAGCTTCACCATGCGCGACTGGTGGAAAACGTCAATCAGCTCGCCATAGACGTCGAGCTGAAGCTGCGCATGCGCGGCATTGCCGACGCGCACCGGCCGGGCGCCCTCATAGCCGTCGAGCCAGCCCGCCTCCCATTCCAAGAGTCGCCGATGGCCCCAGATGCCGTACATGATCTGCATGTTCGAGGGCGAGCCGGCGGCGGCGCGCAAGAGCCAATTGTGCCAGGCCAAGGCTTCGTCGGTATAGCCCGAGTTCATCAGCGCAAGCAGCGTGAAGGTGGCATCGCGCAGCCAGCAGAAGCGATAGTCCCAGTTCCTGCTGCCCCCGAGCTTTTCCGGCAATGAGGTGGTGGGTGCCGCCACGATGCCGCCGGTGGGGGCGAAGGTCAGCGCTTTCAGCGTGATCAGCGAGCGTACGATGAGATCGTGATAGCCGCCGTCGCGGGTGCAATGGCTGCACCAGTCGTGCCAGAATCTTTCGGTCTCCTGTAGCGCGATCTCCGGGTCGATCGGCGCCGGCGGCTCGATATGCGAGGGCCCGTAGGTCAGCACGAAGGGTATGGTCTGGCCGGCCGTCACCTCGAAGTCGGAAACCGTGGTCAGATCCTCGCCGCGGGTCTCGACAGGCGTGCGCAGCACAATCATGTCCGGGCCGGCGATTGCCATCAGAGAATGGTCGATCCGCCGCACCCAGGGAATATCGGCGCCGAAGCCGAAGCGGATGACGAGCTGCATCCGCATCTTCACCGCGCCGCTGATACCGCGGACGAGCCTCACGATGTCGGATGCCTTGCCGCGTGGCGGCATGAAGTCGATCAGCGCGACGGTGCCGCTCTTCGTCTCGATGCGGGTTTCGAGGATGAGTGAATGACCAAGATAACGGCGCGACGTAGCCGTGACATCCTCGCTGGGTGCGATCAGCCAGCGGCCGTTCTTGTGCGTGCCGAGGATCGCGGCAAAGCAGGCGTCGGAATCGAAGGCCGGCCAGCACAGCCAGTCGATCGAGCCGTTGCGCCCGACCAGCGCCGCGGTCTCGCAGTCGCCTATCAGCGCATAGTCCTCGATCCTCTGAGACAATGTCGTTCGAGCCTGAGAAACCCCGGCTGTTCAACTCCCGCCGGTCAATGAACGTTCCCGCGTCGCGGCCTTCAAAGCCGCGAGATCGACCTTGGAGGCGATCTTGTCGAGTGTAACAGGAAGCCGCTGGCGCCAGTTCGGATGCTCGTCGATCGTGCCGGGGATGTTGGGCTGATCGATCACGCCGAGCAGATCCTCCAGCGACACCGCGAGCAGCCGCGACGGCGTGCGCGACAGGAAGGCGAGTACGGAATAGAGATCGTTGGCGTTGATGCCGTTCTGGCGCAAAATCTCGTCGAGCCTGCCGAGCGCGTCCCAGCGCGCCTGCTCGCTTTCGCCGGGATCGATCCCGAGCGAAAGCTTCATCTTGAGGTCGCTGAAGGAGCGCCAGCCGGCATAGGTCGACAGGTCGTGCGTATTCAGCGTGACGAGTGCGTTGGGCCGGTAGTGGTCGACATTGCGGAAGTGGCCGGCATCGTCGCGCTCGAACATCATGACGAGGTAGGACCAGATGCCGAAATCCTGCATGGTCTCGCGGAAGCCTTCCGGCACGGTGCCGAGGTCCTCGCCGATCACGATGCATTTATGAGCCGCACTCTCGCACGCCACCGCCGCCAGCAGCGCCTCGAACGGCATCTGCACATAGGCACCGTTGTCGGGCTTGAAACCGCGCGGCACCAGATAAAGTCGCTTCAAGCCAAGCACGTGATCGAGCCTGATGGCACCTGCATGGCGCATCGAGGCCGCGAGCATGTCGGCGAACGGCACGAAGGATTGGGCCTCCAGGCCGCCGGCGTTGAAGCCGGCGAGGCCCCAGTCCTGGCCGACGGTATTGAGCACATCGGGCGGCGCGCCGACGGCGAGATGGCGCGAAATCGCCATCTGCTCGTTCCAGGCATCGAAGCCGTTGGATTGCACGCCGACGGCAACGTCGAGATAGAGCCCGACCGGCATGCCGAGCTGGCTGGCCAGCTCCTTGGCCGCATGCAACTGGCTGTCAGCCGTCCATTGCACGAATTCGACGAACTCGACATCGCGCTTGTCGGACCCATTGCGCAGCGCAGCGCATGTCGCATCGTCGGGCTTTTGCCATTCCACCGGCCATTCCCACCATGGCGCGGTGAAACGATGGCGCAGCACTTCGAAGCAGGCAAAGCGGGACAACAGCGGACCGCGGGCGGCGCGGAAGGCGTCAAACTCCCGGCGGCGTGCTTCGCTCGCGCTCGTCACGAAACTGTTGAAGGCAGCGCGCAGGCCCAGCCATTTCAACGCCGCCATGTCCGCGTATGGCACACGATCGCCCTCGCGCAGCCGTGCTGCGGTCGCGGCGGCATCCGGCACGAGGTCGGGCGCAAATTCCGGGATCGCCGCGACGTCGATATAGAGCGGATTGAGAAACAGCCGGCTGTTCGGCGAATAGGGGCTGCAATCGGCGGGGTGGTCATCGAACAGCACATGCAACGGATTGAGCCCAACGCCGTCGGCCCCCAATTGCTTGGCGAGCCGGACGAGATCGGCCAGGTCCGTGAAGTCACCGATACCCCAATTGCGGTTGGAGCGGACGCTGTAGAGCTGCACGGCAAGCAACCAGCCGCGGTCGAAATCGCCGCCGAAGGCGCGCTCGGGCGCCACGATCATCGGCACCTCTTCCGTCACACCTTCGGCATCGGTCAGCGTCAAACGGTGATAGCCGAGCGGCAGACCGGCCGGCCAGGCGATCACTGGCTCGCGCGTCTCGCCTTGCGCAATCGATTTGCCGTTTGCGGCCAATTTCCATTGCAGCGGTGGCGCACCGATGGCCGCCAATTCAGTCCGCGGATGCCCCAAGGCGCGCACCACCACCGGCCCGCCAACGAAGCGGTAAACCCGCTTCTCGGGCAGGGCGTCGAGGATGGATTTGAGGGCCACGGGGTCGGTGACCCGCAGCTTACCCAGGGCATCGATGAATTCGGACTGGACGCCCTTGATCCGGGCTTGAGTTATGAGATCCATTCGGCACGCAGCTTGCAGGCCACCCTTTTGCCGGGGGCATCGATTTAACGAGGCAGCGAAAGACGTTGGTCGGGCTTAACTCACAAACCGCGCCTGCCGTTCCCCGCCGGAACTAATGACACACAAGCGGCTTTTTATATAGGTATCAAGCGTAGGTTCCCGACAAGGGAAACGGGCCCTGCTTTCTTGTCAATGGCATCACCGTGAACAAGACAATTCAAACTGTCGAAAGTGCCGCAGCCGGCAGCGCTTTCCTCATCGAAGACGTCTATCCCTTGATCGATGGCGGCCGCTTCGCCGTGAAGCGGATCGCGGGCGACCGGGTCGAGGTCTGGGCCGACATCTATCGCGATGGCGATGCCGTGATCGGCGCCGCGCTGCTGTGGCGCCGCGAGCAGGACCGCGAATGGCAGCGTGAGCCGATGAGCCATCATGGCAATGACCGCTGGTCGGGCGCCTTCGTCCCGACCACGGCCGGTCAATACATCTACGCCATCGAAGCCTGGACCGACGAGTTCGCCACCTGGTCCCACGGCGTCGCGCGCAAACAACGCGCCGGTGCGGACGTCACTCTCGACGCGATCGAGGGCGCCGGCCTCTTGACCAAGGCGCATGGCGCACGGCAAGACGCAGCAGTGGTCATCATCAGGCAATGCGAGGACTATCTGCAGAGCGGCGAGGTCGGCCCGCTGCTCGCAACCGAGCTCGGCGAAGCCATGGCCGAGAGCCAGTCGCGGCCCGACCTCACTCGCTCGGCCCTCTTTCCGCTGATCATCGACCGCGACAAGGCGCGCTTTGGCGCCTGGTACCAGATGATGCCGCGCAGCCAGAGCCGGATCCCCGGCCAGCACGGCACGCTTCGCGACTGCATCGCCCGCGTACCCGACATCGCCGCGATGGGTTTTGACGTGCTCTACTTCACGCCGATCCACCCGATCGGCCACACCCGCCGCAAGGGCCGCAACAATGCGCAGGTGGCGAGTGCAGGCGATCCCGGCTCGCCCTATGCGATCGGGACGATGGAAGGCGGCCACGATGCGCTGCATCCCGAACTCGGCACGATCGAGGATTTCCGCGCATTGGTTGCGACCTGCCTGGAATACGGCCTCGAGCTCGCGCTCGACTTCGCCGTGCAATGCTCGCCGGACCATCCCTGGCTGACGCAGCATCCGGAATGGTTCAAGTGGCGGCCGGATCGCTCGGTACGGACGGCGGATGGCCCCTATTCGGACATCGTCATCCCAGATTTCAACTCCGTAGACAGGCCTGGACTGTGGAACGCGTTTCGTGATGCCATGCTGTTGTGGATCGACCATGGCGTGACCATCTTCGCCATCGACAATCACGACACCGCGCCGCTTCCGTTCTGGGAATGGCTGATCCGCGACATCCGCCGCCGCCATCCCGAGGTGATCCTGTTCTCCAAGACCTTTGCGCGGCCGAAGCTGATGAAGGGCCTCGCCAAGCTCGGCTTTGCGCAGTCCTTCACCCATTTCCCCTGGCGCACCTCGCGGTGGGAGCTGGAGCAATATCTCGGCGAGCTGACGCGCTATCCCGAACGCGACTTCTATCGACCGAACCTGTTCGTCAACACAGCGGACCTGCTGCCCTATCACCTCCAGAGCGGCGAAGCATGGGCGTTCAAGTCGCGCCTCGCGCTGGCCGCGACGCTGTCGGGCAATTACGGCATCTTTGGCGGATTCGAGCTCTTGGAGCACGAGGCGATTCCCGGCCGTGAAGAATATCTGGATTCCGAAAAATACCAGATCAAGCAGCGCGACTGGGACAGGCCCGGCAACATCAAGCCCTACATCACCGCGCTCAATCGTGTCCGCAACGAGAATGCGGCGCTCCGGCAGACGGCCAATTTGCGCTTCCTCGGCGTCGAGGATGGCGAATCCATTGCCTTCGCCAAGGAGGCAGCCGAGCCCGCCAACACCGTCATCGTCGTGATCGCGCTGTCGCGCCATGTGCGCGAATTCTGGCTGCCGCTCGGTGACGTCACCGTTGACGTCGGCGGGCAGCGACAACATGTGACGGCACTCGAAAACCTCCTCACCGGCGAACAGTCCCGCATCGAATGGGGCGGGGTCAGGCTGCGTATCGATCCCGAGCGCGATCCGGCGCTCTTGTTCCGCGGCCTGGCGTAAGGGTTCATGCCATGAATGTTCTGTCTTCCGTCGACACCAAGAAAGCCGAGGCTGCCGAGATCGTGGACGAGCTCTGGTACAAGGACGCCATCATCTACCAGCTCCACGTCAAGGCGTTTGCCGACAGCAACAATGACGGCATCGGCGACTTCGCCGGGCTGACGGAGAAGCTGCCCTATCTCCAGGAACTCGGCGTCACCGCGCTGTGGCTGCTGCCGTTCTACCCCTCGCCTGGCCGCGACGACGGTTACGACATCGCCGATTACGGCGCGGTCAATCCCGATTTCGGGACGATGAAGGATTTCAAGCGCTTCATCCAGGAGGCGCAGAAGCGGGGCCTGCGCGTCATCACCGAGCTGGTCGTCAATCACACCTCGGACCAGCACAAATGGTTCAAGCGCGCGCGCCGCAGCCATCCGGGCTCGAGCGCCCGCAACTGGTATGTCTGGAGCGACACCGATCAGAAATACCAGGGCACGCGCATCATCTTCACCGACACGGAGAAGTCGAACTGGACCTGGGACCCCGAGGCCGGCGCGTTCTACTGGCACCGCTTCTTCTCGCACCAGCCGGACCTCAATTTCGACAATCCGCGCGTGGTGAGCGCGCTCATCCAGGTGATGAAGCGCTGGCTCGATGCCGGTGTCGACGGCTTCCGGTTGGATGCCATTCCCTATCTGTGCGAGCGCGAGGGCACCTCGAACGAGAACCTGCCCGAGACGCATGCGATCATCAAGCGCTTGCGCCAGGAGCTCGACGCCTACTCCAAGGGCAAGCTGCTGCTGGCCGAGGCCAATCAATGGCCGGAGGACGTGCAGGAATATTTCGGCCGTGGCGACGAGTGCCACATGGCCTATCATTTCCCGCTGATGCCGCGGATCTACATGGCGATCGCGCAGGAGGACCGTTTCCCGATCACCGACATCCTGCGCCAGACCCCGGACATTCCGGCGAGCTGCCAATGGGCGCTGTTCCTGCGCAACCATGACGAATTGACGCTGGAGATGGTCACCGACGTCGAGCGCGACTATCTCTGGACCACCTACGCCAACGACCCACGCGCGCGCATCAATGTCGGCATCCGCCGGCGCCTTGCGCCGCTGATGGACAATGACCGCCGCAAGATCGAGCTGATGAACTCGCTGCTGCTGTCCTTCCCCGGCACGCCGATCGTCTATTACGGCGACGAGATTGGCATGGGCGACAACATCTATCTCGGCGACCGCAACGGCGTGCGCACGCCGATGCAGTGGAGCCCGGACCGCAACGGCGGCTTCTCACGCTGCGACCCGGCCCGCCTCTACGCGCCGCTGATCATGGACCCGGTCTACGGCTACGAGTCGGTGAACGTGGAGGCGCAGTCGCGCAGCCTGTCCTCGCTGCTCAGCGCCACCAAGCGGCTGATCTCGGTGCGCAAGTCGACGCTTGCCTTCGGCCGCGGCACCATGACCTTCATCCGCCCGGCCAACCGCGCCGTGCTGGCTTACGTCCGGCAATATCGCGACGAGGTGATCCTCTGCGTCGCCAATTTGTCGCGCGCCGCGCAGGCGACCGAGCTTGACCTGTCGCCTTGGAAGGACCGCATCCCGCAGGAAATGCTCGGCCGCACGCGCTTCCCCGCGATCGGCGAGCTGCCCTACATGATCACGCTGGGGCCCTACGGCTTCTACTGGTTCCAGCTTCAGGAGCGCGACAAGTCCGAGCCGGTGACGCCGCGCGCGGTGCCGGAGTTCGAGACGCTGGTGGTGCCGGTGAACTCGAACTGGGTGTCGCTCGCCCGCGAGCGCGGCGTGTTCGAGCGCGACGTGCTGCCGGGATTCCTGTCGCGGACGCGATGGTATCCCGAGCACAATGCCAAGCACATCAAGACCACGCTGACCTCGGCGGCGCCGTTCTGCGACATCGGCGACAACCGGCCCTGGATCGCGTTCTTCGAGACCAAGCAGGGGAACGAGACGACACGCTACGTGCTGCCGTTGCAGATCGAGTGGGTGCGCTTCGATCGCGAACGCTTCAACCCGAAGGCGCTCGCCGCAGTGCGTCAGGGCGCGCGCGAAGGCACGCTGCTCGATGTCGCGACCGAGCAGATCTTCATCGGCCTGTTCCTGCGCAATTTGTCGCAGAACCTGGCAGTGGAAGAGAACAATCTGCGGCTGGAATTCAAGGCGACCAGCCGGTTTGCCGATTACATCATCAAGGAACCCGAACGCATCCGCGCGATCGAGCAGTCGAACAGCACCGCGCTGATCGACAATCAATACGTCGCCAAGATCTATCGTCGGCTCGAAAGCGGCATCAGTCCCGAGATCGAGATCGGCCACTATCTCACAGAGGTCGCCCGCTTTGCCAACACGCCGGCCCTGCTGGGTAGCGTCGAGCTGGTCGAGGGCGAGCAGCGCAGCGCGCTCGGCGTGCTGCATGCCTATGTCGAGAACCAGGGCGACGGCTGGACTGTGACCACGGGCTATCTCGATCGCTATATCGACGAGCAGCGCGTATTGCCGGCGGGCGAAACGCTCCGCGAAACCCAGGAGCAGGCGCCTTATCTGCACTTCATCGCGCAGATCGGCCGGCGGCTCGGCGAGCTGCATGTCGCGCTGGCCGCGGCAAAGCCGGACGAGCTCGCTCCGGAGCCGATCGGCTCCTCGTACATCACGCGCCTCGTCTCCGACCTCAAGGCGCGCGCCGAGCGGGTCTTCGAACGGCTGGCCGACAGCCGCGACGGCCTGCGGGAGGCGGACCGGCCGCTGATCGATCAGCTCACGGAGGCGCGCGCGACCCTGCCCGACCGGCTGAATGCGCTATTGCCTTCCGGGATCGGCGGGTTGAACATCCGTCATCATGGCGACTTCCGTCTCGGGCAAACTCTGATCGTGAAGGACGATATCTTCATCATCGACTTCGACGGCGATCCGCGTGTGCCATTGGCCGACAAGCGGCGCAAGGCGCCGGCCGCGCGCGACGTCGCGGGCCTGATCCACTCGATTGATGTTTCGGTCAACGCGGCCCTCAGTCGCGCGCTCACGGGCGCTTCCGATGAGCAGGGCCGGCTCGCGGCTGCGCTCGACGAATGGCGCGAGCGCGCTACCGCAACCTTCTTGTCCGCCTATCGCGAAACCATGACCGATCGGCGGCTGTGGCCGCAAGATCCGCAGTCCGCGGACGGCCTGATAAGTTTCTTCCTGCTTGATCAAGCGTTCAACGAAGTAGAGTACGAGCTGTCCCACCGGCCTGAGGGGCTCAATGCGCCGCTGACCGGACTGCTTCGCATTCTGTCCAGTGCCGAGAGCGAAGCCCATGCCTAAACTGCCCGCTGAGGCCTACGCGATCATCGAAGGCCGCCACTCCGATCCCTTCCACTATCTCGGGCTGCATCCCGAGGGCGGTAGAAGCGTGGTGCGCGCCTTTCTCCCCGAAGCCTCCAATGTCGAGGCGGTCGGCGAGCATGGCGAAGTCGCCCCGCTCGACCGTGTGCACGATTCCGGCTTGTTCATCGGGGCCCTGCCCAACGGCTCGAAGCATTACCAGTTGCGCGCAAAGTTCGGCGGCAACGTCGTCGAGTTCGAGGACGCCTACCGCTTTCCGCCGATCCTGACCGATTTCGACCTTTATCTGCTCGGCGAAGGCACCCACCAGCGCCTCTACGACAAGCTCGGCGCCCATCCGATGCGGCACGAAGGTGTCGACGGTATCGGCTTCGTGGTGCTGGCGCCGAATGCGCGGCGGGTGTCCGTGGTCGGCGATTTCAATTTCTGGGACGGGCGACGCCATCCCATGCGGGTACGCGGCAGCGGCTATTGGGAGCTGTTCATCCCGCATGCGAAGATTGGCGATCACTACAAGTTCGAAGTCATAGGCCCGCATGGCCATATGCTTCCGTTGAAATCCGATCCGCTGGCCTTTGCGAGCGAGGTGCGGCCCAAGACAGCGTCGATCGTGTTCGACGAGGCGCGTCTGCCGCGGCCGCGGCCGGCGCCCGACGGCATCAACGCGCTGTCGGCGCCGATGTCGATCTACGAGGTCCATCTCGGCTCGTGGCGGCGCAAGAACGGCAATGAATGGCTGACCTATCGCGAACTGGCCGAGCAGCTGCCGGCCTATGCCCGCGACATGGGCTTCACCCATCTCGAATTCCTCCCGGTGAGCGAGCATCCGTTCGACGGCTCCTGGGGCTACCAGCCGACCGGCCTCTATGCCCCGACCAGCCGCTTCGGCACGCCGGAGGATTTTGCCGTTCTCGTCGATGCCTGCCACCGCGAAGGCGTCGGCGTGCTGCTCGACTGGGTGCCCGGCCACTTCCCGGACGATCCGCACGGGCTAGGTCATTTCGACGGTACCTCGCTCTACGAGCACGCCAACCCGCTCCAGGGGCGCCACCTCGACTGGGGCACGCTGATCTACAATTACGGCCGCACCGAAGTGACGAACTTCCTGGTGTCGAACGCGCTGTTCTGGCTGGAGCGCTACGCGATCGACGGCCTGCGCGTCGATGCCGTGGCATCGATGCTCTATCTCGATTACAGCCGGCCGCCCGGCGCGTGGATTCCGAACCAGTATGGCGGGCGGGAGAACATCGAGGCGATCAACTTCCTGCGCCGTTTCAACACGGAAGTCTTCGCCCGTTTCCCGCAGGCGACCACGGCGGCCGAGGAGTCCACCGCCTGGCCTCAGGTCTCACGCCCGGTCGAATTCGGCGGGCTCGGCTTTGGCTACAAGTGGAACATGGGCTGGATGCACGACACGCTGAGCTACATCAGCAAGGATCCGATCTACCGCAAGCACCACCACGGCGAGATCCTGTTCGGCCTGCACTACGCGTTCTCGGAAAACTTCATCCTGCCGCTGTCGCATGACGAGGTCGTGCACGGCAAGCGCTCGATCCTCGGCCGGATGCCTGGCGACGAGTGGCAGCGCTTCGCGAACTTGCGCGCCTATTACAGCTTCATGTTCGGCCATCCCGGCAAGAAGCTGTTGTTCATGGGCGCGGAGATCGCGCAGAGCCGCGAATGGAACCATGACCAGTCGCTCGACTGGCACCTGCTCGAATACAAGTACCACTCCGGCATCCAGGCGCTGATCCGCGACCTCAACCGGCTCTATCGCGCGGTGCCGGCGCTGCACCAGATGGATTGCGACCAGGCCGGCTTCGAATGGCTGGTCACCGACGACGCCAACCGCAACGTGTTCGCCTGGCTGCGCAGGGGCTTCGACGAGCAAGCGCGGTGCCTGGTGATCGTCAACTTCTCGCCGAACGTCTACCAGAACTATCGCGTTCGCGTGCCCTTTGGCGGCAAGTGGAAGGAAGTGCTCAACTCGGATTCCGCCCACTATGGCGGCAGCAACGTCGGCAACATCGGCGAAGTCCATGCCGAGGGCGGCGAGCTCCGCCTCACCATTCCGCCACTTGCCGCGATCTTCCTCGTTCCGGAAAGCTGACACATGCGCTTGACTGCTGGATCGCCCGCACGCCTCGGCGCAAGCTGGGACGGACGCGGCACCAATTTCGCGCTGTTCTCCGCCAACGCGCAGAAGGTCGAGCTCTGCCTGTTCGACACGCAAGGCCGCCGCGAGCTCGAACGCATCGAATTGCCGGAGAGGACCGAGGACGTCTGGCACGGCTATCTCAACGACGTCTCGCCCGGCCAGCTCTACGGCTATCGTGTGCACGGCCCCTACGAGCCCGAGCACGGCCACCGCTTCAACGCCAACAAGCTGCTACTCGATCCCTATGCCAAGCGGCTGGCCGGACGGCTGGTCTGGAGCGATGCGCATTTCGCCTACCGCACCGGCTCGCCGCGCGAGGACCTGTCGTTCGACCGGCGCGACAATGCGCGCGGCATGCCGAAGGCCGTCGTCGTCGACGAGACCTTCAACTGGGGCCGGCGCGAGATCCGTCCCAACATCCCCTGGGAAGACACCATCATCTACGAGGCCCACGTCAAGGGCCTGACGCAGAAGCGCGACGACGTGCCGCCGAATCTGCGCGGCACCTATGGTGGCCTGTCATCGCCGGCGATGATCGAGCATCTGAAGAGGCTCGGCGTCACCACGATCGAGCTTCTCCCGATCCACAGCTTCGTCGACGACCGCATCCTGGTGGAGAAGAAGCTCGCCAATTACTGGGGTTACAACACGTTGTCCTTCTTCGCGCCCGAGCCGCGCTACGCCCAGGACAACGCGCTGGATTCCTTCCGCACCACGGTCGCGCGGCTGCACGATGCCGGCATCGAGGTGATGCTGGACGTTGTCTACAACCACACCGCCGAGGGCAATCACCTCGGCCCGACGCTGTGCTATCGCGGCATCGACAACGCCTCCTACTACTGGCTGAACCGCGAGAACCCGCGCTATTACGACGATTTCACCGGTTGCGGCTCGTCGGTGAACCTCACCCATCCGCGCGTGCTCCAGATGGTGATGGATTCGCTTCGCTACTGGGTCGAGGTCTGCCATGTCGACGGCTTCCGTTTTGACCTCGCCACCACGCTGGCGCGCGGCCCGAACGGCTTTGATCGCGGCATCTCGTTCCTGACTGCCGTCCGGCAGGATCCGGTGCTGGCGACCGTCAAGCTCGTCGCCGAACCGTGGGATCTCGGGCTCGGCGGCTATCAGGTCGGCGCCTTCCCCTCGCAATGGTCGGAGTGGAACGATCGCTATCGCAGCGCCATGCGCCGCTACTGGAGCGGCGAAGGCAGCCTGATCGGCGACATCTCCAGCCGCATGACGGCGTCATCAGACCTGTTCAACCATGACGGAAGGCGGCCGCGCGCTGGCATCAACCACATCACCGTGCATGACGGCTTCACGCTCGCCGACCTCTTCAGCTACAACGAGAAGCACAACGAGGCCAACGGCGAGGACAATCGCGACGGCTCCAACGACAACCACAGCAACAATTGCGGCGTCGAGGGCCCGACCGACGATCCCCAAATCCTCGGCCTGCGTCGGCAGCTTCGCAAGAACGTGCTGGCCTGCCTGATGCTGGCGCAAGGCGTTCCGCTGATCCTCGCCGGCGACGAGGTCGGCAATTCCCAATCCGGCAACAACAACGCCTATTGCCAGGACAACGAGATCGGCTGGGTCGGCTGGGACAATCTCGGCAAGGAGGGCGACGACATGGTCGATTTCGTCGCCCACCTCGCCGACATCCGCCGCCGGTTCTCGCAACTCCGCAGCCATCGCTGGCTCGACGGCCGCACCAAGGACGGCATCTCCTACGGCGCGCTGTGGCTGACGCCCGCCGGGGACGAGATGACGGAGAACGACTGGAAATTCCCGGAAGGGCGGTTTCTCTCCTATGTGATGGGGCCGATGGAACCGGGCAGCGCCGCGATCTTTATCGTTCTGAACGCCGCTCCCGAAGAGATCGCATTCAAATTGCCCAAAATGACCGAATACAAGAGCTGGCAGCAGATCCTCAACACGACCGAGGCCAGGCTGAACTCGATCGACTTCCTGCCCGGAAGCGACAGCAAGGCGCCGCCGCGATCCGTGCTCGCCTTCGCGGGGGCGCTATGAGGCCATCCTTCGGGGCGAGGCCGACCAAGGACGGCGCGTCGTTCCGGCTGTGGGCGCCCGGCGCGCGCCGCGTCGATCTCCTGCTCGACAGAAGGCACGCGATGCAGCGCCGGCAGGATGGCTGGTACGTGGCCGACATTGCCGGCCTGCGCGCCGGTAGCAATTACAAATTCCGGATCGACGACGAGATCGACGTGCCCGATCCCGCCTCGGCATTCCAGCCCGAGGATGTGTTCGGCCCGAGCGAGGTGATCGATCACGACGCCTTTGTGTGGCGCGCGCGCGATTGGCGCGGCCGTCCCTGGGAAGAGACGGTGCTGATCGAGACCCATGTCGGCACCTTCACGCCAGAGGGCACCTACCGCGCCATGATCGACAAGCTCGATCATCTCACAGCGAGCGGCATCACCGCACTGGAATTGATGCCGTTGGCCGATTTCGCCGGCCGCCGCGGCTGGGGCTATGACGGCGTGCTGTGGTATGCGCCCGACAGCGCCTATGGCCGCCCTGAAGATCTGAAGGCGCTGATCGACGAGGCGCATTTGCGCGGGCTCATGGTGTTCCTCGACGTCGTCTACAATCATTTCGGCCCCGAGGGGAATTACCTCGGCCGCTATGCGCCGACCTTCTTTACCGACGCGCACACGCCATGGGGCAGCACAATCGATTATCGCGTGCCGCAGGTGCGCGCGTTCGCGGTCGAGAACGCGCTGTGCTGGCTCAGCGACTACCGCTTCGATGGCCTCAGGCTCGACGCCGCCAATCACATCATGGCTGTCCCGGGCGAGCAGTCCATGCTGCAGGACCTCAGCGTTGCCGCCGGCGAGCTCGCCAAGGCCACGGGACGCCACATCCACCTCGTGCTGGAGAACGGCGACAACCGCGCCAGCCTGCTCGACGCTGCGCAGGACCCGCCGAACGGCAAATATCGCGGCCAATGGAACGACGATTATCATCACGTCTGGCACGTGATGCTGACCGGCGAGCATGCCGGCTATTATGGCGATTACCAGACGCCGCGCATGGATCTTGCGCGCGCGCTCGCCTCCGGCTTCGTCTACCAGGGCGAGATCTCGGAATTCTGGGGCAAGAAGCCGCGCGGCGAGCCGAGCGGCGAGCTGCCGCCGGCGACCTTCGTCAACTTTCTCCAGAACCACGACCAGATCGGCAACCGCCCGCTCGGCGACCGGCTCGAGAGCCTGGCATCGCCAAAACAGATCGAGGCCGCGCTCGCGGTCACCCTGCTCGCGCCGATGGTGCCGATGCTGTTTCAGGGCGAGGAATGGGGCTCCACGGTGCCCTTCCCATTCTTCTGCGACTTCCACGACGGATTGGCCGATGCCGTGCGCAAGGGGCGCAAGCAGGAATATGCCTGGGCCTATGAGAAATACGGCGATGAGGTGCCTGATCCGCTCGATCCGGCAACGCTGCAATTGGCCGTGCTCGACTGGAACGGCCGCACGCCCGAGCAGGACGCGCGGCTTGCGCTGGTGCGCGAGCTGCTCGCGCTCCGGCGCAAGGAGATCATGCCGCGGCTGAAAGGAGCGAGGTTCGGCGATGCCGAGGCAGCAGATACCGGCTTGCTCACGGCACATTGGCGCATGGGGGACGGCGCGACGCTCCGCCTGACCGCGAATCTCTCGGACAAGGATGTCGCGTATTCCAACAGCAATGCGGGCACGCCGATCTGGGGCGGCGAGGCCGGCGAGCGGCTTCCGCCCTGGTCGGTGGTTTGGCATCTCGGAGGTTAGCATGCCTCCCGCCATTCCGCTCGCGACTTACAGGCTCCAGCTCACCGCGGATTTCGATTTCGACAAGGCCGCCGCGGTCGTGCCCTATCTCAAGGCGCTGGGGATCACGCATCTCTATGCCTCGCCGGTGATGAAGGCGCGCAAGGGCTCGACCCACGGCTACGACACCGTCGATCACAGCCAGCTCAGTCCCGAACTCGGCGGCGAGGCCGGCTTCGCACGGCTGAGCGAGACGCTTCAGCAGCACGATCTCGGCCTCATCATCGACTTCGTGCCCAATCATGTCGGCGTGCATTTCGCCGACAATCCCTGGTGGCTCGACGTGCTGGAGTGGGGCCAGGCTTCACCGCATGCGGTCTCCTTCGACATCGACTGGGATCAACTGGCCTTCCGCGCCCGCGGCGGCGTGCTGCTGCCGATTCTCGGCGTGTCCTATGGCGAGGCGCTGGAGCGGGGCGAGATCGAGCTGCGCTACGATCCGGATGAGGGAAGTCTTTCCGCCTGGTATTTCGAGCATCGCTTACCTGTCGCGCCGGAGCGCTATGGCGAAGTGCTGCGGATGATCGTCAAGGAAGCGGACGCGGCAGAAACGGAGCCCGGCAAGCGCCTGCTCGCGCTCGCGGCGCGCTACACCGGACTGCGCCGTCCCAACCGCAAGGAAGCTCCCACCTTTAAGGCAGAACTCAAGGGCATTGCGGGTGCTGCCGACATCATCGCGCGAGGTCTTGCCGCCTATCGCGCCGCCAAAGACCGTCCCGCGCACACGCTGGCGCTGCATCATCTGCTCGAGCGCCAGCACTACAAGCTCGGGCATTGGCGGCTCGCCTCCAGTGACATCAACTATCGCCGCTTCTTCGACGTCAACGGCCTTGCGGGCTTGCGCGTCGAGGATCCCGGCACGTTTGCCGCCACGCATCGGCTGGTCAAGCAACTCATCGCCGACGGCAGATTGCAAGGCATCCGCCTCGATCACATCGACGGCCTGCGCGATCCCGCGCAATATTGCCAGCGGCTGCGCCGGCTGGTTCGCGATGCACAGGGTACGACGAAGCCCTTTTATACCCTGATCGAGAAGATCCTGTGCGAGCACGAACGCCTGCCGCACTTCGCCGGCGTCCAGGGCACCACCGGCTATGAATGGATGAACGTCATCACCCAGGTCCTGGTCGACGGCAAGGGGCTGGCGGCGCTGGACGAGACCTGGCGGCAGATCAGCAACCGGCCGCCCCGGCTTGCGCCTTACGTCAAGGACGCCAAGCGGCGGGTGCTGGAGACGCTGCTGACCAGCGAGTTCACCGTGCTGACGCGGCTTTTGGCGCGCATCGCCAACGGGCATTACTCGACGCGCGATTTCTCCGCCGACAGCCTGCGCCAGGCGCTCGAACTCTATGTGCTGCATTTCCCGGTCTACCGCACCTACCTCACGACGAGCGCGCCGACCGCGCACGATCGCAAGCTGATCGAGGAGACCATCGCGCGGGCGCGCGCAGAATGGTTCGCCGCAGATGACGGCATTTTCGACTTCCTGCGCGACGCCCTGACCATGGACCTGCTCAAGCCCGGCCGTCCCCCGCACAGCGCCCCGCGCGTGCGCCGCTTCGCGCTGAAGGTGCAGCAATTCACCGGACCGATGATGGCGAAGTCGCTGGAGGACACCGCGTTCTATCAATTCCACCGGCTGCTCGCGCTGAACGAGGTCGGCGGCGATCCCGCGAGCATCGGCCTCACCCTTCCCGCTTTCCATCAGGCGATGCAGGCGCGCGCCAAGGAATGGCCGCACGGCATGACCGCGACGGCCACCCACGACACCAAGCGCGGCGAGGATGCCCGCGCGCGTATTGCTGCGCTCAGCGAGATTCCCGGCGAATGGACCAGCGCGGTGGCGCGCTGGAAGGTGTTGAACGCGCCGCATCTCACACACCACGGCAGTTTCCGCGCGCCGTCGGCGACCTTCGAGTACATGCTCTACCAGACCCTGCTGGGGGCCTGGCCGCTCCAGGGACCGGATGCCGGCTTCATCGAGCGCATCCAGGCCTATGCCCTCAAGGCCGCGCGTGAAGGCAAGGAGGAGACGAGCTGGCTCAATCCGCACGAAGCGTATGAAAACGGCGTCAAGAGCTTCATCGGCAAGATCCTCGACCCCGCTCAGTCCGCAGAATTCCTGGAGGCGCTGCAGACCCTGGCCCGCCGCGTTGCACTGCTCGGCATGTTGAACTCGCTGAGCCAGCTCACGCTCAAGGCGACACTGCCGGGCGTGCCGGACTTCTACCAAGGCACCGAATTCTGGGACCTGTCGCTGGTCGACCCCGACAACCGTCGTCCTGTGGACTTTGTCGCCTGCCGTGCAGCGCTGAACTCACTGGACCAGCCGGATTGGCGTGGCCTGATCAAGGCCTGGCCGGACGGCCAGCTCAAGCTGGCCTGGACGCGTCATCTTCTCGAGCTGCGCAACCGGCTTCCCGACATCTTCGTGCGGGGCGACTATCAGCCGCTCGAGGTGAGCGGCTTGCATGCTGACCACGTCATCGCCTTCGCCCGCCGCCACGGCCGCGCGGCCGCGATCGTCGTGGTCGGGCGTCACTTCGCGCCGTTCACGCAAGCGGGCCGGGAATGGCCCGCGCTGGAGGGCTTCGATGCCACCGTCGACATCACCGGCTATGCCGCGACGGATCTTGCGAGCAACGAACTGCCGCTTGCGCAGGCTCTGCGCGATCTTCCCGCGACAATCATCGAGGCGCGCACCGCCAGTGCAGCAAAGCCGATACGGCAGCGCGTGCGCGCCTGAGGCTACTTGCCCCCGTCCTTGGTCAGCAGCAACTGTCCGCGCTTCCTGATTGCGATCTGGGCCATCTCGGCAAAGCGCTGCAACAGCCAGGGCAGCACCACCTCGACCCGGACGTGATCTTCGGTGACGTCGACCTGGCCGGTCGCGATCTGCCCGAGCGCGCGGATGCGGAAATTCATGCTGTCGCCGCTCCAGCGCTCCTCTTCGACTTGCAACACGGGAATGCTTGCTGCGGCGCGGCCAAGCCCCGTCTTGAGCCGGCGCACCGCCTCATCGCGGCCGAGACGATGTGGAATTGAGACGACGAGCGGTTCTGACATGGCCGTGACCCTGCTGACTGCCCTCACGTGATCATGCCGCATGAAACGGCAAAAGTTCCATGCATGCCGGAGCTGGGACCCATTTGCGAACGCGGAACTTTAAAACCTGCGGCAAGTTGCCCCCGCACGACGGGACAGGTGCAACGACCCTTTCAAGAAAGGGCTGGAGGAGACTCGCATGTCTATCGGCACGATCATTCTGATCATCTTGGTCATCGCCCTGCTCGGCGGCTTCAGCGGCATTGGCGGCGGGCCGTTCTACGGCACCGGCTATTACGGCGGCGGCGGCCTCGGACTCGTCATCGTCATCCTGCTAATCCTGCTCCTGATGGGACGGATATAGGCACGCTTGTAGGGTGGGTTAGCGAAGCGTAACCCACCACGCTTCCTGCGAATATAGAACGAAGTTGGTGGGTTACGCCTTCGGCTAACCCATCCTACTTTTTCGACGCCAGCTTCTTCATGGCCGCCTTGATTGAGGCGGCGGCATCATCATAACCTTCCCACGCTTTCGATCGCGCCAGCAGGCCCGGCACGGTGCGCATCGTATAGCGCTTCGGATCGAGATCGCTCTTCACCTGCGCCCAAGTCAGCGGCATCGACACCGTGGCACCGGCGCGCGCGCGCGGCGACAGCGGGGCAATCGCCGTCGACATACGGTCGTTGCGCAAATAGTCCAGGAAGATCTTTCCCTTGCGCAATTTCTTGGACATGTTGAGCAGATAGCGTTCGGGATCGTCATTGGCCATCCACTGGCAAACGCCTTGCGCAAACGCCTTGGCCTCCTTCCAGCTCACCTTGTCGCGCGCGCCGTGGAGCAGCGGCACCACCACATGGATGCCCTTGCCGCCAGTGGTCTTGCAGAAGCTGTCCATGCCGATATCGGCGAGCCGCTGCCGCATCTCCTTGGCCGCCTCGACGACGTCGGCGAAGTCGACGTCGGGCGCAGGGTCGAGATCGAACACCAGCCGTCCCGGCGTGTCATAGGCATAAGGCGCGCAATTCCATGGATGCAGCTCGACGCCGCCGACCTGCGCCACTGCAGCGAGCCCTTCGATCCGATCGATCTGCAGGTACGGCTTGCGGTCGCCGGAGACCCTTGCGAGCTCCAGAAGGTTCGACGTGCCCTGCATGGCATGGCGCTGAAAGAAGCATTCGCCCTTGATGCCGTCAGGAGCGCGGATCAGCGAGCAAGGCCGGCCCTTCAGGTGCACGATCATCCATTCGCCGACGGCTTCGAGATAGCGGGCAAGGTCCAGCTTGGTGACGGGATCGCCATGTCCGTCGTCGGGCCAGAGCTCCTTGTCCGGCTTGGAGATGACGACGCCCATGACCTCGGCGTTGCTGCCGCTGGGGGCCGATCGCGCGCCTGGCTTCGCTTTTGCGCGCTTCACTCCTTTGGCTGAGGGTTTGGCGAGCTCGGTGTCGACTGGCGTTTCGGCCTCGACCTCCTCGGCAGGCTTGTCCTGCCGCAGGCCTTTGAAAGCTGCTTGGCGGACATTGCCGTCGGCGGTGAAGCCGGCGAACTCGATCTCGGCGACGAGCTCCGGCTTCAGCCAGTGCATCTCGCGGGTCTTCTTCGGCGCATTCTTGCCGCCGAAGGGACTTTCCTTGGTCGCCATGGCCTTCAACGACGGCATGATGCGCTTGACCTTGTCCGCGCCAAAGCCGGTGCCGACCATGCCGACGAAGGCGAGATGATCGCCGCGCTGCACGCCGGCCATCAGTGAGCGGAACTTGCCATTCGTGGTCTTGTAGCCGCCGATCACCACCTCGTGGCCGGCGCGGCATTTCGACTTGACCCAGCTCTCGGTGCGGCCGGAACGATACGGGGCATCCAGCTTCTTCGATACCACCCCCTCGAGCTCGAGCTTGCACGCCGATTGCAGCACGGCATCGCCCCCGCTCTCGAAATGCTCGACATATCGGATCTGGCTCGCCTTCCGCTTGCGCGATTCCAGGAGCTCCTTCAGCCGGGCCTTGCGTTCGCCGAGCGGCAGTCGGCGGTAATCCTGGTTCTCGGCGAACAGGAGGTCGAAGGCAAAGAAGATCAGCTCGTCGGTCTTGCCATCGGACAACGCAGCCTGAAGCGAGGAGAAGTTCGGCGCGCCGTTGTGATCGAGCGCGACGATCTCGCCGTCGATCATCACGTCCGGCAGCACGCCCGCATCCTTGGCAATGGAGGCGAACTTGCCGGTCCAGTCGAGGCCTTTGCGGGTCTTGAGCGTTGCTTCGCCGTCCTCGACCCGGAGCTGGACGCGATAGCCGTCGAACTTGATCTCGTGACACCAGCCCCGGTCGGCCGGCGGCCGATCGACCAGCGTACAGAGCTGCGGCGCCACGAAATCCGGTATCTCTGAAACCTTCTTCGTGTTTGCTGCTGTCGTCGCCTTCTTCCTTGCCGTCGTTCCGGCCTTCAACGCCGTGCGCGGCGCCGGCTTCACCGTGCGCCCTTTCGCCTCCTCGGCGCGGTTGGACTGCCAGACCGCATTGGCCTTGCCCTTGGGACCCCTAAGACCCTTGGCCAGCATGAAAGGTTTGGGCGCGCGGCCCTTCCCTTCGGCGATCTGCTCCATCGCGCGGCCGGAGGCGACGGACTTGTCCTGGTCGAGGATGTCGTTGTCGGCGCCTTCGCGGACATGTTCGTCGCGGTGCTTGATCAGCAGCCAGTTGGTCCGCTTTTCGCCGCCGCGGTTGCGCATGCGCACCAGCACCCAGCTTCCGTGCAGCTTGTCGCCATGCAGGGTGAATTTGAGATCGCCCTTCTTGAAGCCGGCTTCCGGATCTTCCGATTCCCAAGTGCCTCGATCCCACAGCATCACGGTGCCGCCGCCGTACTGCCCTTCTGGAATCGTACCTTCGAAATCACCATAGTCGAGCGGATGGTCCTCGACCTCGACCGCCAGCCGCTTGTCGCGCGGATCGAGCGAGGGCCCCTTCGTCACCGCCCAGGACTTGAAGACGCCGTCCAACTCGAGCCGGAAGTCGTAATGCAGCCGACTGGCATCATGCTTCTGGATCACGAAGCGCCGCTGCTTCGAGGGCGCGACAGGGGTCTTGCCTGATGGCTCGGGCGTCTTCTCGAAGTCACGCTTCTGTCGGTAAGTGGAGAGTTTTTGCAGCACGACTGGTCCCGCTTCTCTTTCGGCATTCAAGCCTATCACGGCGAAAGTCCCACCCGGAACCAAAACCCCACGGAGGGGTTGGGGTTCCAAAACGCCTTGAAAACGCTGGAGAATGGAATGGCCCCGCGTGCCTATTGGAAGGGAACGTTGAAGCTCTCGCTGGTCAGCTGTCCGGTCATGCTCTATCCGGCTGCGACCGCCGCGGAGAAGACTCGGTTTCATCTCATCAACCGCGAGACCGGGAACCGGCTCAAGCAGCAGATGATCGATTCCGAGACCGGCGACGTCGTCGAGAGCGATCAGAAGGGGCGCGGCTACGAGCTGAGCAAGGGCAAATATGTCGAGGTCGAACCGGAGGAGCTCGAGGCGGTCCAGATCGAGAGCAACCACACCATCGACATCGAGAGCTTCGTGCCGAGCGAGGAAATCGACCAGCGCTACCTCAACCACCCCTATTACATCGCCCCCGATGGCAAAGCCGCAGTCGACGCCTTCGCGGTGATCCGCGACGCCATGAAAGATCAGGACCGCGTGGCACTCGCAAAAATCGTGCTTACCAATCGCGAGCACGTGATGGCGATCGAGCCGCTCGGAAAGGGCCTGCTCGGCACCACGCTGCGCTACCCTTACGAGCTGCGGGACGAGGACCAGTTCTTCGAGGACATCAAGAGCCCGAAAATCACCAAGGACATGGTCGAGCTCGCCGGCCACATCCTGCACTCCAAGGCCGCGCATTTCGATCCTAGCGAATTCAAGGACGAGTACGAGAACGCGCTGAAGGCGCTGGTGAAGCGCAAGGCCAGCGGCAAGAAGATCGAGCTGCCGGAGCCCGAAGAACGGCCGAGCAACGTCGTCAGCCTCATGGATGCGCTGAAGCAAAGCCTGAAGGGACGCGGAAGAGGAAAAAAGACTGCGGCGAAGTCCCATGCGCGGCGTGCGCAGGGGCGGCACCGAGCCGCTAGGAAGGCGCACCGGTCGCCAGCGCGGCATCGCAAGGCGGGTTGACTGTCATTCCGGGGCGATGCGAAGCATCGAGCCCGGGAATCCATCGTGCCAAGCGCAACTGGCGGAGAAATGGATTCCGGGCTCGCGCTGACGCGCGCCCCGGAATGACGGCTGACCTAATCCCCGACCTTCAGCCTGTATCCGATCCCCGTCTCCGTCAGGACATATTGCGGCCGTTCCGGGTCGGCTTCGATCTTCTGGCGGAGCTGACGGACATAGACGCGCAGATATTGCGCATCCGTCAGCTCGTCCCAGAGCTCCTTGAGCAGGAAGCGATGGGTGAGCACCTTGCCGGCGTGCTGCACCAGCACGCGAAGAAGATCGTATTCCTTTGGCGACAGCTTCACGTCGCGCTCGCCGACCTTGACGATGCGGCGCACGAGATCGACGGAGAGGTCGCCAGTGCGGAACACAGGGCGCTCGCCTTTAACCTGAAGTTGGTGGCGCAGCGCGGCACGCAAGCGGGCCAGTAGCTCGTCCATGCCGAACGGCTTGGTCAGGTAATCGTCCGCGCCAAGGTCGAGCGCCTGCACCTTGCCGGCCTCATCGCCGCGGCTCGACAGCACCACGATCGGCACGCCCTCGTTGCGCGCGCGGATGGTGCGCAGCAGCTCGTGGCCCTGGATGTCGGGCAGGCCGAGATCGAGGATGATCAGCGCCGGCTCTTCGGCAAGCTTGTCCAGCGCGGTCTTGCCGTTCGACGCCTCCAGGATTTCATAGCCCTGCGTCGTCAGCCCCATCCGCAGCAATTTTCGGATCGGTGGCTCGTCATCGATGACCAGAACCTTGATCAGGGCAGCACTCATGCAGCGGTATCCAATGCGTGGGTCTGCACTGGGACGGGCAGACGGATGGTGAGGATCGCGCCGCTGCGGTCGCTGCGGTTGGCGGCCGAGATCGTGCCCCGCATCGCCTCGACGAAGCCTCGGGAGATGGCAAGGCCGAGCCCGGTGCCGGGACGGACATGGTCCCCCTTCTGCACGCGATAGAACTTGTCGAACACGCTCTCAAGCTCGTCGGATGGGATGCCGCCGCCCTCATCGGCGATCTGGAGAACGACGTGATCGCGCTCGCGCTGACTGCGGATCGCAATCGTGGTGTCGGCCGGCGAATATTTCGCGGCGTTGTCGAGCAGGTTGAACAGCACTTGCTCGAACAGCACGGCATCGAGCTCGAGCATGGGCAGATCGGCCGCCAGCACGAGCTCGACCTTGTGGGCAGCGAGGATCTTGGCCGCCCGCCGCAGCGCGCTACCGACGATCTCGCCGAGATCGTGCAGCGCCGTGTTGGGCACGATGGCGCCGGATTCGAGCTTGGTCATGTCGAGCAGATTGGCGATGAAGCGGTTGAGCCGCTCGGATTCGTCGATCACGGTCGCGAGCAGGTCGCGCTTCTCGGTGTCCGAGAGCGCGCCGGCGAGGTCGCGCATGGTGGAGGCCGCCCCGAGCACCGAGGCCAGCGGCGTCTTCAGATCGTGCGAGATCGAAGTCAGGAGCGCCGAGCGCAGCCGCTCGGATTCGACGGTGCGCTTGACGCGGTCCATGTCCTCGACCAGCAGCACGCGCTCGATCGCGAGTGCGCCCTGGTCGACCAGCGCGTCGAGCAACCGGCGCTGGTCCGGGGTCAATAGCGGGCCGGTGCGGTCGTTGTCGATGCCGATGACGCCGATCGGCCCGCGCCCGGTGCGCATCGGCAGGAACAGCCGTTTCGCACCCGGCAGCGTGTCCGAGCCGCGGCCTGCGGGGCGGTCGTTGCTCCAGGCCCAGTTGGCGGCGGCGAAGTCGGCCTGATCGAGCTCATCCTCCGGCGGATAGCCGGATTTCACCGTGAGCAGGCCCTCCTCCGGCAGCAGCAACACGACGCGGACCTTCAGCATCAGCGCGATCTGGTAGGCGGTTGCCCACAAGACGTCGTCGAGCGTGGCGGTGCCGGCGAGCTTGCGGCTGAAGGCATGGAGCTGCTCGGTCATCCGGATCCGGCCGATCGCGGTGTCGGCCTGGATGCGCACGCGCGCCGCGACATTGGAGACGATCATCGCCACCACCATGAACAGCACGAAGGCGGCAACGTTGGTCGGGTCGGTGATCGTGAAGGTGTAGATCGGCGGAATGAAGAAGAAGTTGTAGCAAAGCGACGCCGCCACTGTTGCCATCAGGGACGGCCACAAGCCATAGCGGACGGCAACCGCGACGACCGAGGTCAGCAGCACGAGATCGACGTTCTCGAGGCCGAAATAGGGCTGGATCAGCTCGGCGGCGCCGAGGCCGATCAGCACGATGCCGAGCGCCTTCAGATAGGGCCGCGGGTTGAACGGCTCCGAGCGAGCAGCGGTCTGCACCGCGGTCTTGGGCACGGCCTCGCCGGGCAGCTCGTCACCGGCGATAACATGGACCGTGATGTTGCCGGCGCGGCGCACCAGGTCATGCACGACTGAGCCGCGCGTCATCTCAAACCAGCGCGAGCGCGTCGACTTGCCGATCACGATCTGGGTGACGTTGTTGCCTTGCGCGAAGTTGACGACGTCGTCGGCGATGCGGCGGCCGACGGCGGGAATCGTCAGCGCCTCGCCGCCGAGCGATTCGGCCAGCCGCAGCGTATCGGCCAGCCGGTCGCGCTCATCGTCGGACAATTGCAGGGATCGCCGCGTCTCGATCGAGAGCGCGGTGAACGGTGCGTGCAGCCGATCGGCCAACCGCTTGGTATAGCGCACGAGGCCAGCCGCGCGCGGATCCTCGCTGACGCAGACGAGGATGCGCTCGCCCGCAGCCCACGGACCGGCGATGGCGTTCGCCTGCATATGGGTGAGCAGTTGCTCGTCGACCCGCTCGGCCGTGCGCCGCAGCGCGAGCTCGCGCAACGCGGTCAGGTTGCCTGGCGAGAAATAATGCTCCAGCGCCCGCTCAGCCTGCTTGGGCACATAGACCTTGCCCTCCTTCAGCCGCTGGATCAGATCATCAGGCGTGAGGTCGATCAGCTCGATCGCATCGGCCCGGTCGAACACCGAATCCGGCACGGTCTCGCGCACCCGCACATGGGTGATCTGGGCGACGACGTCGTTCAGGCTCTCGATGTGCTGGATGTTGACGGCGGTATAGACGTCGATGCCGTGGGAGAGCAGCTCCTCGACGTCGAGATAGCGCTTGGGGTGGCGGCTGCCCGCCGCGTTGGTGTGGGCGAGCTCGTCGACCAATGCAATCTGCGGCCGGCGCGCGATCACGGCGTCGAGGTCCATCTCCTCGACCACCTGGCCGCGGTAATCGAGCCGCTTGCGCGGGACCACCTCGAGCCCGCGCACCAGCACCTCGGTCTCAGCGCGGCCGTGGGTCTCGACGAAGCCGACCACGACGTCGACACCCGCCTTGCGCTTGGCGTGAGCGCTTTGCAGCATCTCGTAGGTCTTGCCGACGCCGGGGGCGGCGCCGACGAAGATCTTCAGCCTGCCGCTCGCGCTCTCCTCCCGCCGCGCTGCTTCCAGCAGCGCCTCGGGCGACGGACGTTGTTCGGGATCACGGCGCTGTTGAACCATCAGGCCAATATAATCACCCCCGCGTGCCGAGCCTAGACTACTTCGCGGCGCGGTCGAGCGCGAGATTCAGCGCCAGCACGTTGACGCGGGGCTCGCCGATCAGGCCGAGCAAACGGCCTTCGGTGTTGGCAGCCACGAGTTGCTCGACTTGATCCTCCGGCATCTTCCGCGCCTTCGCCACGCGCGGCACCTGGAATTGCGCCGCCTCCGGCGAGATATCAGGGTCGAGGCCGCTGGCCGACGTCGTGACCAGATCGACCGGCACGGCCGCATTCGGGTTCTCAGCCTTCAGCTTGTCCACATCTTCCTTGAGCCGGTCGGCCAGCGTCTTGCTGGTCGGGCCGAGATTGGAGCCGCCCGAATTGGCGGCGTTGTAGGGCGCCGGCACCGTTTTGGTTGAATCATTAGGGTCCGGCGCAACCGTCGCCGAAGGGCGGCCGTGAAAGTATTTGTCCTCCTTGAACTCCTGCCCGATCAGGGCGGAGCCGACCACCTTGCCGTCCCTCTCGATCAGGCTGCCCTGCGCCTGCACGGGAAACAACGTGCCGGCGATGGCAGTCATTGCGAGCGGATAGGCAAGGCCCGTGATGGCGGTGAGCGCCAGCAACAGCACGATGGCGGGGCGAATTTCTCTGAGCATGTTTGTCTCCTGTTTCTTCCGTCATTGCGAGCGAAGCGAAGCAATCCAGGGTCTTTCCATGGAGGCAGCCTGGATTACTTCGTCGCAATGGCGGGGCTATGCCAAATGCAAGGCGGTGACGACGAGGTCGATCGCCTTGATGCCGACAAAGGGAATGACGATGCCGCCGAGGCCGTAGATCAAGAGGTTGCGTTGGAGCAGCGCGCCGGCGCCGACGGCGCGGTAGGCAACGCCTTTCAGCGCCAGTGGGATCAGCGCGATGATGATGAGCGCGTTGAAGATGATCGCCGACAGGATGGCGCTCTGCGGACTCGACAGGTTCATGACGTTGAGCACGCTGAGTTGGGGGTAGAACGCCAGGAACATCGCCGGGATGATCGCAAAATACTTGGCGACGTCGTTGGCGATCGAGAACGTGGTCAGCGCACCGCGCGTCATCAAGAGCTGCTTGCCGATCTCGACCACCTCGATCAGCTTGGTCGGATTGGAATCGAGGTCGACCATGTTGCCGGCCTCGCGGGCGGCCTGGGTGCCGGTGTTCATGGCGACACCGACGTCGGCCTGCGCGAGCGCCGGCGCATCGTTGGTGCCGTCGCCGCACATGGCGACCAGCTTGCCCTTGGCCTGCTCGTCGCGGATCAGCTTGAGCTTGTCCTCCGGCGTTGCCTGCGCCAGAAAGTCGTCGACGCCGGCCTCCGCGGCGATCGCAGCCGCCGTCATCGGATTGTCGCCGGTGATCATGATGGTGCGGATGCCCATGCGCCGAAGCTCGGCAAAGCGCTCGCGGATGCCGCCCTTGACGATGTCCTTGAGCTGGATGACGCCGAGCAGCTTGCCGTCCCTGGCGACGGCCAGCGGCGTACCGCCGGCCTTCGAGATATCATCGGCAATGGCCTGGATCTCGCGACCGAGATCCGACAGCGCGGCCGGCTGGATTGCCCGCGCCGCGTTACCGGAGGCAACGGCCAGCGGCGCGCCGCCGCCGACATAATTCAGCATGGCATCGACCGCGCCCTTGCGTACCGACGAGCCGCCGGCATCGACGCCGCTCATGCGGGTCTGCGCGGTGAACGGGATGAAAGTGGCGCCAAGCTCGGCCATGTCGCGGCCACGGATGCCGTATTTCTCCTTCGCCAGCACGACGATGGAGCGGCCCTCCGGTGTCTCATCAGCGAGCGAGGCGAGTTGGGCCGCGTCCGCCAGTTCCTGCTCGGTGACACCGCGCACAGGACGGAAGGCCGTCGCCTGCCGGTTGCCGAGCGTGATGGTGCCGGTCTTGTCGAGCAGCAGCGTGTCGACGTCGCCGGCGGCTTCGACCGCGCGGCCGGACATGGCGAGCACGTTGAAGCGCACCAGGCGGTCCATGCCGGCGATGCCGATCGCCGACAACAGCGCGCCGATCGTGGTCGGGATCAGCGTCACGAACAGGGCGACCAGCACGATCACCGAGATCGAGCCGCCGGCATAGGCCGCATAGCTCGGGATGGTGACGGTGGCGAACACGAAGATGATGGTGAGACCGGCGAGCAGGATGTTAAGCGCGATCTCGTTCGGGGTCTTCTGCCGCTCGGCGCCCTCGACCAGCTTGATCATGCGATCGATGAAAGTCGAGCCCTGGGCTGCGGTGATGCGGACGCGGATCCAGTCCGACAGCACCTGCGTGCCACCGGTGACCGCAGAGCGGTCGCCGCCGGATTCGCGGATCACGGGTGCGGATTCGCCGGTGATGGCGGCCTCGTTGACGGAGGCGACGCCCTCGATCACCTCGCCGTCGGAAGGAATGGTGTCACCTGCCTCGACCAGCACGATGTCGCCGACCTTGAGGCTCGTGCCAGGCACGAGCTTGAAGGGCTGCTCGGCACCGGTCAGGAGCTTGGCCTGGCTTTCGGTGCGGGTCTTGCGCAGCGATTCGGCCTGCGCCTTGCCGCGGCCTTCGGCCACCGCTTCGGCGAAATTGGCGAACAGCACCGTGAACCAGAGCCAGACGATGATCTGGAAGGTGAAGCCGAGGCTGGCACCGCCGGTGACGACGTCACGCAGGAAGATCACCGTGGTGAGCGCAGCCACGACCTCGACCACGAACATGACAGGGTTCCTCACCATCAGCCGCGGATCGAGCTTGGTGAAGGAGGCGCTGATCGCGGGCATCACGATTCCGGGATCGAGCATTGCCGACATCGGCGCACGTTTTTGCAGTTTCAACGTATCCATGGAGGCCACTCCAACAATCAGAACAGGTTGCCGGCGTTCATCGCCAGATGTTCGACGATCGGGCCGAGCGCGAGCGCCGGAAAGAAGGTCAGACCGCCCATGATCAGGATGACGCCGACGACGAGGCCGACGAACAGGGCGCCGGTGGTCGGGAACGTGCCCATGGACGGTGGAATCGACTTTTTCTCCGCAAGCGATCCCGCGATCGCCATGGCCGGGACGATCATGAAGAAGCGGCCGACGAACATCGCGCTTGCCAGCGTCAGGTTGTAGAAGAACGTGTTGCCGGTGAGCCCGGCGAAAGCCGAGCCGTTGTTGCCGGCCGCCGATGTGAAGGCGTAGAGCACTTCGGTGAAGCCGTGCGGTCCGGCATTTGCCATGGAGGCGACTGCCGCCGGATAGACCACGCCGACGGCGGTCCAGCCGAGGATCATCAGCGGCAGCACCAGGATGGCCAGCATCGCCATCTTGACCTCGCGCGCCTCGATCTTCTTGCCGACATATTCCGGGGTGCGGCCAACCATCAGTCCTGCGACGAAGATCGCGAGAATGACGAACAGCAGCATGCCGTACATGCCGGCGCCGACGCCACCGACGATGATTTCGCCGAGCTCGATGTTGATCAGCGGGATCATGCCGCCGAGGGCGGTAAAACTGTCATGCATCGCATTGACCGCACCGCAGGAGGCGGCGGTGGTGACGACGGCGAACAACGAGGAGGCAACAATGCCAAAGCGGACCTCCTTGCCCTCCATGTTGCCGCCGGTCAGACCCAGCGGATGGAGCGTCGCGGTGCCGTGCGCCTCCGCCCAATAGGTGATGGCCACGCCGGCCAGAAACAGCACGCCCATCACGGAGAGGATCGCCCAACCCTGCCGCTGGTTGCCGACCATGCGGCCGAATACGTTGGTGAGCGCGGCGCCGAGCGCGAAGATCGAGAGCATCTGCACGAAGTTCGACAGCGCGGTCGGATTCTCGAAGGGGTGCGCGGCGTTGGCGTTGAAGAATCCGCCGCCATTGGTGCCGAGCATCTTGATCGCAACCTGCGAGGCGACCGGCCCGACCGCGATGGTCTGCTTGGCGCCTTCGAGCGTGGTCGCCTCGATATACGGCCCGAGCGTCTGCGGCATGCCCTGCCAGACCAGGAACAGCGCATAGACGATGCAGATCGGCAGCAGCACGTAGAGCGTACACCTGACGACGTCGACCCAGAAATTGCCGACCGTGCGCATCGAGGCGCGCGAGAAGCCGCGGATCAGGGCCATCGCCAGCGCGATGCCGGTCGCGGCCGACAGGAAGTTCTGGTGCGTCAGGCCGAGCATCTGCACGAGATAGGACAGCGTGCTCTCGCCGCCGTAGTTCTGCCAGTTGGTGTTGGTGATGAAGGAGACCGCGGTGTTGAAGGAGAGATCCTCGGCGACCACGCTCTGCCCGGCCGGATTGAAGGGCAGCACGGCCTGAAGCCGCATCACGCCGTAGATGATGAGGAAGCCGCCGACATGGAACAGCAACATGGCGACCGTGTAGGTCAGCCCGTGCTGCTCGCGCTTCTCGTCGACGCCCGATACCCAGTAGATTCCGACCTCGATCGGACGCAACACCGGCGACAGGAACGTCCGCTCGCCGTTGAACACGCGCGTCATGTGCCAGCCGAGCGGCTTGGTCAGCGCAACGATAATGGCGCAAAACAGAATGATCTGGAGCCAACCGATCACAGTCATGGAGAGAGCCTTTGTGGAATCGCGTTTGAGCGGCGCCCGCTCAGAACCGTTCGGGCCGCAGCAGCGCGTAGGTGAGATACATCAGAAGGCCGAACGAGACGGCGCCGGCGAGCGCATAATCGAAGATCATGATCCGCTCCGTCACAGCCGCTCGCAGGCGTAGGTGTAGCCGACCGCGAGCGCGAAGAAGGCAAAGCCCAGCGCCAGCATCAGAATGTCCATCATGGAGATGATCCTCGTCTGTCCTATGCCCGGCAATTATTCTCGGCCTGCCGGCAGCACGACGCTGACGTGCCACTGCGGACATAGGTTTTCGAGACGGAGGCCGCGGCGAAGTTATAGGAATCTCATAAAGGCCTGCGAGCTGGCTTGCCGTGTTTGGTCAGGCAAGCGCATCCGCGCCTTTATGAAATCCTTATATCTTCAGCCCCTTTCTCACCTCGTTTTCAAATGCCGTTCCAGCCATCTTGGACACGCCGGCCGACTGACCGACGCAGATGTCCACGAGGCCTAAGTGACCGCCGCTCTCGAACGCCGTGATCTGCTCTTGCTGGGTGAACGCATTCGCGCCGCGAGTGCAGTGACTCGGCCGTTGATGATCGAGATCATCGATACGGCGTGCCGACGCTTCCCCTCGCTCAGGCAAAGCGCAGGCACCGCGCGCGTCATGAGCCTGATCGATGTCGAGGCTTGGGCCGATGCCGCGCTCGCATTGATGGAGCTCGAGCTGCCGCTTTGGCAAGTCCGCCGTATCGCCTATGACGATGGGGAGTGGCATTGCGCCCTGTCGCGCCAACGCGAACTGCCGGACTGGCTGGACTCGGCGGTCGAGGCCCGCCATGCCGACCTTGCGCTCTCTCTGATGTCGGCCTTTGCCGAGGTGCAGGTGCGGACCGCGGAGGCAGCCCGGCCGAGCGTTCCCTCTGTTCGTCCGGCCCGCGATCCGCTCTACGAGCCGATCGGCTGCGACAATGTCGGTTAAACGCGCATGCAGACCGGCAGGCGAAATCTGGAGCGGGTGGTCACCGTTATCGTCTTGACGATGACGCTGAGCATGATCTGGGGCGCCGTGCTGACGCTCGTGATCGCGCTGGCAGCACGCGGCCTGGGCGTTTAGGGTCGCGCCGCCGCGCTCGGCAACTGCACGCGAGCTGGCCATGGCTGCCTTTGAAGCGAGCAACCGCGCGCGCAGCGCGGTCGCAATGCCCGGTTGAGGCCAGCTATCCCGCAGAAAGGGCCTGCCCGATCTGGCGCAATTTCACGGAACCGTGTAGAGCGGTTTCATGAGCACAAGCAGCGTCAATGTCGTCGCCCACCCCCTGGTCCAGCACAAGCTCTCCTTGATGCGGGAGAAGGACCGCTCGACCAAGAGCTTTCGCGAGATCCTGAACGAGATCGGGATGCTGCTCGGCTACGAGGTGACGCGTGACCTGCCGCTGGAGCTGGTCGAGATCGAGACGCCGATCGCGCCGATGCAGGCGCCGAAGATCGCCGGCAAGAAGCTCACGCTGGCGCCGATCCTGCGCGCGGGCGTCGGCTTCCTCGACGGCATGCTGGCGCTGATGCCCTCGGCGCGCATCGCCCATATCGGGCTCTACCGCGACCCCGAGACGTTGCAGGCCGTGGAATATTACTTCAAGGCGCCGCAGGATCTGTCCGATCGCACCGTGATCCTGATGGACCCGATGCTGGCCACCGGCAATTCGGCCTGCGCCGGCGCCTCGCTGCTCAAGGCGCGCGGCGCCCGCGACATCCGCTTCGTCTGCCTCTTGGCCGCGCCCGAGGGCATCGCGAAGTTCCAGAACGAGCATCCCGACGTGCCGGTCTGGACCGCCGCGATCGACGAGCGGCTCAACGACCACGGCTACATCGTGCCGGGCCTGGGCGATGCCGGCGACCGGATGTTCGGCACCAAGTAGACAGCTTTGCGCGATCGGGTTACTCCGATTGCCATGCCGACCGACAGATTTTCGCTGCCATCGCTGATCCGGACCGAGGCCGCCAGTCCCGTCTTCGTGTTCGACGGCAAGCCGGTCACGCCCGCAGAGTTCTCAGAAAGGATCGAGCAGACCGCCGCCTGGCTCGCCGCGCACGGAATCGGCAGGGGCGACGTCGTCGCGGTCTGGCTGGTCAACCGGATCGAATGGCTCGCACTGCTGTTCGCCGCCGCCCGCCTGGGCGCGGTCGTTGCCACCGTCAATACGCGCTATCGCAGCGCGGAAGTCGCGCATCTGCTTCGGGTATCCGGTGCCAAGCTGATGGTGCTCGAAGCCGCGTTCCGCTCGATCGACTTTGCCGCCATTCTCGCCGATATCGCCAAGGACGAGGTGCCCGCACTGCGACAGCTCGCGGTGGTCGGCGCGGATGCCATCCCGGCGCACTGGCCTTGTGTGCGGTTCGATGCCTTCGAGCGGCCCTATCCGCCCGCCCCGCCGGCTCAGGACGACATCGACCTGCCGGTACTGCTCTACACGACATCGGGCACGACCAAGGGCCCGAAGCTCGTCGCCCATTCGCAGCGGACGCTGGCGACGCACGCCGCTTCCGTTGGCAAGGCACTCAAGCTTGATCCACAGCGCCACTCGCTGCTCGCGATGCTGCCGTTCTGCGGCACGTTTGGCATGACGAGCCTGCTCGGCTTCATCGCAGCGGGCGCGACCATTCATGTGCTCGACGCCTTCGAAGCGGCGCCGGCGGCGAAGATCCTCAGCGCGTGCAGGATCACGCACTCCTTCGGCTCGGACGAGATGTTCCGCCGCATCCTCGCGCTCACCGATGCACCACGTCCGTTTCCGCATCTCGAAATCTGCGGCTTCGCCGCGTTCCAGCCCGGCTGGCGCGAGCTGGCCGCGGAGGCCGAGGCGCGCGGCATGTCGCTGTTCGGCCTCTACGGATCGAGCGAGGTGCAGGCGCTGTTCTCGATCGGCCGCGGCAGCGATGCCTTCGCCAACCGCATCGAAGGCGGCGGCTGGCCGATGTCGCCGGACGCGAAAGTCCGCGTCCGCGATGTCGAGAGCGGCGAGCTTGCGGCCCAGGGCGTTTCTGGCGAGATCGAGATCAGCGCGCCGTCGCGCTTCCTCGGCTACTTCAACAATCCCGAGGCGACGCGCGAAGCGATCACCGCCGACGGGTTCTTCCGCACCGGCGACATCGGCCACCTGCGCGGCGATGGCTCCTTCGTCTACGAGACGCGCGCAGGCGATGCGATGCGGCTCGGCGGCTTCCTGGTCGCGCCCGGCGAAATCGAAGACGAGCTCAAGTCGTGCGCTGGGGTGGCCGACGCTCAGGTGGTTGCGGTCGATCTCAAGGGCCAGGCACGCTGCGTCGCCTTCGTGATCCCGGCTGGAGAGCCACCGCGACAGGACGCGCTGACTGCCCATCTGCGCGAGCGGCTCGCCGGCTACAAGGTGCCGGCGCGGATCTATGTCGTGGACGCCTTCCCCGTCACCGACAGTGCCAATGGCGTCAAGATCCAGCGCGCCAGGCTTCGTGCCATGGCCATGGAACGCATCGCCGCCGAATAGGCCAGCCTGTTTGGTTGCGCCACAAGACTCGTTCAGTAGGACTTCGCGAGCCCCAGCACCTTTTCTGCGATGAAGCTTAGCGCAAGCTGCGGACTGACCGGCGCGATGCGCGGGATCAGCACCTCGCGCAAATAGCGTTCGACGTGGAATTCCTTGGCGTAACCAAAGCCGCCATGGGTCATCACCGCCTGTTCGCAGGCCGAGAAGCCGGCTTCGCCCGCGAGATACTTTGCCGCATTGGCTGCGGCGCCGCAGGGCATGCCCTTGTCGTATTGCCAGGCCGCCGACATCACCATCAACCAGGCCGCCTCGAGCTCGACCCAGTTCACCGCCAGCGGATGCTGGATGCCCTGGTTCTTGCCGATCGGGCGGTTGAACACCACGCGCGTCTTGGCGTACTCGGTCGCGCGCGACAGCGCGAGCTTGCCGAGCCCCACGGCCTCCGCCGCGATCAGGATACGCTCCGGGTTCATGCCTTCGAGGATGTACTGGAAGCCTTTGCCTTCCTCGCCGATCCGATCCTCCATCGGAATTTCAAAGTCCTCGAAGAACAGCTCGTTGGAATCGACGATCTTGCGGCCCATTTTCTCGATCTCGTGCACCTTGATCCTGTTGCGGTCGAAATCGGTGTAGAACAGGCTGAGGCCGTGGGTCGGCGAGCGCACCTCTTCCAGCGGCGTGGTGCGCGCCAGCAGCAGGATCTTGTGCGCGACCTGCGCGGTCGAGATCCACACCTTCTGACCGTTGACGATGTAGCGGTCGTTCTTGGCGACCGCGCGGGTCTTGAGCTGGGTGGTGTTGAGGCCAGTGTTGGGCTCGGTGACGGCGAAGCACGCCTTCTCGCGGCCCTCGACCATCGGCGGCAGCATGCGCTTGCGCTGCGCCTCGGTGCCGAACACGACGACGGGGTTGAGTCCGAACACGTTGATGTGCACCGCAGAGGCGCCGGACATGCCGGCGCCGGATTCGGCGATGGTGCGCATCATGATCGCGGCTTCCGTGATGCCGAGCCCGGAGCCGCCGTACTCCTCCGGCACGCAGATGCCGAGCCAGCCAGCGTCGGCCAGCGCCTTGTGGAAGTCGTGCGGGAAGCCGCCGTCGTGGTCCTTCTTCAGCCAATAGGCATCGGGGAAGCCTTCGCAGATCTTGGCGATGGCGTCGCGAATGGCTTCCTGCTGATCGGTGAGCGCGAAATCCATGTTCTTGATCTCCTTATTGGGAGCAGCGGCGACTCACGGGCCCGATCTTGAGGCGAGTTGGAAAATGACCGTGCCAGCCGCGACCGCGCGCAATCTCTCTTCTCTTCGCGTGCCCCACCCAAAAGGCCATGGCCGATTGCTGCGCCGGACGTTCCCTCGGTTGCGTTCTTTAGCTGGAAAAACTGAATACAGATACGTGAATTTGTCTGCCAACTGTGTGTACCATGCATAGGGTCATGCGGCGCGACTGTGCGAGCGCGCTGTTATTTCGCAGGGAGGGAAACCGCGATGGCCGGACTTTATTACGAGGATTTTTCCGTGGGCCAGGAGTTCAGGCATCCGCTGACCCGGACCGTCACGGAGATGGACAACACCATGTTCAGCCTGCTGACACTCAACCCCCAGCCGCTGCACATCGACGCGCATTTCTCCGAAAAGACCGAATTCGGCCAGCGCATTTTCAACAGCCTTTACACCCTCGGCATCATGATCGGCATGACAGTCTATGATACGACCCTGGGGACTACCGTTGCCAATCTCGGCATGACCGACGTCACTTTTCCAAAGCCTGTCTTCCATGGCGATACGTTACGGGCAACGACGAAGGTGCTTTCGTTGCGGGAATCGAAATCGCGCCCCAGGGCGGGCATCGTCGAGTTCGAGCACCACGCTCTTAACCAGAACGATGAGATCGTCGGCAAATGCCGGCGCATGGCGATGATGCACAAGAGGCCGGTCTGATGCGTTCGATGCTGTTCGTGCCGGGTGATTCCCCGCGCAAATTCGAGAAGGCGAGCGAAGGCAAGGCCGACGCGCTGATCATCGATCTCGAGGACTCCGTCGTCACCGAGAAGAAGGACGAAGCACGCGGGTTGACGCTCGCGATGCTCATGGGCTCTCGCGGCCCGCACCAGCTCTATGTCCGCGTCAACGCGCTCGACACCGGCATGACGCTCGCCGATCTCACCGCGGTGATGCCCGGCAAGCCCGACGGCATCGTGCTGCCGAAATCGCAAGGCGGCGACGATGTGCGGCAGGTGGCAACTTGGCTCGAAGCGTTCGAGGCGGCGTCTGGCATCAGGGTCGGCACGACGCGTATCGTCTGCGTCGCGACCGAGACCGCCGGCTCGATCTTCGGCCTCGGCAGCTACAAGGGATGCTCCCCGCGCCTCGCCGGGCTGATGTGGGGCGCGGAAGACCTCTCGGCCTCGCTCGGCGCCACCGAGAAAGCCTCGGGCGGCGTGTTCCACAGCCCCTATCGGCTCGCGCGCGATCTCTGCCTGATGGCGGCGGCGGCGGCCGAGGTCGCACCGATCGATACCGTCTATACCGACATCGACAATCTCGCCGGCCTCGAAGCCGAAACGCGCGCGGCACGGCGCGACGGTTTTTCGGCCAAGGCACTGATCCATCCCAAGCATGTCGATATCGTCAACGCGGCCTTCGAGCCGACCGACGCCGAGCGCACATGGGCTACGAGGGTGATCGCCGCGTTCGCGAGCAATCCCAATTCCGGCACGCTGCGGCTCGACGGCCAGATGATCGACAAGCCGCATCTTCGCGCCGCGAAGAAGATCCTCGGCCAAGCCTAGATCAGGACGCAAGCCTCGCCATGATCGTGCGCCAAGCCGCGCTGATTGCGCGGACTATCGATCGGCCTCAGTCGAATCCCTGAACGGGCGGCGTCGAGGTTTGCGGCGGCACGGCGGGCGCGGCTTGAACCGGCGGCGTCGGATTGCCGGCAGCTCTCATCTGGCCGTTGGCAGCCATCGCCTCGCGCGCGGGCGGTGGGACGCGGGTCGCGGCCGCGCGACGCGGCGGCTGGCGGTGCCTTGCCGACTGCGAACCTCTCAATCCCCAGGATCGAGCAATCGAAGGTCCGGCGGTGTAGCCGACCAAAGCTCCCGCGACGGCTCCGACCGGGCCCAGCACGACCGCACCGGATAAGGCGCCGAGCGCTGCATCTCCCGCGCGCTCCTGCGCAACTGCGCTCGCGGGCACGCAAGCCAGCATTGCAATGGCGGTGATCAGAGCCTTGTTCATCGGAATGTCTCCCTCGCGGGAGATCACTCCTGCTCAAATATGGCCGTACGAAGTTCGCTTGCCGGCCAACAAAGGGCAATCGACCATGGAACTCGCCGTTCCCAGCTTGCACCCTCAACCGGGGTTGTAAGCCGGCCAGTCAGCGCAACTGCTACACGATCTTGATCGACATGTCCGGCAAGCCCTCGAGCTTGCACACGAGCACGTCGTCCTTCACCACCGGGCCGACATTCTCCGGCGTGCCGGAATAGATGATGTCGCCGGCCTTGAGCTCGAACGCTTCCGACAGCTTTGCGATCTGCTCGGCGACGCTCCAGATCATCTTGCTGAGATCGGAGTTCTGCCGGACGGTGCCGTTCACCGTCAGCGAGATCGCACCCTTCTCGAAATGGCCGGTCTTGCTTGCCGGATGAATCGGACCGAGCACGGCAGCATGATCAAAACTCTTGCCGATCTCCCAGGGCTTCTTCTCGGCGGCCATGCCGTTCTGGAGATCGCGTCGGGTCATGTCGAGCCCGAGCGCATAGCCGTAGACATGGTCGAGCGCCTTCTCGACGGGAATGTTGGTGCCGCCGGATTTCAGCGCCGCGACCAACTCGACCTCATGATGATAGTTCTTGGTCAGCGACGGATAGGGATGATCGGCGACCTCGCCGACCGCGACGTTCTGGATCGCATCGGTCGGCTTCTGGAAGAAGAACGGCGGCTCGCGGTTCGGATCCGAGCCGCGCTCGATCGCGTGCGCCGCGTAATTGCGCCCGATGCAGTAGATGCGGCGCACCTGGAACACTTGGGTCTCGCCGACGATCGGGATCGTCACCATCGACACCGGGAAGATCGGCTTGGGCCCGGCTTGCGCGGCGGCCGGTGCGACGTCCGCCATGGTGGCCGCGGTCACGACCGCGGCGGTTGCGAGCAGATCGCGTCGCGTGGGTGAGGTCCTCTTCATCTCAGGTGCTCCCTTCGCCTTCTTGGGCGGCGTCATGCGCGCCGATCTGGCTGATAATCGATATTTGGTATGCCAGCAACACTGATCGGCGCGGCGACTGGTTGCCGATCGCAAGCACGAAATCCCCGACTTCGAGCGCGTCGCTGTCGCCGAAGGAAAGCGCCTTGAGCCCGGCCGGGTTCTGGATCTGGAGACCGCGACATCCGTCGGCGGATCACGGCCGATGACTTTGGCGGAAAACTGCCGGCCGTCCTTGGTGGTGATCTGAACGGCGGAGGTACCTTCGACCACGTGATTGTTGGTCAGTACGTAGCCGCGCTGGGCATCGACGATGACCCGGAGCCGGTCGCGTTGACCTCCTTCTCGATCTGCCTGGGGACGTCGAAGAATTCGCGGAAGAGCGGGTCGCGATAGAGCGGATTGTCCTCGCGCACGCGTCCATGCACGGAGATGTTGACGACGGCCGGCGTTACTTGGCGCACCAGCGGCGCCAGGGTCGGCACCGACCCACCCGTCTTCAGGTCTGGGATTTGGCCAGTGGCCGGCTGCGACGCCGTGAGCGCCAGCACCAGCAACGCCAGAGAAAGCAAACGCACAGCATTCAGCTTCGTCACCTGCCGCTTAGCCTGGGATTGCATGGAAGAGCTTTGTGGCCTCAGTCACGCGGCGCAGCGATGAGACCGGTCATGGCCAGAAACGGAACGGCCAAGGCCACCGAGGCTTGGCCGAGCAGCACGAGCGCCAGAACGGTGTGCGTGAGCATCATGCTGCTCGCCGCTCAGCGGCGGCCCAGGGCCGTCGCAGCCGCATCGGGACGCCGCCGCCGCGCGGCGGGTCGTCATTGTCATTGTCGCCGTCGAGCCGGCGCAACGCCGTCAGAATATCGGCGGGTCGGACGATCTGGCTCGTGCCCGGCATCTCGCGCAGAGCGGGACAGGATTCGACCGCGTATATGTCGGACGCCCAGGACGAGAGGATGATCCGTTTCTCCGGTGTGGAGAGCTCCTCAGCATTCAGGACGTCGGCAGGTGAGTCGTAATGGGCAGCGGGATGAAACAGCGGGTTGAAAGTGCCGGCATTGGTATTCACGTTGGTCATCGGTCGTGCCTCCCCTCATGCTCCTTTCCAAGGGACGGGGTTTGTTGATGATGGACGGCGGCACCCACCGCCGCCGCCCGTGGTTGCTAATGCGTATTGATTGCGATGCGCTTGACGCCTTCGCGTGCCTTCTCCGACTTCGGCAGCGATACGGTCAGGACCCCGTCCTTAAACGATGCCTCTGCCTTGTCTTCATCGACGTCCTCAAGCGGAATCTGCCGCTCGAAGGCGCCGTAGTAGCGCTCGGTGAAGTATTTGCCTTCGTGCTTGCGCTCATCCTTCTTCTCGCCGCGGATCGTCAGGACGCCCCTGGCGATTTCGATCTGGACGTCCTTCTCCGTCATCCCGGGCAGCTCCGCCGAGATCGTCAGCGTCTTGTCGGTGTCGCTGAGCTCGATCTTGGGCCAGCCGAAGCGCCCCTCCATGAGCGGCGACAGGCCGGGTCCGCCAAAGCCCCGGAACATATCGTCGAACAGACGGTTCATCTCGCGATGCAGCGTCATGAACGGATCGTAGTTGCCGCGCAACTGCACAAGTTCCTGGTTTCTCGACCAGGGAATAAGATCGCGAATAGCCATGGTGTTCTCCTTCATTCAACGGTCTCGGGAGCGCGGAGGCCACATGCCGTCCACGCTCCAAGACAACGCTTTGGACGAGCCTAAGCTGCTTTCTGCTGCTCGATCTGCGACGTAGGAGATGTGCAGCTCGCGATCTCTATCCGGCGCGGCTTCATGGCCTCCGGAACCTCGCGGACGAGATCGATGATCAGGAGCCCGTCCTGGAACGAGGCCTGCTTCACCTGAACATAGTCGGCGAGATTGAACACGCGCCTGAAGGGGCGGGCGGCAATGCCCTGGTACAGGTATTCGCGCGCAGCAGTCTCGGGCTTCTTGCCCTCGATGGTGAGCGCGTTCTGTTCGGCCGTCACCGCGATGTCGCTAACGCCGAACCCCGCCACGGCAAGGCTGATCCGGTAGTGGTCTTCACCGGAACGCTCGATGTTGTAGGGGGGATAGTTGTCCTCGGTCGCCTGGCGCAGCGTGCTGTCGACGAGGTCGGCCAGGTGGTCGAAGCCGATGGTGGAGCGCCACAAAGGCGCGAAATCAAAATTGGTCCTCATAACCAAGTCCTCCAAAGAGCAAGATGGATACGAAGGAGCGCAAGGCGGGGGTTTCAGACGGGTCCGAAAAGACCAGCCCGGCGCCCGTGCCGGACCCGATTCTGGCATCCGGCACACCGCTCTCGCGGCGAAAGACGACTTAGAAAAACGGATATCGATTTCAAGGGGGCTGCCAGAAATTTTTTCGCCCTACCCGCGTTGATCGTCGGCTGTCGGGCTCGTCCCAACAGGCCCTCGCAACGGGTTCTCCAGGCGCCCCGGCGCGGATGCCCCGGAAGCTCTCGGCGGCGACGGCAAAGGAAGATAGAAATGTCGATTTAGGCAAGGGCGGGGGGGCTTTATGCATGTGGACCCGCAGCGGGCATGAAGAAATATCATGCATGATCGACAAGGCTCCCGAACGCGCCGGACCACTTGCGCAGCAGCAGGGGCGATGACGATTGCGCTCGCGGCCGCAACGTTGTGCGCGGCGCGCGCCGACGACAGCACCGTCGCGGCAGCGCAGTTGAAGGCGGTCGCAACGATCGATACGCGCTTTCAGTCCTACAACATCGAGATGGTGGAGGTGACCGGCGGACGGTTCTGGAAGCCCTATCCGCGAACGGCACGAGGCTTCGACCAGCTGGATCGTTACAGCGCAAGACCGCCGATCGATCTGGCCAATGCACGCCTGCGCCTGCTCGCGGCCGCCTTGTCGCCGTTCTATCTGCGCGTCAGCGGAACCTGGGCCAATGCGACGTTCTTTGCCGACGCGCCGGGAAAGCCGCCGCCGGGATTCAACTCCGTGCTCAGCCGTGCGCAGTGGCGCGGCGTCGTCGAGTTCGCGCGCGCGGTCGATGCGGAGATCGTCACCTCTTTTGCGATCAGTCCCGGCAGCCGCGATACCGATGGCGTGTGGAAACCGGACCAGGCGCAGCAGGTGGTCGACACCACACGCGCGCTGGGCGGCCGCATCGCCGCCGCCGAATTCATGAACGAGCCGACGCTCGCAGCGACCAACGGTGCACCGGCCGGCTATGACGCGACCGCCTATGGCCGCGACTTCAAGGTCTTCCGCGACTGGATGCGACGCGCCGTGCCGGAGACGCTGATCCTCGGCCCAGGCTCGGCCGGCGACGCACCATCGCCATCCGGCGCGGCCATCACAACGCGCGACCTGCTCGCCGCATCCGGACCCGGCGTCGATCGCTTCTCCTATCATCACTACAACACGATCTCGCCACGCTGCGGCGGGCACGATGATCCGGCGCAGGCGCTCTCGGAGGAATGGCTGGCGCGCACGGATGCGACACTCAAGATCTACCAAGCCCTGCGCGACGCCTTCGAACCGGGCAAGCCGATCTGGCTGACCGAGACGGCTGATGCGGCCTGCGGCGGCGGCCGATGGGACCAGACCTTTCTCGACACCTTCCGCTATCTCGACCAGCTCGGACGCCTGGCGAAGGCCGGCGTCCAGGTGGTGATGCACAATACGCTGGCCGCCAGCGATTACGGTCTGCTCGACGAAGCAACGTTCCGGCCGCGGCCGAGTTACTGGGCTGCGCTGCTCTGGCGCGGGCTGATGGGAACGATCGTGCTCGACGCAGGCAAGGCCGCTTCGTCCGATCTTCATCTCTACGCGCATTGCCACCCGGCCATGGCGGGCGCGGTGTCGCTGCTCGCCATCAACGCCTCGCGCAGCGCAACGCACCCGCTGACGCTCTCGGATTCTGCCGAGCGGTACACACTGCACGCGGTGCGGCTCCAGGGCCCGACCGTGCAGTTGAACGGCAAGACGCTCACGCTGACTGCCGATGGCATGCTGCCCAGGCTCGAGGCGCAGGCAACACCGGCGGGAGCAATCCGGCTTGCGCCAGCGACCATCACCTTCCTGGTGATTCCGAACGCGGCAAATCCCGCCTGCTTGCCGCGACGCTCAGAACTTCAGTGACTCCCGCGCCGTCTCCGGTGCCATCAGCGTTGCGATGATCGTGACGATCGACAGCGCGACGATGTAGACCGACACCGCCCAGTACGAGCCGGCCCATGCCAGCAGCGCGGCCGCAATCAACGGCGAGAAGCCGCCGCTCAATGCCGCCGCGACGTTGGCGCCGAGCGAGGCGCCGCTGTAGCGCACCTGGGTGCGGAACAGCTCCGGCATGAACGCGGCCTTTGGCCCGAACAGCAGCGCATGGGTCAGCGTCATGGTGACGACGAGCGCCAGCGTGATCAGCGCCGGCTCCCTGGTGTCGAGGAACCAGAACAGCGGGAACGCCAGCGCCACCGAGAACACGCCGCCGGCGAGATACAGCGCCTTGCGGCCGAAAAGGTCGGAGAGCCAGCCGGCGAGCGGCAGCGTCGCGAACTCGACGATGGCGGCACAGACGACCGCGTCCAGGATCACCTGCCGCGGCAGTCCGAGCTTCGTCGTGGCATAGACCACGGTGAAGACGGTGAGGAGATAAGCGAGCCCGACCTCCGATATCGTGATGCCGATCGCCAGCAGAAAGCTGCGCCAGTCGCGGCGCAGCACCTCGAGCACCGGCTGCGCCAGCACCTCCTTGCGCTCGACCACCTCCTTGAAATGCGGCGTTTCCGCCAGCTTGAGCCGCACGATGAAGCCGATACCGACGAGCAGAATGCTGATCAGGAACGGCACGCGCCAGCCCCAGCTCAGGAAGTCGGCCTCGGGCAGCTTCGTCATCAGGCCGAAGATGCCGGTCGAGGCGGCGACGCCAACGGGAAAGCCGACCTGCACCAGGCTGCCGTAAAAGCCGCGGCGATTGCCGGCGTGCTCGATCACCATCACGACCGCTCCGCTCCATTCGCCCCCGAGGCCGATGCCCTGGACGAAGCGCAGGCAGACGAGCAGGATCGGCGCCCAGACGCCGATCTGGCTGTAGGTCGGCAGGCAGCCGATCAGGAAGGTGCCGAGCCCCATCGCGATCATGGTCGCGACCAGCATGGTCTTGCGGCCGAGCCGGTCGCCGTAATGCCCGATGATTGCGCCGCCGATCGGCCGCGCCACAAAGCCGACCGCATAGGTCGAGAACGCCACGAGCGTGCCGACGAAGGGATCGAAGCTCGGGAAGAACAGCTTGTTGAAGACGAGCGCCGCGGCAGTGCCGTAGATCAGGAAGTCGTACCATTCGATCGCGGTGCCGAGCGCGCTCGCCCACACTACATGCGCCGTCGTCGATTTCTCCGCCGAAGCGGAGAGCCCCGTTGCTGCCGGCATGCCCTGCCCCCAAAGATTCCGGACGGCATCATGAATAATCGCGCCGACGCTTGCAACCTGCCCGCGCATTCAATTGCTCTCGTGCCCCGGACGCTGCGCAGCACGAAGTGATGCGCTGCAGAGCCGGGGCCCATGCGGCCTCGCGCAATCCGTGTCGTATGGGTCCTGGCTCTGCGCTGCAATGCTAAGGGGCGTTGCATCGCGTCCGGGACACGAGAGTGTCGGGTACCGCTGCTTCGACAACCGTCATTGCGAGGAGCCCTTGCGACGAAGCAATCCAGACTGCGTCCACGGAGGGATTCTGGATTGCTTCGCTGCGCTCGTGGTGACAGTTGCGGGCACATTTCCGCTCGGTCGTCGCGGCCGTCATGGAACCCGGCCCTGCGCTTTTATTCGCCATTGACAAACTAATTCGCCAATATCTAATTAGTCACCAGAATAACCCGCCGCGTTAAGCGGCCCATAGAGAGGGAACCACGATGAAAGGGCTTCTGGCCTGCGCCATGCTCGCGGCCATGACTTCAGCTGCCATGACCACAGCGGCCACTGCGCAAGTCTCCGACGACGTGGTGCGGATCGGCGTGCTGACGGATCTGTCGAGCTGGGGCCGCGACAATAGCGGACCGGGCTCGGTCGAAGCGGCGAAGATGGCGGTGGAGGAATTCGGCCCGACCGTGCTCGGCAAGCCGATCGAGATCATCAGCGCCGACCACCAGATGAAGACCGATGTCGGCGTGCAGATCGTGCGCGGCTGGTTCGACAACGGCAAGGTCGATGCCGTCGTCGACATTCCCAATTCCGGCATCGCGATCGCCGTGCACAACATGGTGCGCGAGCGGGGCAAGGTCGCCCTGCTCTCGGGCCCCGGCGCGAGCTCGCTGACCGACGAGCTGTGCAGCCCCAACACCGTGCACTTCACTTACGACACCTATGCCCTGTCGAAGGTGACGGCCTCCGCCGTGATCAAGGAGGGCGGCAAGTCCTGGTACTTCATCACAGCCGACTACGCCTTCGGCCAGCAGCTCGAGAGGGACGCAACCCGCTTCATCAATGACATGGGCGGCAAGGTGCTCGGCGGCGTCAAGCATCCGACCAACACCGCCGATTTCTCCTCCTTCGCGCTCCAGGCCCAGAGCTCGAAATCCGATGTGGTCGCCTTCGCCAATGCCGGCCAGGACACCGACAACGCCATCAAGCAATCCGGCGAATTCGGCCTCGTCCAGGGCGGTCAGAAGCTGGTCGGCCTGTTGATGTTCGACACCGACGTGCACGCGATCGGCCTCAAGGCCGCGCAGGGCACCTACATGACCACGGCCTCCTACTGGGCCATGGACGAGGCGACCCGCGCTTGGTCGAAGAAATTCTACGAGCGCACCAAGGTGATGCCGACCATGATCCAGACCGGCGTCTACGGCTCGGTGCTGCATTATCTCAAGGCCATCAAGGCCGCCGGAACCGACGATTCCGCCAAGGTGATGGCCAAGATGCGCGAGCTGCCGATCGAGGATACATTCGTCCATGGCGGCAAGTTGCGCGAGGACGGACGCGTCATCCGCGACATGTATCTCGCCAAGGTGAAAAAGCCCGAGCAGTCCAAGGAGCCGTGGGAATATCTGGACATCGTCAAGACCGTGAAGGGCGAGGACGCCTTCCGCCCGGTCTCCGAGTCCAAATGTCCACTCTTGAAGAAGTGAGGCCCGCATGACCGGTAACGAGCGCAGCGCAATTGAGACTTACGAGTGCGATGTGCTCGTGGCCGGATCAGGCGCCTCCGGCATGTCGGCGGCAATCACGGCGCGTTCTCGCGGCCTCGACGTGCTCATTGTCGAGAAGGAATCGCGCTTCGGCGGCACCACCGCCCGCTCCGGCGGCTGGCTCTGGATCCCCGGCACCTCCCTTGCCAAGGCCTATGGCATCGAGGAAACACCGGAGCAGGCCCGCACCTATCTGCGGCACGAGGCCGGCAACAATTACGACGCCGCACGGGTCGATGCATTCCTGAGCGCGGGACCCGAGGCGGTCGATTTCTTCATCACCAAGACCGCGCTACGCTTCGACATGCCGCTGGTGTTTCCCGACTACCACGCCGAAGCACCCGGCGGCGCGCAGGGCGGCCGCTCCATGGTGACGCGCCCGTTCGACGGCCGCGAGCTCGGCGATCACATCAAGACGCTGGGCATGCCGCTGCCCGAGCTGACCGTGTTCGGCATGATGTTAGGCTCCGGCAAGGAGATCATCCACTTCATGCGCGTGACGAAGTCGCTGGCCTCCGCGGTCTATGTCGCCAAGCGCCTGTCGCGGCATTTCATGGACGTGCTGCGCTACGGCCGCGGCATGACCTTGACCAACGGCAATGCGCTGGCCGGACGGCTGGCAAAATCCGCGCTCGATCTGAGGATTCCGATGTGGCTGTCCTCGCCGGTGCGCGAGCTGACGGTCGAGAATCGCGCCGTCACCGGCGCGATCGTTTCGCGTGAGGGACGCGATGTGCGCGTCCTTGCGCGCCAGGGCGTCGTGCTCGCCTGCGGCGGCTTCCCGCACGATGTCGAGCGGCGCAGAAAGATGTTTCCACATGCGCCGACCGGCACTGAGCACTATTCGCCGGGACCGACTGGCAACACCGGTGACGGCCTCCGCCTTGCGGAAAGCGCCGGCGGGCATGTCGAGGATCGCCTGCCGAACGCGGCCGCCTGGGTCCCGGTGTCGCTGACCACGCGCAAGGACGGCTCAAAGGGCGTGATGCCGCATTTCATCGACCGCGCCAAGCCCGGCGTGATCGCGGTGATGCGCGACGGCAGGCGCTTTGCCAATGAAGGCAATTCCTATCACGACTTCGTCCAGGCCATGATGAAGGCCGCCAAGCCCGGCGAGGAGATTGCCGCCTTCCTCGTCTGCGATCACAAGACGCTGCGCAAATATGGCCTCGGCTGCGTGCCGCCATTCCCGATGCCGCTTGGCCATCATTTGCGGACCGGCTACCTCATGCGTGGCGACACGCTGGAGGCACTGGCGGCGAAGGCCGGCATCGATGCCAAGGCGTTCACCGAGACCGTCAAGCAGTTCAATGCGACCGCGCCGCAAGGCCACGATGCCGCCTTTGGCAAGGGCTCGAAGGCCTATAATCGCTACCAGGGCGATGCCCTGCACGGCCCGAACCCCTGCGTCGCACCGATCGAGAACGGGCCGTTCTACGCCATCAAGATGGTGGTCGGCGATCTCGGCACCTATGCCGGCATCCTCACCGACGAGAACGCGCGCGCGCTCGACGCCGAAGGCCGGGTGATTCCCGGGCTCTATGCCGCCGGAAACGACATGGCGAGCATCATGGGCGGCAACTATCCCGGCGCCGGCATCACGCTTGGGCCGGCGCTGACCTTCGGCTACATTGCCGGACGACACCTGGCCGACAGCGCCGCCAAGCGCAAGGCGGCCTAAGCGGACGCACGCCAGGAGGCGCATGAAGAGGGAAAGTCGCGGCATCCAGTCGATCGAGGTCGGCGGAGAACTGCTCCGTGCGCTTGCAAGGAGCGGCGAGCCGATGATGCTGCGCGATCTCGCCCGCGAGGCTGGCATGACGCCGGCCAAGGCGCATCCCTATCTCGCCAGCTTTTCGCGGATCGGGCTGATCGAGCAGGACGAGACCACCGGCCGCTACGAGATCGGCGCGCTGGCGCTGGAGCTCGGCCTGATCAGCCTGCGCCGCCTCTCCGGCGTGCGCATCGCGCGTCCCAAGATCGCGGCGCTCGCGAGCCAGATCGGCCACGCGGTCTCGCTCGCGGTCTGGGGCACGCACGGTCCGACCGTGGTGCAACTGGAAGAGCCGGCCCAGCCCGTCCACATCGTGATGCGGGCCGGCTCGGTGATGGCGCTGCTGGAGACCGCAACCGGCCGCGCCTTCGCCGCCTTCCTGCCGGAGAAGACCATCAATGCCGCGCTCGAAAGCGGCCTCGACCGCCACGGCGTCGGCTACAATCCCAAACGCGCGGTGAAAGGCGCGAAGGTCGCCGAGATGCTCGCTGAAGTCCGCAAGCATGGCCTCGCCCGCGCGCTCGGCGATCCCCTGCCCGGCGTCAATGCGTTCTCAGCACCGGTGTTCGATCATTCCGGCCATGTCGCGCTGGTCATCACCGCGATGGGACCGGAAGGCACCTTCGATGCGCGCTGGGACAGCCCGATCGCCCATGCACTGCGCGACTGCGCCGGCGCCATCTCGAAGCGGCTCGGCCACGGCATGACGGTCGCGGCGGAGTGAAGGATAGTTCTCTGCGTCGTCCTAGCGAAAGCCAGGACCCATTGCCCCAAGCAGCTGTTGTCGCCCAAGATGGCTATTGCAAGTCTTCGCCAAATTACGTCTGGTGGTAATGGGTCCTGGCTTTCGCCAGGACGACATCAAAGTGTGACGATTACGTCGCTTCTGCCCGACTTTCGGTGCCCCTACTTTTCCTTCACCGGCACCGTGTAATTCAGGATCAGCCGGCCGCCATCCGGATAGATGGTCTGCCCGGTGATGTAGGACGCATCGTCGCTGGCAAGGAACGCCACGACGGAGGCCACCTCGCTCGGCTCGCCGCCGCGGCCCGCCGGCGTGCGCGACATCACGGTCTTGCGGGCCTCCTCCGAAGTGTAGATGGACGACGCCACCATATCGGTCAGGATCGTACCCGGACCGACCGCGACGACGCGGATGTTGTGCGGAGCGAGCGCGACAGCGGCCACCGACGTCAGTTGCTTCATGCCACCCTTGGAGATGGCGTAGGTTGCAAGCGTCGGAATCGCCAGCAGCGCGTTCACCGAGGACATGTTGATGATGACGCCCCCTCCGCCCTGCGCGATCATCTGCTTCGCGGCGGCCTGCACGCCGAAGAACGCACCTTTCAGATTGATGCCGATGACCTCGTCGAAATCCTGCTCGGAGATGTCGAGAATGTCCTGGTTGCGGGCCACGCCCGCGTTGTTGACCATGATGTCGAGCCGGCCGAACTCCCGGACTGCTGTGGCGACCGCGCGATCGACGTCCGCGCGCCGCGCGACGTGGCACGGCAGGGCATACAGCTCCTTGGGCTTGCCCAGCTCGTTGACCGTCTTCTCGAGCGCATCCGTGTCGACGTCGGAGATGACCACCTTGACGCCGTCGTCCAAGAATCTCTTCGCGCAGGCCTTGCCGATGCCGCGCGCCGCGCCGGTGATGACGGCGACCTTGCCGGATAGTTTCATGGGTTCGCTCCAGGACTTGTGACGATCTTACGAACGCGTTCACGCAAAGACGCGCGGGCGCAGTCCAGCATGAAACCAGGTGATCATGGAATAGATGTCGTAAACCGGCAATCCGACCTCGGCCTGAAGCGCGGCCGCATAGGGCGGCATGTTGGTACATTCGAGCACGATGGCGCCGACATCCGGGTTCCCAGCGACGAGCGCCTTGCCGGCCTCGACAACGTCGCGCTCGGCCTGCACGACATCCATGTCGTCCTTCTCGGCCTTGATCAGGACGCGGAAGAATTCCTTGCCGTTCTCGGTGCCGACCAGCGGCGTATCGAGCGGCACGCCGGCACCTTCGAGATGGGCGGGCGAGAGCGTCGAGCCCGACACGGTGACGAGGCCGACGCGCTTGCCCGGCGGCAAGGTCGCCTGCACCCACGGCACCTGCATCAGCGAGGAGGTCGCAACCGGCACGCCGACGGCGGCCGCGATCTCCTTCTGGAACAGCGACAGGAAGCCGCAATTGGTGGTGATCGCTTCGGCGCCGAGCCGCACCAGGTCCTTCGCCGCGTCGATGAAATCAGGCAGCAGGCCGGCCGCGCCGTTCAGCACCACCTTCTCCGGCGAGGCGCCGCTCACCACGCGATACAGCACGGGGAACGGCCAGGTCGTGCCGTTGCCCATGTCGCCGGGAATGCGGGGAAAGCGCGCTTCCAGCATCAAGATGCCCAGCGGCGCGCCATAGATGGCCTTGCCGCCACGGGCGATTCGGGAGGACGAATTGGCTGGATGGGTCATGGTGCGTTCTCAGAGGAAACGATCGGGTGCGAACGGCGCGAGCGGGATCTCAGGCTGCTTGCCGCTGAGGAGCTGCGCGACGAGCCGGCCGGTACGCGCCGAGCCGACCAGGCCGACATGGCCATGGCCGAAGGCATAGACGATGTCGCGCGAGGCCCGCGCATAGCCGATGCAGGGCCGTCCATCCGGCATGCTCGGCCGATGACCGAACCAGGTTTTGATGCGCGAGGCTGGAATGTCCTTCGGCAGTTTTGGGAACATGCTGAAGAGGTGGTTGCGCAGAATCTCGGCACGCTTCCAGTTCGGCGCGGCCTCTAAGCCGGCGATCTCGACCGTGCCGGCGGCACGCAGGCCCTTGTCGGTCCAGTTCACCACCATCTTCGCATCTGACGCCATCATCGAGCTGCGCGGCCCCGATTCCGGGTTCTCGATCATGACGTGATAGCCACGCTCGGTCTCGAGCGGCAGCGGATCGCCGACCGACGCAGTCAATTGCTTCGAGCGGGCGCCCGCCGCCACCACGGCGGCATCGCAAGGGATCTCGCCGGTCTCGGTGACGACGGCGACGAGCGTGTTGCCGGAGAGCTTGAGACCCGTTGCCTTGGCCCGGACGTGCTTCGCACCGCTTGCCATCGCATGTTGCGCGAGGGCCGCGACATAAGCGCCGGGATTGCGGCAGCGGCCGGCCTCCTCCACCACCACACCAAACGTGTAGCGCGGATGCAGGTCCGGCTCCCGCTGGCGCATCTCATCGGCGTTGAGCTCGAGCCATTCGACACCGACCTTCTTGCGTAGATGCCAGCCGAGATCGTTGTCGAAATTGCCGCGCGACGGGAACACATGCATCACGCCGTTACGCTCGATCAATTCAGGCACGCCCGCCTCCTCCGCGAGCTTTTTGTGCAGAAGCGGTGCGTCCTTCAACAGATCGCGCAGCGCGAACGCCGTCTTCTCGACCCGCGCCTCCGTCCAACCCGAGAGCAGATATTTGATCAGCCAGGGCAGCACCTTCGGCAGATACGACCAGCGGATCGCGAGTGGGCCGAGCGGGTCTATCAGATAACCCGGCACCTTCTTCCAGACGCCCGGCTCGGCCGGCGGGATCACCGAATGCGACGACAGCCAGCCGGCATTACCGTAGCTGGCCGCCTGCTCGCCACCGGGCTCGCCCGGATCGATCAGCGTGACGCGATGGCCCTCGCGCAGCGCTTCGATGGCGCTGATCACGCCGACCGCGCCGGCGCCGATGATGGCGACGTGGCGGCCGGTCGCCATCGCTTAAGCCTTCACCGCTGGCACAAAATCCTTGCCGACCGAGATCGCGCGCGGATCGATGATGCAGTGGAGGATGGACGGCTTGCCCGAGGCGAGCGCGCGCTCGAACGCGGGTGCGAACTCCTCGGTGCGCTCGACGCGCTCGCCATGGCCGCCGAACGCCTTCGCGTACAGCGCGAAATCGGGGTTCTTGAGCTGGGTGCCGACGACGCGGCCGGGATAGTCGCGCTCCTGGTGCATACGGATGGTGCCGTATTGCGAATTGTCGACGACGATCACGATCAGCGGCGCATCGTACTGCACGGCGGTCGCGAACTCCTGGCCGTTCATCAGGAAGCAGCCGTCACCGGCAAAGGCGATGACGACGCGATCCGGATATTGCCGTTTTGCCAGCACGCCCGCCGGCACGCCATAGCCCATCGAGCCCGAGGTCGGCGCAAGCTGCGCGGCAAAGCTGTGGAAGCGGTGATGACGATGGATCCAGCCGGCATAATTGCCTGCGCCGTTGCAGACGATCGCGTCCTTCGGCAGGCGGTCGCGCAGCCAGGTCATGACCTCGCCGTACTGGAACCTGCCCGGCAGCTCGCGCGCCTTCTCGGTCCAGGCAAGATAATCGGCATGTGCTTTCGCCGCTTCGCCCTTCCAGGCCACCGCACCGGAAGGCTTCAGCGTTTCGACCGCGGCGGCGAATGCGGCGGGCGTCGCCTGGATCGCAAGGGCCGGCTGATAGACGCGGCCGAGCTCTTCCGAGCCCGGATGCACGTGGATCAGCTTCTGCTGCGGGGTCGGAATGTCGAGCAGCGTGTAGGACGAGGACGGCATCTCCGACATGCGGCCGCCGATGAGCAGAATGACGTCGGCGCCCTCGATGCGCGCCTTCAGCCCCGGGCTCGGCCCGATGCCGAGATCGCCGGCGTAATGCGAATGGTCGGCGTCGATCAGCGAGGCCCGGCGGAACGAGGTCGCAACCGGCAGGTCGAACCGCTCGGCGAATCGCGCGATGCTCCTGGTCGCCTCGTCGGTCCAGCGCGAGCCGCCAAGGATGACGAGCGGCGCCTTGGCGGTGGCGAGCATGGCGCCGAGCTTTTCGATGTCGGCCGGCGCCGGCCAGCTCACCGCAGGCTCGATCCGCATGGCGTCCGCAACCGCCGCGGTCTCGGTCAGCATGTTCTCGGGCAGCGAGATCACCACGGGACCCGGGCGGCCCTGCATGGCGACGCGGAACGCGCGCGCCACCAGCTCCGGAATGCGATCGGGGCGATCGATCTCGACCGCCCATTTCGCCATGGTGCCGAACACCGCCTTGTAGTCGAGCTCCTGGAACGCCTCGCGGTCGCGCATGCCGGTGTCGACCTGGCCGACGAACAGGATCATCGGCGTCGAATCCTGCATCGCGATGTGGACGCCGTGGCTGGCATTGGTCGCGCCGGGTCCGCGGGTGACGAAGCAGATTCCGGGGCGGCCAGTGAGCTTGCCATAGGCCTCCGCCATCATCGCGGCGCCGCCTTCGGCGCGGCAGATCACGACGTCGATCGGGCTGTCATGCAGCGCATCGAGCGCCGCCAGATAGCTCTCGCCCGGCACGCAGGTAACGCGCTCGACCCCTTGCGCGACCAGCTGGTCGATCAGGATCTGGCCCCCGGTGCGGGTGTTGCGAATGGTCATGACGGCTCCCTCAAGGCTTTGGCGATGCGCCCGAGCGCCTCGCCATTATGTGCGGAATTGGCGTAGGACAGGCCGACAGGACGCGCAAGATCGAAAGGCTTCTCGCCGCCTGCGCAGGCGTCATGCCCGCCCTTGCCGTTTGCACTGATCGGGCTTTGAGGCCACGTCCGCGTCCGCGCAATCCCGGCGTCCGCCATGGGCCACACGTCAACCCGTCTATTTCCCCATCACGATGGCGAGCTTCGTCGTCTTCGTCTACGATCCGGCCGGACCAAATCGTCTGGAGCATGGGAATGCAAACCATCGGCCTGATTGGAGGCATGAGCTGGGAGAGCACCGCACTCTACTATAAGCTCATCAATGAGCGGGTCCGCGACCGCAAGGGCAAGCTGCATTCGGCGCCGCTGCTGATGTATTCCTACGATTTTCAACAGATCAAGGAAATGCAGTACGCCGATCGCTGGAGCGAGGCGGCGGCCAGCCTGGCGGAAGTCGCACGGCGGCTCGAAAGCGCCGGGGCCCGTGCGATCGTGTTGTGCACGAACACGATGCACAAACTGGCACCCGACATCATGTCGAGCTTGACCGTTCCATTCATTCACATCGGGGACGCAACGGCCCAGCGAATCCGGGCCAAAGGGTACCGGCGGCTCGGGCTGCTCGGCACGAAATTCACGATGGAGCAGGACTTTTACATCGACCGGCTGCGCGCGCATGATCTCGACGTCCTGGTTCCTCCCGCCGACGCCCGCGCCGACGTGAACCGCATCATCTACGATGAGCTGTGCCTTGGAACTGTCACCGCTCCCTCGCGCCGGCGCTATCAGGAGGTGATGGCAGCGCTCGTCACGGCCGGCGCGGAGTGCATCATCCTCGGCTGTACCGAGATCACGATGCTGGTCGGCCCGAACGACACCTCAGTCGAGACGTTCGACACGACGGCAATTCATGCCGAGACGGCGGCCGATTTCGCCATGGGATGATGCTCGAACGCATGCCGCCCCCATTAAAGCGCACCAACGACCCCGAGCGCACCAAGCGCGACATCCTCGAAGTGGCGATGACCGAATTCGCCCGCGAGGGCTATTCCGGCGCGCGGGTCGACGCCATCGCCGCACGGACGCGCACGTCGAAGCGGATGATCTACTATTATTTTGGCGGCAAGGAGCAGCTCTACCTCGCGGTGCTCGAAGAGGCCTATCGCAGAATCCGCGCGCTGGAGGACCAGCTCGACATCGAAAGCTGCGACGCTCGCGAGGGATTGCGCCGCCTGATCGAGGCCACCTTCGACCATGACGAACGCAATCCGGACTTCATCCGCCTCGTCAGCATCGAGAATATCCACCATGGCAAGCATCTGAAGCAGAACCCGCAGCTGCGCCAGCTCAACGCCAGCGTGATCGCGACGCTCGACGGTATCCTGAAGCGTGGCCGCGACGAAGGCGTCTTCCGCGACGACGTCGACGCCATCGACCTGCACCTCGCCATCTCCTCCTACTGCTTCTTCCGCGTCGCCAACCGCGACACGTTTGGTGCGCTGTTCGACCGCGACCTCAGCGAACCCGGGGTGTTGGCGAAGAGCCGCACCCAGATCGTGGAGATGATTTTGGCCTGGCTGGGGGCGAAGGGGTGAGGGTGCGGCGCGCCGCAAACTCAGCTGTCGTCCTGGCGAGGCCAGGATCCATACCGCGAGGTCTGTCGGTTGCGGATGGTACTAATCCCGAACGACCAATCTTCGCCAAAACACTCCCTGGGGGTAATGGGTCCTGGCCTTCGCCAGGACGACAATAACTCTCCTCACCCGCTCCTCTTCTGCCGCGTGCTCGCCAGTAGCACCAGCATGAAGGAGGCCGCCGTCATCAGCGTCGAGATCGCAGCGATGGTCGGGTCGATCTCGTCGCGGAGCGCGGTGAACATGCGCTTGGTCAGCGGCTGGAACTGGCCGCCGGAGATGAACAGCGCGACGATGGTCTCGTCCATCGCCGAGATGAAAGCGAAGATGCCGCCGGCGAGCACGCTGGACTTGATCTGTGGCAGCGTCACCGCGAAGAAGCTGCGCAGGCGGTTCATGCCGAGGCTGCGCGCCACCATCTCCTGCGCGGGGTCGAAGCTCTGCAGGCCCGCGAGCACCGAGATGACGACATAGGGCAATCCCAACATCACGTTCGCGAGCACGAGGCCGGGCATGGTCGCGACCAGGCCGACCTTGGCATAGACGAAGAAGATGCCGACCGCGGTGATGATGATCGGCACCACCAGCGGCAGCAGCAGCGCCATGTGAATGATGCGCATGATGCGCAGCTTCGACTGGCTGATGGCATAGGCGGCGGCCACGCCGAGCGGGGTCGCGATCACGACGGTCAACAGCGCGACCGTCAGCGTCACCCGCGTCGCCTGCATCCAGGCGGAGTTGGCGAAATATTGCTGGTACCAGCGCAGCGAGAACGACGGCGGCGGGAAGGTCAGGAAGCGCGCGCTCGAGAACGAGATCGGCGCGATGATCAGCACGGGAAGGATCAGATAGACCAGCACCAGCGCGCTGATCACGTAGAGCGCAATCCGTGCGGGCGAGGCGCGCATCATTTCTGCCCCAACACACGATCGAGCGAGATGAAGCGGCTGACGACGAAGAAGATCAGGAGCACGCTCAGGAGCAGCACCACCGCGACCGCGCTGGCCGCCCCGAACTGGTTGTAGAGCTCGACATTGCGGCTCACCAGCATCGACACCATCACGGTGCGGCCGCCGCCGAGCAGCTCCGGCGTGATGTAGAAGCCGAGGCAGAGCACGAATACCATGGTGCAGCCAGCGAGCACGCCCGGCAGCGACAGCGGCAGGAACACGCGGAAGAACGTCAACGACGGGCTCGCACCCAGGCTGGCGCCGGCCTGCATGAGATCGCCGGGGATTTTCTGCATGGTGGCATAGAGCGGCAGCACCATGAACGGCAGCAGGATGTGGACGGTCGCAACCACCGTGCCGAACGTGTTGTGGACCAGCGCGAGCGGCTCGGAGATCACGTCCAGATAGCGCAGGAACTGGTTGATCACGCCGGTGCGCTGCAGCAGCGCCAGCCACGCATAGGCCCGGACCAGCACGCTGGTCCAGAACGGCAGCACGACCAGCGACAGGACGAGGATGCTCCACGCTTTCGGCAACGAGTTGGCGAGATAGGCCACGGGATAGCCGAGCAGCAGCGCAATCAATGTGACCGCGAGACTGATCTCGAAGGTCAGCGCAAAGCTGCGCCAATAGACATCTTCGGTGAACACGCGGCGATAATTCTCCAGCGTAAAGCCGTCGTGGTAGACCGACTGCCAGGCGAGCCAACCGACCGGCAGCACGATCAGAGCCAAGATCACCAGCAGTGCCGGCGACACCAGCGCCAGCATCAGGCCGTGCTCGCGGCGCTGATGCTTCTGCGATGGATCGGACACGGATGTCGTCAAGGCTGCCTCGCTCACTTCTGCATGAACGACGCCCAGCGCTTCTCGGCCGCTTCGCCCGCGGGCGAGGACCACCAGGCATACGACATCAGCGCCTGCTTGGCCGCGTTGGCCGGCTCGCTCGGCAATTGCGCGGCGCGCTCGGGCTTGATCACATTGGTCTCGAACGCCTTCGGATTACCGGGGCCGTAGTCGATGTGGAGCGGCAGGTTGGCCTGGTGCACGGGATCGACGGCCTCGTTGAGGAACTTCACCGCCGTCTCGTGATTCGGCGCGCCCTTGAGGATGCAGAGCGAAGTGCTCTGCAGGATGCCCTGGTTGTAGGTGAAGGCCACCTTGGCGCCTTCCTTGGCGACCGCGCTGACGCGGCCGTTCCAGGCCATCTCCATGTCGACCTCACCGTCATTGAGCAGCTGCGCCGACTGCGCGCCCGAGGTCCACCACACCGTGATGTGCGGCTTGATCTCTTCCAGCTTCTTGAAGGCGCGGTCGACGTCGAGCGGATAGAGCTTGTCGGGCGAAACGCCGTCCGCCATCAGCGCCGCCTCGAGCGTGGCGATCGGATGGTTGCGCAGCGCCCGGCGGCCGGGGAATTTCTTGACGTCCCAGAAATCGGCCCAGCTGTTCGGCGCATCCTTCGGGAACGTCTTCTGGCTGTAGGCCAGCACGCTGGAATAGAATTCGTAGGACACCGAATAGGGACTGCGATAGGCCTCAGGCATCGCCGCTGCGTTCGGGATCTTGGAGAAGTCGAGCTTCTCGATCAGCCCCTGCTCGCCGCCGCGCAGGCAATAGCCGGTCGGGGTGTCGACAACATCCCAGATCGGCTTGCCGCTGCCGACCTGGGTCTTGATCGCGGGCCAGGCGTCGGGAATGGAGTCCTGGTTGATGGTGATGCCGAGCTTCTTGGCGGAGGGATCGAGGATCGCCACCGTCTGCGCCTGCTGATAGGCGCCGCCCTGCGAGACGAAGGTGATCTGCTCGGCGGCACTGGCAGCCGTGGTGGTCAATCCGATTGCACCAAGCAATGCGCAGCCAAATCCAAACTTCTGCTTCGTCGTCATCCTCACCTCCTCCAAATAGATCTCACTGACCGATCGCATCGAGAAACTGGTACCAGCCGGCGACCAAGCGCACGGCGGGCTCGCGCAGCGGATAGAACGGAATCGCTTTCATGCGCCTGATATCGAGCAGGCCGACCTCGGGTGTCTCGCCGCGCACGAAGGCGGCGAGATAGCGGCCCATCAGGCTCGACATTGCGACTCCGGCGCCATTGTAGCCCATCGAGACCAGCGTGCGGTCGTCGAGCCGGCCGATATGCGGCACCTGGTCCAGCGTCATCGCGACAAGGCCCGACCATTTATAGGCGAGCGGGATATCGGCGAGATCGGGGAAGATGCCGACCATCGCCTTGCGCAACGCATCAAACGCCGGTTCGGAATCCTGCTTGCCGAAGGCGCCACGGCCGCCGAAGATCACGCGATTGTCGACCATCCGGAACCAGCGCATCATGCGCTTGGTCTCGGTATAGGTGCGCCCCGTCGGCATCAGCTTGCCGGCGAGATTGCGCGGCAGCCTGTCGGTGGCAATGATGGCGCTGCGGAACGGGATCAGCGTGCGCTGCATCTGCGCGGTGGCATCGGTCAGATCCGAATAGCTGTTGGTGGCGATGATCGCCTGCTTCGCCCGCACCGCGCCTTTCGGCGTCTCGGCGACGATGCCGCCATTCTCCCGCCGGAGTTTGAGCACCGGCGACTCCTGGAAGATGGCAACGCCGCGGCGCGCGACGCCGTCGGCAAGGCCGCGCAGATAATTCAGCGGATGAATGCCGCCCGAGCCGGAATTGAGCACACCGCCGACAAAGACGTCCGAGCCGGTCTCCTCGCGCACGCCGCGCTTGTCGAGGATGCGGACCTCCGCATCGCCCATCTCGCGCGTCATCCAGTTGGCTTCGTCGATCGCGGCCTTCAGCGTCGTCTCGTTATGCGCCGCCTTGACCTGGCCGGTGCGGGTGAGGTTTGCGCTGGTGATGCCGAACTCGGAGACGAGTTCTTCGACCATGTCGGTCGATTCATGCGCGATCTCGTACATGCGCCGCGCCATGGCGCGGCCGTGCACGGCATCGATCTCGCGGAACGAGAGGCGGAATTTCGCGGTGATCACCCCACCATTGCGGCCGCTCGCGCCCCAGCCGGGGCGGTTGGCCTCCAGCACGACCGGTGCGAGCCCGCTTCTGGCGATGTGGTGCGCAGCGGAGAGGCCGGTATAGCCCGCACCGATGATCACCACATCCGCCTGTCGCTCGCCCGACAGAACCGGAAACTCGCGCGCCGGCTCGGCCGTGGCGGCCCACAGCGAATTGGCTGACGGCAGCGCGCTCCAGTCCCGTGTCATGCCTGCGCTCACGGACTCAGGCCGCCGGGCCGATAGCGGCGTCGGCGAGCGCCTTCAGCGTCGGATAATGGAAATCCGGCTTGGTCAGCGTCTCCACCGCCGGCGTGCCGCCGAAGCCGGCAATGCCCTGGCGGCGCTCGATCCAGCACACCTTGTAGCCGAGCTTCCGCGCGATCCCGATGTCGTGGTACTGGCTCTGCGCGACGTGCAGGATGTCGGACTGCTTGTAGCCGAAGGCGGACTGGCGACCCTTGTTGTAGGCGAAGAATTCCGGGTTCGGCTTGGCCACGCCGGTGTCGTCGGCGCAGACCGTGTCGTCGAAGGGATTGCCGAGCGCATGCGCGTAACAGGAGAGCGCAACGCGATCGGCATTGGTCATCGCGACCAGCCGGAATTTGGTGCGCAGGCGCTTGAGCGCCTCGACCGAGTCCGGGAACGGCCCCCAGCGCAGCACGGCGAGCTGGAACACGTCGCAGGACGCATCGTCGGCCGGCAGCCCGAGCTCCTTGGCGAGATAGCGGTAGACGTGGAACATCACCTCGCTCGAGCGCTCGTAATGCTTGTCACGACCGCGCTTGTAGGATTCGAAGATCTGGTCGTCGCTGAGCTCGGCTGGCGTCTTGCCCGAGATCCTGCGCACCGCGGCGAGCACACCGGTCTCGAAATCGATCAAGGTGCCGACGACGTCGAAGGTGAGAACCTTGAAATTGCTGAACGCGGCTTGGGTCGACATGTTCGTTTCTTCTCTCAGGTTGCAACAAGGCTTCAGTCCACCCGGGGCACCACGATGGTGTCCTCGGGGTGAAGGGTGACGGTGAGACTGCCGCCGAGCGGCGGAATGCGGCTGTAGGCCTGATGGTAGCTCGGCTGGCGCAGGCTCAGCGCGATGCCGCCTTCCAGCGCCAGGAAGACACGTAGGCTCTCGCCCTGATAGACGATGTCGGTGACCGTGCCCGTCAGCCGGTTACAGGCGGCATCCTGCACGCCGTCGTCGATCAGCAGTTTTTCGCTATGCACGGCGAGCATCAACGCATCGCCATCCGGAATGGCACGGGCGCTGCGCAGCAGCGCGTTGCCGAGCGCGACGCTGGCCGCATCGACACGGCGAACGGGCAGCATCGTCGCTTCCCCGATGAAACTCGCGACAAAGGAATTTGCGGGATGATCGTGCAACCGCTCGGGCACGTCGATCTGGATCAGCCTGCCGTCCTTCATCACGGCGACCCGATCGCTCATGGTCAGCGCCTCACGCTGATCATGGGTGACGTAGATGATGGTGGCGCCGATGCGCTTGTGCAGCGCGCGCAGCTCGATCTGCATGGATTCGCGCAGCTGCTTGTCGAGCGCGGAGAGCGGCTCGTCCATCAGGATCAGCCGCGGCTCGAAGATCATGGCGCGGGCCAGCGCCACGCGCTGGCGCTGGCCGCCGGAGAGCTGCGCGATGCCGCGCGCCTCATAGCCGGCGAGGCCGACCATCGCGAGCGCTGCGCGCACCTTGTCAGGCCAGCTCGCTTTCGGCAGCCGGCGCGCGCGCAAGGGAAAGGCGACATTCTCGCCGACGCTCATATGCGGGAACAGCGCGTAGTTCTGGAACACGACGCCGAGATCGCGCTTGTGCGGCGGCATCCAGGTGACGTCGCGGCCGCCGAAGAGAATTGCTCCGCTAGATGGCAGGATGAAGCCGCCCAAAATGCCGAGCAGCGTGGTCTTGCCGGAACCGGACGGGCCGAGCAGCGAGACGAACTCGCCGGCGCCGACATTGAGGGACACGTCATCGAGGGCGCGAACCGCGCCGTACGTCTTGCTCGCGGACTTGATCTCGACGCTTTCCGCTCGCTTGTCCAACGATCGACCCTCGCCACGTCCGTGTGATGGCGTGCCTCACTGCGCGCCATAAGCCTGCTTTATAGACAGGGATTCCGAGCACTCACGGACGAAGCGTGCACCGCACCAAATCTTCCTCCGCAGGCCCTGTCTTTTGGGCTGTCATGCCAATGACACCAGACTTGGCAAAACTCGGCAATTGCCAAATTCTCACGCGGCTCATAACATGAGGTTATGCCCGAGTTGCGCCGCATGCTGCCGTCCAGCAACGCCCTGTTCGTCTTCGACGCGGCGGCGCGCAATGGCAGCTTCACCGCGGCGGCCGCAGAATTGAACGTCACGCAGCCGGCGGTGAGCCGGATGCTCGGCCAACTCGAGGAGCATCTCGGCGTTCGCCTGTTCGATCGCACGGCCGGACGCGCGGTGCTCACCGAAGAAGGCGAACTGCTGTATCGCCGCGTGCTCGAAGGCTTCCGCAGCATCGAGAGCGGCCTCGTGGAAATCGAACGGCGGCGCAAGGGCACCGAGACGGTGACGCTGTCGGTCTCCTCCGCCTTCACCACGCATTGGCTGATGCCGCGCATCGACAAGCTCCAGAAGCAGTTTCCGCAAGTCGATCTGCGCTTCCAGCTGATCTCCGGCGCGCTGCGGGGGCCGGTGGACAATGTCGATCTCGGCATGCGCTTTCGCGATCGCGACGAGCCGTCGTCCGGCGGCACGCTGATCATGAAGGAAGTCATGCTGCCGATGTGCAGCCCCGGCTATCTTGGCGAGACCGATCCCACTGAAGGCAACACCATCATCCGCCTCGCCGAGACGCCGGGCGACTGGGCCGCCGATTACGCATCGCTCCTCACCGGGCGCCGCGGCGCGGCCAAGGCGCTGAGCTTCACCGACTATGCCGTGGTGGTGCAGGCCGCGCTGCTCGGCCAGGGCATCGCGCTCGGCTGGCTGACGGTGGCCTCGCACTGGCTTCTCACCGGCGCGCTAGTGCCGGCCTCCGATACCCTCACCACCACGCGCCGCGTCTGCGAATTCCTGCCGCCGCGCAACCGACCGATGCGCCCCATCGCCGTCGAGATCCGCGACTGGATCATCGCCCAGATGAAAAGCGAGATCGCCGCGATTGACCGGCTCTATCCGAAACTCGGCGCGATGGCGGCGTGTTATTGAGGACGCGTTGGGGTGCGGCACCTCTCCGCCCACGTCATTGCGAGCGCAGCTAAGCAATCCAGAGTCTTTCCGCGGAGGGATTGCTTCGCTACGCTCGCAATGACGATGTGGGTGGGGCTTTCGTATAGCGGTTATCTGACTCGCGGCGACTCACCCGGAATCCGCGCTTTCAGCGCGCATTCCGGCCTCTCCCCGCAAGCGGGGAGAGGCGAAGAGTTCACCGATGCTCGATCGCCCTGATCGCGCCGCGGAGTTCGGCGAGGCCGCGCAGGCGGCCGATCGCGGTGTAGCCGGGATTGGTGCGCTTGGTGGCGGCGAGGTCGTCGAGCATGCGGTGGCCGTGATCGGGACGGAACACGATTCTCTTGTCTCGGGAACGCCGCGCATTCTCCTTTAGCAGCGCCTTAAGCACTGCGACCATGTCGACGTCGCCGTCGAGATGATCGGACTCGTAGAACGACAGGCCGTCCGCCTCGCGCTTGGTCGCGCGCAGATGGGCAAAAGCGATGCGAGGGCCAAAGCGCTCCGCCATTTCAGGCAGATTGTTCTCAGGCCGCACGCCGAGCGATCCCGTGCACAGGCAGATGCCGTTGGCCTTCGACGGCACGGCGTCGAACAGCGCCTGATAGTCGTCGGCGCTGGATGCGATCCGCGGCAGGCCGAACAGCGGCCGCGGCGGATCGTCCGGATGCAGCGTCAGCGACACCCCTAATTGCTCGGCGACCGGCGCGACACGGCCCAGGAATTCGGCGAGATGCCGCCGCAGGATCTTCGGCGTGATGTCGCGGTACGTTTCCAGCCGGTCGCGGAATTGCGGGATGGTCATCGGCTCGGTGGTCGAGCCCGGCAGCGCGCTGGCAATGACCATGATGAGATAGTCGATATCGGCCTGGCTCATCTGGTCGAACAGCTGTTTCGCGCGCGCCTGCTGCTCCGGCGAATACTCCTGCACGGCGGCAGGTCGCTTGAGGATATGCAGCTCGAAGGCTGCAAAGCGGTCCTGGTCGAAGCGCATGGCACGGGCGCCGTTCGGCAGCTCCCATTCCAGATCGGTGCGGCACCAGTCGACGACAGGCATGAAATTGTAGCAGATGATCTTGATGCCGGAAGCGGCCACGGCTTCAAGACTTGCGATCCACGCCTCGATCGACTTCGTCGCCTTGCCCCCGAGCCGCTTGACGTCGTCGGGGATCGGAATCGATTCCACCACCGACCAGGTCAGTTGCGAGCGGCCGGGCTGGCCGTTCTCGATGAAATTCTTGCGCTCCTCGACCGCCTTGCGCGTCCAGGCTTCCCCGATCGGTACCTGATGCAGCGCGGAGACAATGTCGGTCGCGCCGGCCTGCCTGACATCGTCGAGCGAGACCGGATCGTCCGGCCCGTACCAGCGCCATCCTTCCAGCATCATGCCAGTTCTCCAATCAGTTCGCGGTCAGCACGACTTTGACGCTCTGCGAGCGGTCGAGTGCCAGCCTGAGCGCATCGGGCGCGGTCGACAGCGGCCGTTCGGCGGTGACCAGCGACAGCACATCGACACTACCGGCCGCGATCAGTTCCACCGCCGTCATGAACTCGAAGCCAAAGCGGAACGAGCCGCGCAGGTCGATCTCCTTGGCCATCACCGCGTTCGACGGGGTCGGGATCTGCCCGCCCGGCAGATTGCCGATCTGCACCACGTCGCCGCCGCGCCGCACGATGCCGATCGCGCTCGCAAGCCCCGCGGCCGTGCCGGAGACCTCGAACGCGACGTCATAGGGTCGCGAAGCGGCCTGCGCCTTCAGACCCTCCTCCCCGCCCGAGACGTTCTCGACATGCGAGGCGCCGAGCCGGCTTGCGAAAGCCAGTGGCGCCGGCGCGATGTCGGCCACCGTGACATCAGTCATGCCGGCGCGGTGTGCGGCGAGCATGGTCAGAAGCCCGATCGGGCCGGCGCCGAAGATAATGCCGCGCTTGCCCTCGATGTTGCCGGCGCGCGCGACCGCGTGCAGGCAGACCGCGAGCGGTTCGGCCAGCGCCGCAGCCTGATAGGACACGTGATCCGGGATCTTCACGCACTGCGCCGGGATCGCATCGAAGAAATTGGCGAAGCCGCCCTGCATGTGCGGCGTCTTCGAGGCCGAGCCCATGAAGTAGATGTTCTCGCAGAGGTTCGGCCGGCCTTCGCGGCAGGCGACGCAATGGCCGCACCAGCGCGACGGATTGACCGCGACGCGGTCACCGACCTTCAGGTTCGCCGTGGCGCCAGAGATCTCCACGACCTCACCGGAGATCTCGTGGCCGAGCACCAGCGGTGACTTCACCACGAAATCGCCGGTGCGGGCGTGACGGAAATAATGCATGTCCGAACCGCAGATGCCGCCGGCGCCGAAGCGGATGCGCACCATGCCGTCACTGAGTTTGTCGAGCGGATGCTCGATCATGCGCAGGTCTTCTGGTCCGAACAGGGTTGCGGCGAGAGCAGTGGAGGTCATTTGGAGAGTCCCATGTATTTTGGCAGCCAGAGGGTCAGGTCGGGAATGTAGGTGATCGCGATCAGCGCGAGCATCAGCGGCACCAGCCAGGGCAGGATCGCCACCGTCGTGCGCTCGACCGAGAGCTTTGCCACGCGGGCAAGCACGAACAGCACCATGCCGAGCGGCGGGTGCAGCAGGCCGATCATCAGGTTCAGCGTCATGATCAGGCCGAAATGAATGGGATCGATGCCGAGCTTGAGCACGATCGGCAGCAGGATCGGCACCAAAATGGTGATCGCCGCCGTGGTGTCGATGAAGCAGCCGACGAACAGGATCAGGACGTTGGCGAGTGCCAGGAACACCCATTTGTTGTGGGTGACGCTGAGCATCCAGTCCGACAACGTCTGCGCGGCCTGTGACACCGTCAGCAGCCAGGCGAAGATCGAGGCTGCCGTGACGATAAACAGCACCGAGGCCGTGGTCTCGATGGTGTCGAAGGTCGCCTTCGCCACCGTTTGCAGCGTCATGGTGCGGTAGCGGATGAGGCCGAGGAACAGCGACCAGATCACGGCGGCGACCGCGGCTTCCGTCGGCGTGAACCAGCCGAGCGTCATGCCGCCGATCAGGATCACCGGCGCCATCAGCGCCATCACCGCCGAGAAGTCGAAATACCAGTCGATCACCAGCAGCGTGCCGAGACCGATGACCACCGCCATGTTGACCGAAAGACCGGCCAGCACCATCAGCCAGATCGCGAGGGGAAACGAGAGCACGATGACGATCTCGAGCCCGGCCGAGCCGAGCTGCGGCCAGGAGAACGGCGTATCGCTGCCCCATTTGTTCTTGTGCGCGAAATAGGTGACGGTGGCCATCATGAACAGGGTCAGGACGATGCCGGGAATGACGCCGCCGAGAAACAGCGCGCCGATCGAGACGTTCGCCATCATGCCGTAGATCACGAAGGGCAGCGACGGCGGGATGATCGGCCCGAGCGTCGCCGAGGCTGCGGTGACGCCGACCGAGAACTCAGTAGAGTAGCCGTGGTCCTTCATCGCCTTGATCTCTATGGTGCCGAGACCGGCGGCGTCCGCGATCGCGGTGCCGGACATGCCGGAGAAGATCACCGAGCCGATGATGTTGACGTGACCGAGGCCGCCGCGCATCCACCCGACCAGCGCGACGGCGAATTTGTAAATGCGCCCGGTGACGCCGGCAATGTTCATGAGGTTGCCGGCCAGGATGAAGAACGGCACGGCAAGCAGCGGAAAGCTCTCGACGCCGGCGATCATGCGCTGCGCCAGCGTGACGTCGGGCGTCACGCCGCTGACCAGGATGTAGAGCAGCGACGACGCGGCCATGGCAATCGCCACGGGAACGCCGAGCAGCATCAGGATGAGAAAGCCTCCGAGCAACAGCAGCATGATGTTATATCTCCGATCCGTCGTAGGCACCGGGACGTTCGAGGACCGAATAACCCTGCCGCCAGTGTTGCAGCGCCGCCTGCACCGAGCGAAGGAACATCAGCACGAAACCGAGCAGCACGGCGTAATAGACATAGTTCTTGGGGAAGTTGATCGTGGTCATCTGCTCGTCGCCGATGATCTGGATGTAGACCCAGACCAGCTTGGTGGCGTAGCCGAAGAAGGTGATCCGGATCAGGTCGATCACCGTCGACAGCGCACGGCCCACGGGCCGCGGCAGATAGCGATAGACGAGATCGACCTGGATGTGCCGCGACAGCCGCACGCACATCGCGGCGCCGATGAAGACCACGCCGATCAGGCAATAGGTCGCGATCTCCTCGGTCCAGGCGTAGCTGTCGTTGAGCACGTAGCGGGTGAAGAACTGGAGGAAGACGGCGAGCGCCATCACCCAGAAGATCGCCAGCGCCACCCAATCCTCGAACGCGTAGATGCCGAGATCGACCTCCGGCGTCGCCTCCTCCTCGAAGGTGTGGGCGATCTCGTCCGCGGTGATCTGCCGGTGTATTTCGGCGGTCGACATGGGGTTGCTCCTCAAACGTCTCAATCGTCATTCCGGGCGGCTCGAAGAGCCGAACCCGGAATCTCGAGGTTTCCGGATTCGACGCTTACGCGTCGCTCCGGAACGACGGGCATCGGTTACTTGACCGCCTGAATCCGCTCCCAGTCGGCCTTGCGATAACCAAAGGTCTCGAACGCAACGTTCTTCAGCACGGTGTCGCGGAACTCGTTCTTGTCGACCTCGGTCACGCTCAAGCCCTTCTCCTTGAAGAAGGCGACCAGCTTGGCCTCGTTCTGCTTGATCTCTCCGGTGGCCTTGGCGGCGGCTTCCTGCGCCACGTCGGTGAAGATCTTCTTGTCCTCGTCGGAGAGCTTCTTCCACAGCGCGCCGGCGACCACGGTGTTGAGGTGATCGACGATATGGCCAGTCAGCACGATGTGCTTCTGCACCTCGTAGAACTTCTTGGCCTCGATCGTGGTCAGCGGATTCTCCTGCGCCTCGACGGTGCCGTTCTGGAGCGCGAGATAGACTTCGGCGAAGGCGATCGGCGCGGTGTTGGCGCCGCAGGCGCGCGGCATCGCCAGATAGGCCGGCACGTCGGGCACGCGAATCTTCAAGCCCTTCATGTCGGCGCAGGTCTTGATCGGCTTGTTCGACGAGGTCTGGCGCACGCCGTAATAGGTCACCGCGACGATGTGGTGGCCGTTCTTGTCCTCATAGCCCTTGGCGAGCTCCTTGAAGATGTCGCTCTTGGTGTAGGCGAGCAGATGGTCGGCATCACGGAAGGTGTAGGGATAATAGGTCACGCCGATCGGCGGGAAGCTCTTGGCCGCGAAGCTCGAGCCGGAGATGATAATGTCGACCGAGCCGAGCGACAGGCCCTGGTTGATGTCGGCCTCCTTGCCGAGCTGGGAGGCCGGATAGACCTCGATCTGATAGCGCCCGTTGGTGCGCTTGCCGATCTCCTGCGCGGCCCAGACAGAGGCGGTGTGGAACGGCTCCGACGTCTCGTAGACATGAGCCCATTTGAGCTTGGTCTGCGCCATGCCCGCATTGGTCGCAGCCAGCAGCGCAGCGGCGGAGATCGCCGCGGCAATCGTCATCTTCTTCAACATCGACTTTTCCTCCATCGTTCAAGTCTGCTTCTTGTTCGCCCGCCCCGACAAGGATGCGGACCGCCCAATCTCATCGCCGCCGCGGGTGGCTGCTCGCAGCCCGCTTCTTCGGCGCATGTTTTGGTTTTGACGGTTTTGACGCAGGTCGCACCGTGCTGCCGCGTCCGGACGACGATCCCGCCGCGTTCTCGGCGCCAAAATTCTGCGCAAAGCGTTCCTGGGAGCGCGCCAGATGAACGCGCATGGCATCGCGCGCGGCGTCCGGATCATGCGCCACGATCGCGTCGCGCACCGCGCGATGCTCGTCGAGCGCCGTGCGCCACGTGCCCGGGCTCTCGAAATAATGCGCAAGCTGCGCGAAATAGGGATTGAGGCGCTGGTCGAACAGCTCGCCGACCACGCGCACCAGGACGGCGTTGCCAAGGCTGCCGGCGATTGCGACGTGAAACGCGCGGTCGTGGACCATGGAGGCTTCGCCGGGATGCTCGACATTCTCCATCGCGACAAGGGACGCATCGATGCGGGCGATATCGTCCTTGGTTGCCACGCGCGCGGCCTGTTCGGCGATGGCGCTTTCCAGGAATTCGCGGGCGCGCAGCAGCTCGAACGGGCCTTCGATGACGGAAGCGGGTGCCGGTGCCGCAATGGCAGCGGGCTCGATCACGTAGATGCCGGACCCGACGCGGATGCGGAGGCGGCCTTCGACCTCGAGCGCGATCAGGGCTTCGCGCACCGTCGGCCGCGACACCTTGAGCTGCTCGGCGAGCTCGCGCTCGGTCGGCAAGCGGCTGCCGACCGCGTACTCGCCGCTGTCGATCAGGCTTCGCAATTGATCGGCGACCTGGCGATAGAGCCGTCTCGCCTCCACAGCCTCCAGCGGCACGCTGGTCCTCCCGAAAGGATCGCGCGACGCACCTCAAGCACTCCGCGACCGGCCAATTTTGGAAAATTGGTCTTACCAATTGACCGGAGCATTGACCGAGGACGGGCGCCATGTCAAGCAGCGGCAAAGCAAAGGGGAGACGTCCATGCGCCTTAATTCGACGCGCCTTGGCCGCGCCAATCTCGACCGGCTGCCACCTCGCATCCGCCGCCCGGCCTATGACCGCTCGCGCGTCACGCCCGGAATCGTGCATCTTGGTCTCGGCGCATTTCATCGCGCGCATCAGGCCGTCGTCATCGACGATTGCCTTGCGGCAGGCAGCGCGTCTTGGGGCATCGTCGGCGCGAGCCTGCGCAGCCCGGATACGCGCGATGCCCTCGCCCCACAGGACCACCTCTACACCGTTGCCATACGGTCGGCCGAAGGCACCGAGCACCGCGTCATCGGCGCGCTGCTCGACAGTGTCGTCGCGCGCGAAAATCCTTCGCGGCTGGTCGGGCGGATGGGCGATCCCGCCATTCGCATCGTCTCCCTGACCGTCACCGAGAAGGGCTATTGCCACACACCGCAGACCGGCGATCTCGACGAGCGGCATCCCGATATCGTGCACGATCTCAACAATTGCGACGCACCGCGCTCGGCGCCCGGCTTCATCGTGGCAGCGCTGGCGCGCCGCCGCGCACAGGGCCTTCCGCCCTTCACTGTGCTGTGCTGCGACAACCTCGCCGCCAACGGCCATACCGTGCAGCGGATCGTGACGCAGTTCGCCGCGCTGCGGTCGAAGGAGCTCGGCAAGTGGATCGCGGATGCGGTCGCCTTCCCCTCGACCATGGTCGACCGCATCGTGCCGGAAACCACGGATGCCGACCGGGAAGCGGTGTCATCCGCGCTGGGCATGCGCGATGCATGGCCCGTGATGACCGAGCCGTTCACGCAATGGGTGGTCGAGGACCGCTTCACGGCGGGCCGGCCCGATCTCGCCGCCGCAGGCGTCGAGCTCGTCAGCGACGTCAAGCCGTTCGAGCTGATGAAGCTGCGGCTGCTCAATGCCAGCCATTCGGCGCTCGCCTATCTCGGCTATCTCTCAGGCTACGAGACCATCGCCGACACCATGCAGGACCCGCATTTCGCGCGCCTCGCCGCGCAGGTGATGGAAGAAGCCGCGGTGACGCTAACAATGCCTTCAGGTACCGACCTTGCCGCCTATCGCGCCTCGCTGCTCGAGCGCTTCGCCAATCCTGCACTACACCACCGCACCTGGCAGATCGCAATGGACGGCTCGCAGAAGCTGCCGCAGCGCCTGCTCGGCGCGATGCAGGATCGCCTGCGCAAGGATTTGCCGATCGCAACCCATGCGCTCGCGGTGGCCGGCTGGATGCGCTACGTCACCGGCCTCGACGAGCAGGGCCGCGTCATCGACGTGCGCGATCCGCTCGCCGGCGAATTCGCCGCATTGGCGCGCGAGGCAGGTCCCGTCGCCGAACGGCTTGCGCCCGCATTGCTTGCCGTCGCAAAGGTGTTCGGACCCCTTGGCGCCGAGCCGCGCCTGCGCGAGGCGGTGACCGCGGCGCTCGGCCGTCTCTACAAGGATGGCGCACGGCGGGCAGTGGCAACGCACGTCTCGGCGTGACCGCGAAACGGGCCATGCTGCACTGCGGTCAAAATTGACGGAAGTCGCGCTTGATTTTTGCCAGTCATTGCCGCACCCGAGAGGCATGGCAAAGGACAGCAAGGTCATCGCCGCGAACGCGGCCTTCTACGCCGCCTTTTCGACCGGCAATTTCGACGAAATGGAGCGGATGTGGGCGGATGATGACGCCATTTCCTGCATCCATCCCGGCTGGCCGGCCATTATCGGGCGGGCCACCGTGATCGGAAGCTGGCGCGACATCCTGCAAAACCCGGAGCGGCCGCAGATCGCCTGCGCCGAGCCGCAGGCGATCATCGACGGCGACAGCGCGCGGGTGCTCTGCATCGAGATCGTCGACGGCACCGCCTTGGCCGCATCGAACCATTTCCGCCGCGTCGGCGACGGCTGGCGCCTGGTGCATCACCAGTCGAGCCCGATCGCGCAGATTGTCGAGCAGGCAGAAGAGGATAGCCCGAGCCACCGGGTCCACTGAAGACGGCGATCACGCCGGCGTGATCTACTGTGCATGGGGTTGTTTTGCGACTTTTTGTTTGGCGCCTCATTCAAGCCCCGACAAATCGTCCAGCACGACCCGCGCATCGCTGAAATCATCGTCCCGGAAGAACATGCTGCGCGTGATCAGAACCGGTATGCCGGCACGTGAGGCCGCGATCAGGCCGTTGGCGGAATCTTCGATCGCGACGCAGTCGTGCGCATTCAGCTTCAGTCGCGCCAGGACTTCTAAATAGACGTCCGGCCCCGGCTTCTTATGCCGCACGTCATCGCCGGCAACGATCGCGTCGAAATCGCCGGCCCAGCCCGTCCCCAGCGCCTGCGAGAGCAAGGCGTCGATATTGCCGTGAGAAGTGGTGGTCGCGATCGCGAGCCGCTGGCCGCGCTCCCTCGCCACGGCGAGCAGCTCCGCCACGCCGGGCCGTAATGGGCAGCAGCCGGTCTCGACCAGCTCGGCATAGTGGGCGGTCTTGATGCGGTGAAGCTCCGCGATGTCCGCGTCCGCCAATGGCCGGGCGATCCGTAGCATTGCGTGGTAGGCGCGCATGCGTTCCTTGCCCCCAGTCACCCGCAGCAGGTCTTTGTAGACGGCGCGGTCCCACTCCCAGCCAAGCCCGTGGCACGAGAAGGCATGATTGAAGGCCTGCCGATGCAGCTCCTCGGTTTCGGCAAGCGTGCCGTCGACATCGAAGATCAGCGCGGCGGCGCGCCGGATCAGGTCGGCGGCCTCGCATGCTAACGCGGCGGGTGCTTCTGCCTGCATGATCGATGATCTCCCCTGACGCACGGGTGACCATCGCCCGAGGCCGCAGGTGAGACAAATCGCAATATCTTTTGCCGGCCCCAAAAATCTCTTATGAGCGGGGACGCGCGTAGCGGCGCGACGGGAACTCCGACCAGCACGGCAGATGCATGCGGCTCTTCATTCTTGGCTTCGGCTATAGCGCCAGGCACTTGGTCCGCAGGTTCGGCGGCGCCTTCTCGCACGTCGCCGGCACCGTGCGCGATCCCACCCAGCGGCATGATCTCGCCGGCATCGAGCTGCATCCCTTCTCCGGGCGTGATCCAGATCGCAGGGCGGTCGAACGCATCAGCGACGCCGACGTCCTTCTCATCTCGATCCCGCCCGGCAGCGCCGGCGATCCCGCGCTGGCGGCGTTCGGCAACGTGCTGGCGGCAGGTCGTCGCAAAGTCGTTTATCTCTCGACCATCGGCGTGTATGGCGATCACGGCGGCGGATGGGTCGACGAGAGCACGCCGGCACAGACGGTCCTCGACCGCACGCGCGTGCGGCTCGCCGCGGAGCGGGCCTGGACCGACACCGCACGCGGCGATGTCGCGATCCTGCGACTTGCCGGCATCTACGGTCCCGGCCGCAACGCGCTCGCGACGCTACGGGCAGGAACGGCCCGGCGCATCATCAAGCCGGGACAGGTCTTCAACCGCATCCACGTCGACGACATCGCGACCGCGATCATGGCCGCGATTCACCACCAGGGCGGCGGCACCTGGAACGTGTGCGACGACGAGCCTGCGCCGCCACAGGACGTGATCGCCTACGCCGCGCAGCTGATGGGCGTTGCACCGCCGCCGGAAGAAGCGTTCGCGACCGCCGAGATGTCGGCGATGGCCCGCAGCTTCTATGCCAGCAGCGCCCGGGTCTCCAACGCAAAACTGAAGCGCGAGCTCGGCGTCACCCTCGCCTGCCCGACCTATCGGCACGGCCTCGATGCGCTGTGGCGCGCAGGCGAAGGACGATAGGGCTCCTGAGCGACGGGAATCCCGGTATCGGCTCGCCAGGTTTTTCCGGATCTGATCGTGTGCCGGATTTAACTGCTTGGCCGCGTTGCGGCGCGATATCCATTAACCGAAAACTGCGGTTCTTCCGCCGCACTCCATCCGGGAGAAGCCGCCAACGATCCGCGCCCCCGCGCAAATCGACGCGCGCCGTTGCAACAAATGGGCGTCATCAGGGCCGGAGCGACACATCATATTGCTCAGTCATCGCACATCACCGTCAATCCGGGCGCGAGCCGCCGTGATTTGATTGAAATTTTCAGAAGAGTTGAGCCGAGCGATTTACTCGAACTTTCTTTGTGACGCCCTAGTTCCACGGCCGGAAGTTCCATCTCCGGAAAACCGGAGAAGGTCTTCCCCGGCGCGAACTGCCGTCCGGCCAGGACGAAGGAGCGCCCGAGTGCATCATCTCGTCCACCCAGATTGCGCTTACTCAGGGCTCAATTGAATAAAGCTTTATCCGACCTGGAATTGAAATGAATTTGGCTCGCGAATCGATTGAACTGTTGGAGCAGGTCGCGCGAATCCTGTGGTTCGAAGGCACCAAGCACGGGCTGCGCGACCGCGAGTGGATGGCGCTGCGCTTCCTCTCTCGCGCCAACCCGTTCTCCCGGACGCCTTCGGCGCTGGCAAGTTACGTCGGCACCACGCGCGGCACCGCCTCATTCATCATCGGCGAGCTTGAGCGGCTCGGCTATCTCGAGCGGAAGCGCTCGGCCAAGGACAAGCGCTCGGTGATGCTGAGCGTGACGCAGCAGGGCAAGAAGTTCCTGGTGCGCGACCCCGTCACCGTTCTCGTCGAGGCGATTGCCGTCCTCGACGACGACGTCAAGATCCGCTTTCGCGACACGTTGCGGCACGTGCTGGATCAGTCGGACGCAGCCGAGCAGCGGCACCACACCGACATTTGCAGGCGATGCATCTTCCTCCGAGAAGATCGCACCGCCACGGACAGCAAGACGACGGTGGAGTTCAGCTGTCGCCTGTTTCGCGCGCCGATCGCGGAGGCGGAAGTCGATCTGCTATGCACCAGCTTCGAGCATCACCGCCAATAGAAGACTCCATCGATCAGGGCGTTGCCTTGCGCGACGAATAGACGACGCCTCCGCTGGACTCCACCACCAGACGCCCGTTCTCGTTCCTGATGTCCTCGATACGGCCGAGCCCGGGTACCTGCTGTCCCAGCACGGCCTCGATGACGCCGTTCGGGCTTTGCAGGATCGCAATTCCCTCATAGGCCTGGCGGACCGACCAGCCCTTGATCACCTTGCGCGGCGCCGACGGAGCAAGCGAGCCTGTGACCTCGGGCGCAGCGACCGAGGCCATCATCGGCATTGCCTGCGATGACGGCGGCTGCGATGCCACAGTTGCCGGCGCCGGAGCCTGGGCCTGTACCTGCGCCTGTCCTTGGGCGAGCTTGTCGAGCTTCACTGTGGAGGACGAGCTCACCCGCTCGATGCGGTCCAGGTTCTCGGCAAACCTGCCGAAGCGGTCATTGGTCGCCTTGCTCGATTGATCGACCGCGGTACGCAGGCCGTCGAGATTTTCGGACACGCCCGACACCTGCTTGCGCAGTTGCGCGACCGTCTCGCGCAGATTCCTGATCTCCGTATTGGCCGCAACGTTGTTCTGGACGGGCTGCGTGGTGGTGAGATAGGCGATCACGCCGGTGCAGGCGCAGACAACCAGAATAGCGGCGACCGCCAGTGTTGCGAGCGGCGCGACCCATGTCGGGCGCGGCGGCGGCGGCTTGGCCACGATCACAGCCGGCTTGATCACGGCCGGCGCAGGTTTCGGTATCGCCATCTTGTCGAGGCGCGCCTTGGCGCGAATGCGCTTCAGCCCCTCGAGCGCTTCTTTCGCCAGAGCTTCATCGCTCGCCGCAGCGGAAACACGCTTTGCGCTCGCTGCGGGCTTGGTCGCTCGTGCCGCATTGTCCTTTGTATCGCGCGCCTCTGGCGCCGGCTTCGCCGCCGCGGAAACATCAGTGGTCGCGTTGGGACGAGCTTGTCCATCGGACAACATTTTGGAAATGCTCCGTTCGGTTCGATCTGTCGAACGGCAACGTTATGTGTCGAAGCTTGCCTGAACCGTGCGCACCGAAAAACTTTTCATGGCGCGCGATGCGACGTCAGATGAGTCGAACACGTCATGCACGTGGCAAGAGTGCGACTCGAAAGACACACCCTCGCCAAGATTTCGCCAAGCTGGAGTCTCGCCGCTGTACATGAGTCGAATTGTCGCATGTGGAAACAGGGTCATGAGGGTCAATCCCGGGTTGAAAACCCCTCAATTTGCATGACGAGCAGCACCACCCAAAACGGCTGTAATTATACGGGGATGCGGAACTTTAGGAATGCCACGGCGCAGAACTAGTTCAAGATCCAAATCAACTGATGCGTTTGAATATACCAAGAAACAACTCGAAACGAACCAACAGCATCAAGCACACGTAGCAATCGCTTTGTGGCGCACGCTTGATCGGAAATGGGCAACCGTTACGGTCCTAGTCAAGTGATTCTCGTCAGTTGGCGAGGAGATCGACACAGTTCAGTAGTGTTCGGACGCGATGAGCAACTTGGCGCAACTGTTCTAGGTCGTTTCTCAATCCGCTCCGCGAGGTGATCCGTAAGACACCCGCCGGGCCTCACGCAGTAAGCGTTCAGTATCGAGTCGAAGTAGCAGGCCTGCGAGACGCAGGCACTGAATGCGTAGGGCTGCCCGCGAATATCGGAACCATAACAACGATACGCGGGATGGAATGTCGTCAAACAGCATCGTTGCCGAGCCGGGGCATCACAATAACCAACCGGGCGCGCAACAAGTGCGAAACAGGGGCGAAAGACTGATGTATATTATCGTTGATGATCGCGAGAGCGTCGCGAACAGCTACGTCGGAGGGCTCGTTCGCGAAGGTGTATCGTCGATCGGCTTCTCCTCCGGAGAATTCTGGGACTGGCTGCAATCTGCGAGTGAATCGGATCTGGCGGCGGTGGACGCCTTCCTGCTCGGGGACTGCGATGCCCGCGGAAGCCTGCCGCGGGCGATGCGCAAGCGTTCCTCGGCTCCCATCATCGCCATGAGCGGCCAGAAGGTGCTCAAGAACACGCTGGAGCTGTTCGAGTCCGGCGTCGACGACGTCGTGCACGTGCCGATCCACCTGCGCGAAATCCTCGCCCGAACGGCGGCGATCGCGCGCCGCCGGGTTGGCGAGCTGCCAAGGCCCTGCGAGACCAGGATCCAGGTCTTCTTCAACGGGCGTGACCCCGAGATCGCAGGCCACGCCCTCACCCTGCCCCGCCGCGAACTGCGCATTCTCGAATATATGGTGAGCAACCACGGCAAGTGGATCACCAAGACGCAGATCTTCAACGCGGTCTATGGCATCTTCGAGTCGACCTTCGACGAGAGCGTGATCGAGAGCCACGTCAGCAAGCTGCGCAAGAAGCTCCGCGACCGCCTCGGCTTCGACGCGATCGTGGCCCGGCGCTACGTCGGGTATCGCCTCAACATCCCGGCCGGCGAGACGATCGACGTACCGATGCAGGAGCTCGACGAGGTCGGCATCCTCCTGAACAGGGCGCACGCCGCCCCGGCAGCGTATTCGGCAGGTAACTAGCGCGGCAAGACAGCGATACGAAGGCGGCCTTCGCGGAGATATCCCCGCGGAGGCCGGAGTGTTCTGAAGGCTGACGGAAGCGGCAGGAATGCCGCCGCAGCGCAGCAGCGAAGAGCGAGCTACGGCTTCTGCTGGAATTCTTCCTTCGACACGTAGTTGAAGTCCTCAACCAGGACGTCCTGGACCACGTCGGCCTGCATCCGCTCGTTGACGCGCTGCTTGATGGCCGTCGTGAGGACGGAGAGGTCGTAGCGGGCGAGCTTCCTGAAATCGAGCCGATCGTCGGCATAGATCCTGCGGAAGGCCTCGTCGACGACGAACGGCTCCGGCGGAACGCTGAGCTGGTGCATGGTCCGCGCCTCAACCGTGTAGACGAAGCGCGCGACGATGTAGCCCTGCACGTTGCCGTTCTCGACCATGGGCACGCTCAGCGCCCGCGTCTTCTGATATTGCAGCCCATCGAGATATTCGTCTTTCGCCGGCAGCAGGCTGCCGTTTTCCTTCCAATAGGCCACGGCATAGCTCGTGCCTGCGGTGAGGATGCATACCCAGAGCCCGGCCAGCACCAGTCTGATCATTTTCCATCCTGTGTTGCGCGACCGGTATAGGTGCCGTCCGACTCGGCATCCTTGATCGCCTTGACGATGACGGTCGCGACCTCGCGCACCGCGTCGTAATGCATTTCGAGGACGGAGCGATTCCGCTCCAGCTTCTCGCGCAACCGCTGGATCTCCTCGGTGATCTCGATCTCGCCGCCGAGATGCATCCGTGCCCGCATCAGGCGGACGAATTCGAGCATGCTCCGGCTCTTGCGGGCGCTGAAATCGTCGAAATCGATCTTCTTTCCGGCCGCGAGCGCAGCCGTCTCCTCCTCGACGATGCTTTCGAGCCGGCGGATCGCCGCCAGCAGGCCGCGCATCTCGTCCGAACTCGCCGCGTCGGTGCGCTCGATCGCCGCGTCCCCGCCGGGGCCTGGCCGGAGCACGGGCAGCAGTGCATCGCCTGCTGCTGTTTCCGTCGTCGCCTCGATGTCCGCTACCGGCTGTTCCATCACCAGGGCCGCCGCGCCTTGTTGTGCCTGCATAGGAAAATCACCCTTCAACTTTTGTCACCCATTCCCGGATCGTCATCCGGCCTTCCCCGTAACGTCCGGTCCTGCCGGATGCGCGGCGGCGAGCTGCCTGGCGATGCCAATGCCCTTGCCCTTGGCCAGCTGGCTACCGAGCTGCTCCGCCAGCATCGACTTCCAAACGCCGCCGGCCGTGCCCTTGCCGAAGACCTCCTCCGACTCCTTCGGCAACATCGTCTCGACGAAGGTCTGGAGGATGAAGGCCTCGAACTTCCGGTACACCTCGCCGGAGGCCGGCGCCTTGATCACCTGCACCGGAGCGCCGTTCACTGCGCCCGACTGTGCTTCGGAAATCTTCGTCGCGGATTGATCGGCAGCAGCAGCCTTGGCCTTGCCGACCTCCGCCTCCATCGTGGCGGCGAAATCGGCGTCCGATGATTTCAGCGCATCGAGCTTCGCGGTGGCCGCGCGCTGCGCCACGGGGTCGGCGGCTTCGAGGACGTCGAGAACGAGGTCGGGTGTCGCTGTCACGATCATGTCTTGTTCCGGCTGGCTGGCCACGGCGTCCACTCGCGCACGGCTGGGCTTGTGCCCGTCATTTCCTCGAGCGATCGCTTCTCCGCGTCGCGAAGTTTGTCGGCGAGCGCCGCTTTCGCAACCTGCTCGAGCTGTTTCACACGGCGGCTCTCCGAGCGAACCAGGTCGAGCTGCTGCGATGCCTGCGCCTGAACCGTGCGGGCGCCGACGCTCGTCCTGTTGAGGCGCCGCGCGATCGATTCGCTTGATGATCCCGCCGGCGGCTTCCCCTCGTTCAGGGCCTCGACCAGCCATTCCTGCTCGTCCTGCAGGCTGCGCTCCTGCTGGCGCAATTGCGCAAGCTGCCATTCGGACAGCCGGAGCTGGAGCTTCACCAGCGAGACCATCCGACCGAGCTTGTCCGCGCGCGACGTCATGACCATCACTCCGCCAGCCATGACGAGACGCCGAGCATGAACTGCGTCAGCAGCTCGTCGCTGGTGAGATAGAGCAGCAGGAAGCCGCCGAACAGCACGAAGGGCACCGAGATGAAATAGACCGGTATGGCCGGCGTCAGCTTGTTGATCAGGCCGACCGCCAGGTTGACGATGACCGAATAGACGATGAAGGGGCTGGTGATGCGCAGCGTCAGCACGAACGCTTCCGAGAGGCGGCCGACGAGCTGGTCGAGCGCCATGCTGCCGCCGAGCCTGTTCCCGGGATGCCAGACGTCGTAGGAGTTCATCAGCCCGCGCAGCACCTGCCAATGCTGGTCGGTCATGAAGAACAGCGTAGTGACGGCCGCCATGATCAGCGGCACCAGGGCCGGCGCCGGATCGGTATCGCCGACCGGCGTGCCCGGGATGTTGCTCAGTCCGATCGCGCTCGCCATCACGGTCGCCATGGTCTGGAGCGCGAGGAAGAACACACGCCCGCCGAGACCGATGACGCTGCCGACCACGAGCTCGGAGCAGATCAGGAGCGCGAGCGTCACCGGCGCCGCGTTGTCCGTGAGCGGCTTCAGGACCGCGATCAGGATCGGCGCCAGCGCGAACGTCGTGACAAGCGCGACGAACAGGCGGACCTGGGCCGGAACGTTGATGCTGGAATAGCCGGGCACCAGCATCAGGCAGGCGCCGATGCGGCAGAACACGATGAACGTCGCCAGCACGCTGTCGGCGAGGCCGCTGATCACGATACGGCTCCGAGCGCCCTGATCTCGGCGCTGCGCGCGACTTCGACATGCGACAGGATCGGCAAGGTCGGGAACACCCGTTCCAGGATCATCCGGACATAGGGACGGGCTTCGGGGGTCACCGCCAGCACCACGCTAGTGCCGTTCTCGGTGAACTTGCGGATCGCGGCGCTGGCTTCGGTCGCGAACTGCTCGATCAGGCGTGGATCGGCGTCGAACTCGACGACATCGCCCTTGCCGTCGCGCTTCAGGCTCTGATGGAACGCCAGGTCCCAACGATTGCCGAGGCGGACCACGTTCAGCACGCCGTTGTCGGAGAGGTCGCCGCAGATCTGCTGGGCTAGACGCGTCCGCACATGCTCTGCGACCTGCTCGGAGCGCCGAACATGCGGCGCGATCTCGGCGATCGCCTCGAGGATGAGGTGAAGGTTGCGGATCGACACGCGCTCGGCCAGCAGAATCTTCAGGATCGCCAGCAGTCCCGAATAGGAGATCTGCGACGGACAGAGATCCTCGACCAGGCGCTTGTATTCCGGATCGAGCCGGTCGAGCAGGGCGCGCATGTCCTTGTAGGACAGGAGCTGGGCGAGATTCGTCCGGATCACCTCGCTGAGATGCGTGAGCAGCACCGACAGATTGTCGACCGGCTTGCAGCCCTGCCGCTTGACTTCGTCGGTGAAGGCCTCCGTCACCCACAGCGCCTTCATGCCGAAGGCGGGCTCGATCACCTCTTCGCCGGGGACATCGGGCTTTCCGTCCTTGTCGACCAGCACCAGCACCTCGCCGAGCCTGAGCTCGCCATGGGCGACGCGCGTGTCGTGGATCCGGATCTGATACCCCTTGGGATCGATCGACAGATTGTCGCTGAGCTTGATCTCCGGAATCACGAAGCCGTACTGCTTGGCGAACTTCTTGCGGATCTTGGCGACGCGGTGCGCAAGCTCGGTGCGCGAGCCCAGGAGATGGACCGAAAGATGGCCGCCGAGCGCCAGCTCAATCTCCGCGGTCTTGAGCTGCTCCTTGACGGATTCCTTGGCATCGGCCTGGGCACGTTCGTCGGCCTTGCGCGCATCTTCCTTCTGCTTCAGCGCCGCCTGCCGCTTCGGCAGCGAATAGCCGACGAAGGCCATGACGCCGCCGAGCAGCACGAACGGCGCCATCGGCAGCCCCGGCATCAAGGCGAGCACGAACATCATCAGCGCGGCGGCGGATACCGCGCGCGGATAGCTGCCGAGCTGCCGCAGCACGGCCTGCTCCGCCGACCCCCTGGTGCCGCCCTTGGAGACCAGGAGGCCTGCCGACAGCGACACGATCAGTGCCGGCATCTGCGACACCAAGCCGTCGCCGACGGACAGTTTCGTGTAAACGTCGGCGGCACGCGACAGCGTCAGCCCGTGATGGGTGACGCCGATGATGATGCCGCCGAAGATGTTGATCGCGGTGATGATCAGGCCGGCGATGGCGTCGCCACGGACGAATTTCGAGGCGCCGTCCATGGCGCCGAAGAACGCGCTCTCCTCTTCGAGCTCCCGGCGCCGGCGCTGGGCTTCCTTGTCGTCGATCAGGCCCGCCGACAAATCCGCGTCGATCGCCATCTGCTTGCCGGGGATGGCGTCCAGGGTGAAGCGGGCACCGACTTCGGCGATACGCGTCGCGCCCTTGGTGATCACGACGAAGTTCACCGTCACCAGGATCGCGAAGATGATCAGGCCGATGACGAAGTCGCCACCCATGACGAACTTCGAGAATCCGGCGACGACGTAGCCCGCGGCCTGTTCGCCCTCCCCGCCCCGCGACAGGATCAGGCGCGTCGTAGCGACGTTCAGTGCGAGGCGCAGGATCGTCGCGATCAGCAGCACGGTCGGGAAGGCCGAGAAGTCGAGCGGCCGCTGGATCCACAGGGCGACCATCAGGATCAGCGCCGAGAGCGCGATGGAGAAAGCGAGGCCGAGATCGATCAGGATCGGCGGTATGGGCAGGAACAGGATCGTGAGCATGGTCACGATACCGCCCGCGAAGAAGGCGTCCGCCCCGAGGCGACGCGGGCTTGGCAGGCTAGCAGCTAACGTATCGGCCATGGGTCACCGGCAGAGGATCCGCCCGGTAATCTGCCGTGCAAAGCTTACGCGAGGGTGGTGGCCTCGGAGATCAGAAGCCGTGCTCGATCCGCGAATAGACCATCTCGGTGAAGGTGGAGAGATGCGCCCCGATGAACGAGCCGGAGACGGCGACAACCAGGAGAATGACGATGATCTTCGGGACGAAAGTCAGCGTCACCTCCTGGATCTGGGTCAGGGCCTGGATCAGGGCAATGACGGTGCCGACGAGCATTGCGGCACCGACCGCGGGCCCGGAGGCGACGATGATGGTCCAGATCGCGGCCTGGACGATGTCGAGGGCGTCCCGCTCGTTCATGATTGGCTGATGGTGAGCCCGGGCCCGACGGCAACCTTCGTGCCGTTCTCGAGGGTGGCGATGGAGCCGTCGCTGTTGATGGAGACCGAAGCGACCTTGCCGCTGAAGCTGGCGCCGGTCGAGTCGGTGAAGCTGACGGTCTTTCCGATCAGCCCGTTGGCCTGCGACAACGACTGCGAGGACAGCAGCGCATCCAGCTTCGTATTGGTCTGCATGGCCTGCTCGACCGTCGAGAGCTGCGCGAACTGGCTCATGTATTGCGAGGTGTCCATCGGATTGGTCGGATCCTGATTCTTCATCTCGGCGACGAGCAGCTGAAGGAAGGTGTTGTAGTCGACGCTGTTGCTCGACGTGGCCGTGGTGGAGCTGGTCGAACTGGAAGACTTGCCGGTCGTGTCGGTCGCGCTGGTGACGTTCATCTAGCTTCTCCGCTGTCAGGCAGCCTCGAATGGGGAATGGGTGGTGGCGCCGGCCAGGATCGCCTGCTCCACCGGGAACAGCGCCCGGATCCGCTTGAGCGCCTCGAAGTAACGGGTCGTCTCGACCAGCTCGTCGACCGCGGCAAGTCCGTCGAGCATCTCGCGGTTCTCGCACACCGCAAGCAGGGCCGCGTGATGCTGCGCGTAGAGCGCCGACGCATCCCGGACGTCGGTCGGGTTCATCAGCATGAGTTGCACGATGAAATAAAGCTGCCGCATCGCCGTGGTGGCGTCGGACGCCTGCATGACCTGCCCTTCGAGCAGAAACATCACGTCGTTGACGAGCTCGACGGAGACCTTGCGGTCCACGCGCAGCACCGCGCCGTTGATGTAGATCCGTTCGCCCGCCCGCAAGGAGATCTTCATCAAAGAGCGTCTCGGATCAGGCGGTTGATTTCGATGAGCTGCATCACGTCGTTCGATTTCTCTTCGCGAAGGCGATCGGCTTCCTTGACGACCCACAGGCCGATCGAGATGATGTCGGCCCGCAGCTTGTCCGGCAATCCGTTCTCCGGATGCGAGAGATCCTCGATGAAGATCGTCCACAGCCGCCGGACATAGAGCAGGCTCTCGACCAGATCCTCGAGGCGGAATCCGCCTCGCTGAATCCGCTCGAGCCGGTCGATGCCGAGGCTGAGTGCCTGCCGCTCGCGGCCCCGCGCCTCATGGCCACTCTCGTCGACGACCGCTTCATAGGCTTCAAACGTCATCAGAACCACTCTGCACGGGAGACTGAATAACAGGACAAGGATGCGAGCCTTACCAGCGAGCTTTGGCTCAGAGATAGTTGATGAGGCTGATCTTCTGGAGCTGCGAGGTGAGCGCGAGCGCCGTCTGGATCTGGGTCTGCAAGGTGTTGACCCGGACCGAGGCCTCGGTCGGGTCGACCGCCTCCATCTTGACGATCTGGTCGTTGAGGATGTCCTTCTGGATCTTCAGCTTCTCGGTCGCGCCGGTGACGCGTTGCTGGATCGAGCCGACGGTGCCCCCGAGCACGGCGAGATCGTTGATGGCACCGCTGACGAGGCTGATGGCCTTGTCGACGACGACCTGGAACGTATCCTTGCTCAGGCTCGTGTTTCCGAGATCGGTGAGCATGGTGTAGGCCTCGGCCAGCTTGCGGAAGCCGGGCTGGTTGGCGCTGACGGAACTGTCGACGACCTCGGTCGTGGAGATGCGGCTCGACAGCGTCTGGTCTGTCGCCGGCGACCAGTTGGTGTTCCAGGCCGGGCTCGCGAACTCGGTGTCGAGGGTGTTGTCGAGGAAGTTCTGCATCTGCGCCGGAGTGATGGTGCTCACGCTGGCCGAGGACTGCGCGAAGCCGAAGCTCGCGAGGAAGTCCGCATCGACCTGGTTCTTGCTGGCCGAGCCGGCGGTGTAATTCGTGACCGGCTGGGTCTGCGTATTGATGCCGCCGAACAGGTACGAGCCATTATAGGAGACGTTGAGCGCGCCGATGAGATCCTGGAGATTGGCGGATGCGCTCGGCAGGATGATCCGCGCACCGCTATCGGCATCGCGGGCGGCGATCAGGTTCTTGAGGAAGTCCGACGCGGTCGAGCCGAGCTGGGTGATCCGGTTCTGCGTCACGTCAAGCCGACCCGCGACGAGCTCGTTGGTATCGACGAGCTGGTCGGCGAAGTTGAATTCGGCGCGCAAGCTCACGTCGCGACCCGTCCCCGTGCCGAGCTCGAGGCCGACGTCCGCGAAGCGACCCGTGGTCGCCTCCTTCGAAGCCTTGCTCAGCGCGCTCTGATTGTTGGTGATCGATGACCTCAAGGACGAAGACAGCATCAAGGTCGAGATGTAGTTCGCGCTCATCATGACTTAATTCCCCACGGCAGCCAGCAGGCTTTGCAACATCTCATCGACGGTGGAAATGATCTTCGACGATGCCGAATAGGTGCGCTCGACCTGGAGCATCAGCGACATCTCGTCGTCCATGTTGACGCCGTTGACGTTGGACAGCGCCGCGGTGCTGCGGTCTAGCAACGTGTTCTGGTACTGGACGCTGTCGTCCGCGGCCTTGCGCTGGCTTTCGATCCAGCTCGCCGAGGAGGACGCGAATTCGATCACGCTGCCGCTCGGCTTGCCCTGCGCCGTGGTATCGAACGGCTGCGGCGCGTCCATCTCGTTGATGAGCTGCTGGAGCCGCGCCGAGAAGCCGGCGTTGCCGGTCGTGTTGTAATTATAGGCGGCGTTGCCGCTGATCGCGCCGTCGCGCAGCAGGTTCGGGTTGCCGCCCGAGGCCGGATCGACCGACGCGGCAACACTGATCGTGCCTGCAAGGCCGACCGAAATGGTGGCGCTCGCGGGCATCGCGGGCGCGCCGGGATAGGTGAAGAGGCCGGGCACATCGGGCAGCGCGGCGCCGGACTGGTCGACCTCCTTGAAGGCGTCGATCAGACCGCGCGCGATTTCGTCGAGCTGGCTCTGATAGGTGACCGTGGCGTTATCGCGCAATTCGGCGAGCCCCGCGAGCTTGCCTGTCTTGAGCGGCATCACGGAATTGGCACCGGTGACCGGGACGCCATCGATATAGACCGCATTGCCCGTGGTGCCCGGCGTATAGACGTTGGTCGCCGTGAAGCTCACCGTTCGCGCCGTCTTGTCGAACAGCACGACGCCGCTGTCGGTGTAGAGCGCCGCATCACCGTTGGCGCGGAGCGACATCGAGACGCCGACCTCCTGCGACAGCTTCGAGACGATGCTGTCGCGCTGGTCGAGATAGTCGGTGACGTCGTCACCGGAGATCGTCCCCCTCACGATCGCGGTGTTGACCTTGTCGAACTGGGTGAGGAGCTGATTGATATTGGCGACCGATGTCGCCATGTCGGCGTCCGCGCCTTCGCGGACCGACTGCACGGTCTTGGTGGCCTGGTTGAGCGCGGTCGCCATGTCCTTGGCGGAGGTCACCGCGGCCTGCGCCAACGTCGCGTTGTCCGTCGAGTTCGCGTATTGCTGGAGCGCCTGCTTCAGCTTGGTGAGCTGGGCGGTCGGCGACTGCTCGAGCTCGGGATCGTCCACCGTCGAGGTCGCGATCTTCTGGAGACCGTCATAGATCGCGCTCTGCTTGGCGGACGCCGACGTCGCGGTCAGGACGTTGGTGAACAGGCCGCCGCTGGCGGCTCGCTGGATCGCCGCGACATAAACACCGGCATTGGGAAGATTATCCAGCACGGCGATCTTGCGCGAATAGCCGGCTGTGCTGGCACCGGCGATGTTGCGCGAGATCGTCGACGACTGGATACCCGACGCCATGAGCGAAGCGCGAGCGGAGTCGAGAGCGGCGGTAAGGGACATGATTTGCTCTTGCCCGGGATGAGCGCTCGAGGATTCAGCGCTTCAGGTTGACGACGACGTCGAGCAGGTCGGCGCCGGTCTGGAACGATTTCGAGTTCGCTGTGAAGCCGCGCTGCGCCTCGATCATCCCGGTGAGCTCGTCCGCGAGATCGACGTTGGAGTCTTCCAAAGCGCCGGACTGGATCGTGCCGAGCCCGCCAGTGCCGGCATTTCCGGCCTGCGCGTTGCCGGAGTTCATGTTGGTCGAATAGACGTTACCGGGCTCAGGCGTCAGATTGTCGGGGCTCGCGACGTCGGCAAGCATGATCGTGTAAAGCGTCAGCTGCTGGCCGTTCTTGAGGACCGCCGTCACATGGCCTGCCTCGTCGACGTTGACCTTGTCGATGGCCGAAGGGGCACTGCCATTGACGGTCGCCTTGAAGCTGAAGTCCGTGCCGGCTTGCGTCATGTTCGACAGATCCATAGTCAGCGCCGCACCGCCCGGGACAGTCACGGTGAGACCCGTCGGACTTGCCGCAGCCAGGGCGCCCTTGCCGACCGCGGTGGTGTCGAAGGTAAAGGTGGTGGCGGGGGCGAGCGAGGTACCGGTCGCGGAATCGTAGACCTGGATCTGCCAGGTGTCCGAGCCGGCCGCCGTCGCGGTGTGAGACATATAGACGTCAAGCGTGACGGGCTGGCCGATATTGTTGTAGGCCACGATCGAGCTTTTCGATGAATATGACGCCGGGCCAGGCGGACCGGCAATAACAGCCGCGTTCGGATCCAGATTACCGGCCGTCAGCGTTCCCGCCGTCGACGGCACGGGCACCTGCGAGACCTGGGAGATATTCACGATCTGCATGCCGGCCAGGCTGTTCTGCGAGAAATTGGTCACGAGACCAGGCTGCCCGAGGAGATAGTAACCGGCCGCGTTGACCAGGTTGCCCTGGCTGTCCGGCACGAACGAGCCTGCTCGCGTCAGGAACTGTTGCGTGTTGGTGGCGTTCGACACCACGAAGAAGCCATTGCCTTGAACGGCAAGGTCCGTCGTCGACGTTGTGAACTGGGTATGCCCGGCGTCGCTGATGGCGTAGCGGACGGTAGTCTCGACGGCGCCGGAGTCGTAATTGCCCGAGCCGCTCTTCAGGATCAGCGAGGAGAATTCGGTCGAAGCCCGCTTGTAACCGGTGGTGTTGACGTTCGCGATGTTGTCCGAGACCGTCGACAGCTTGTTGGACTGCGCGCTCATCCCGGAAACGCCGGTGCGCATAACGCCGTAGAGGCTCATGGATTGGGCTCCTGTGGTAGGTTGAAGTTACAATGAGGGCTCTTGCTTGCGCGGGGCTGATGGTGGGGAACCGTGCACAACTTGATGTCGTCAGGTCGTTTTCGGCTGACAGAACGAGCGCGCCTTGTCGGTCCACGCGCCAAAGCCGCTGGAGACGAGATGGGCAACGATGTGACAGACGTAGCGCTTCTGCGCCGGCTGATTGTTGGGCCCCGCATTGTAGCGGGCGATCGCCATGGTCCAGCTGCCCTCGCGCTGCTTCAGCTCTTTCAGGAAGAGCGCGGCATATTCGACGTTCTTGGCCGGATCAAACATCGCGCGCACCGAGGCGAACTTGTCGCCGTGATAATAGTGATTGATCTGCATGCAGCCGAGGTCGATCAGCTTGATGCCCTTGCTTCGCATGGTTTCGAAATTCGCGATCGCATCGTTCATGTCCTTGGCGAACACGGTCTGGCCGTCGGCGCCGAGCGCGTAGGGATGGAGCGCGCCGCGCCGCCCGGTCTCGGTAAGGCCGACCGCATAGAGAATGCCGAGCGGAATCCCGTGCTGCCGGGCCGCACGCGCCATCTCGCGCTCGCAGGAGCGCGCATTGTCGGCAGCCGCATACGCGGCTCCCGCGTTACAGATAAACAGGGCCGCGACGAATCTGCGGCGCCACGTCCTGGTCATGACGCGTCTCCTGATTGGGCTGGCGCTCCTGCCGGGCCTGCTTCGCGTCGCCGTCGGACTGCCCCGACGACGTGCTGGCGCCACCAAACGAGCCTTGCGACTGCGATGGCGGCTGCTGCTGGCTCGAAAGCTGTGACTGCGACTGGCCGTAGCTGCTCTGAAATCCGTCCAGCGAGCCGTGCTGGACCGGCGCGACGTCGGCGACATAGCCCGCCGACTGCATGAGATCGCGGATCGAGCCGCGCTGCTGGTCCAGCATCTGGCTGGTATCCTTGCGTTCGGCCGCGAGGTGGACGGACACTTCGGCGCCGACGAGACGCAGGCGCACGGTGACGTTGCCGAGCGCCGGCGGCTCCAGATTGATGGTCAGGATCTTGAGCGGCTGGTCCGGCGCGTTGGTCTGGGACGCTGCGGGATCGGCGGCCGCAGAGGTCGTCGCGGATTCCTTCAGCTCGGCGACGACGGCGTTGGCGACCTGTTGCGGCGCGTTGAACTGCGCCGGTGGCAAATGGGTCTCCTGCTGCACCACGGTGACCTTGGTCGTCTCCGGCAATGCATCCCGCGCCGAGGCTTTGACGGCGCGCTCCACATTGGCCGTGACCGCCTCGAAACCAGGCGCCGGCATTGCCTTCGGCGATGTCTCGCTGCCTTGCTGTGCGGCCGGGAGCGCCGCATCCTGAGAACGCGTGCCAGCCGAAGCGAGAGCGGACGGCGCGGACTCGGTTGTAGCGATCTTCGCCGTGCCGGCGGCACGCTTCGTGGACATGCGCTCGTCGCGTGCGGACGCGTCTTGCTTGTCAACCGCCGCCGGCTGCGACTTCGCGGCCGGCACGGCGGCGAGCTCCTGTCCGACGATCGTGGGGATGCCCAGCCGATTCGAAACGTCCGCCGCTGCGGTCGGGTCGACCGGATCTGCCGTCTCCGACGATTCGCCCGTCTTCCGGTCGCCGGTCTTGTGACTGGACTTGGGCTCGTCAGCCGCTGAGATGCGGTCGGACGTCGCCTCGTCCTTCGCCGTGTCTTTCCCGATCGGGTGCGCCAGATGCGTGCGCAGTGTTCCGGCTTTCGCGCTCGTGTCGCTGCCCTGATCGTCGAGCGCGCGCTTGGCGAGATTGGAGACGGTGTGGAGCAGATCGTTGAACGACGAGTCTGCCGACGATTTCGCCCCTGCGCTCTTGCCGGAGCGCGACGTGCTGCGCATGTTGAGGCTTTCGGCGAGGCCCGAGAATGGCTGTCCGGAGGTTCCGCTGAGCTTGGTCATGGACGGCGATCCCTGGTGAGAAGTTCAAGTTCGCCGAGCTGCTTCTGCGCACGCGCGATGGTCGCGGTCGATGACGCAAGGTCGAGACGTGCCGGCGTTGCCGGAGGCTTGTCGGCTGCGGCCGCGGATCCGCCGGCGAACGGCTTGCGGACGTCGAGCGCGAGCTGCACCGTCGCATTTAGAAGGGGAACGTCGCGCTCGGGCAGCTTCGAGCGGTCGAGTGCCTTCAGCTCGGCGAGACCGCCGTCATACTCGTCGGTGAGCGTCCGCGAGGTGCCACGGAAGAAATGCGCACGCTCGCGATCCGCTGACGCATCGGCGCTGAGCGTCAGCGCACGCTCGCCGGCGAGCCGGGTCACGGCCAGCTGTCCGCGCAGCATCGCCGCGCGCGCGATCACGAGATAGAGCTTGAGGCGGCTCGCGCGATCGATCTGCTCCAGCAGGGTTGTGATCCGCGCAAAGCGGCGGTCGTCGAGCGCGAGGCTTGATTGCGTCAGGCCCGTGGAGAAGCGCTGCCAGAAATCGCCGGCATAGATCGAGTTGCGGTAATGGCGGATATAGGCCAGCGTCAGGAACTCGAACTTGTCGAATTCCTCGGCCTGCCCAACCAGCAGGATCTCGCGCCGCAGCGCCGCCTCCTCTACGAGCGTACCGGGCAGGAGCAGGCGCGCGTCGTCAAGGCGCTCGATCGCGAGCGAGGCCTCAGCACGTGCGAACAGCGCGCCCTGAACCAGCGCGACCTGCCCGCCCAGACCCGACGGAAGCGTGCGCGGCTTGACGACCTTGAGCAGCTCGCGCGCTTCGTCCTGGCGGCCCTCGACATAGGCCAGCGCACCATTGAACAGTCGCTCGTCGACATTCAGCTTGTCGCGCGGCAGCTTGCGCACAACCTGCGGCGCGCCGCCGCTGAGCAGATAGATGACGACAGCCTGGCCGTTCCGCGGATTGCTCCACACGTCCGCGTCGGCGGCGAGAAATTTCTCGCCGACCTGCCGGATCAGCGCGATGTGGCTGCCATGCGCCGCGGTGTCACCATTGGCGATGCCGTCCTGCACAGCTTGCAATGCGCGCACGAGTTCATACGGCTCCCCCGATACCGGGGCCGGCGCCGGCTCGGCCAATGCGCCTGCCATCGTGAACGGCAGCAGCAGCAAGACGGTGCGGAGGAGCGGCCAGATCAAGGGCGCTTCTCCCGGATCAGGATCTCGATCCGGCGATTCTGCGCGGCCGCCGGATCGTTCGGCAGTTTCGGCCGCCGGTCGGCGTAACCTTCGACGTGCTCGATCCGCTGCGCATCGACGCCGGAGCGGACCAGCATGTAATAGGCCATCTGCGCACGGGCGGTCGACAGCCGCCAATTGTCGTAGGTCTCCGACTTGTACGGCCGATTGTCGGTGTGACCGCGGACGATGATCATGCCGGGCCGCTTCGTCAGCAGCGGGCCGATCTTGTCGATCACGCGAACGAGTTCGGGCCGCGGCTCCGCCGAGCCGACCGCGAACATGCCGAAACTCGCATCGTCAGTCAGGCTGATCAGTAGGCCTTCCTCGACCTGACGAACCTCGGCCGCAGGTCCCGCGCCGGCCTTGACGTCCGACAGCGCGTCCGCGATCGCAGACTGAAGCTGCTTGACGGTCGGCTGCTGCGTTTGCGCCGCATCGCGCGGCTCGGAGTCCTTCGTCGTATCGTTGGGCCGCGCCTGCGCGGCAGCATTGGCCTGAGCGGTCGCTTGGGCGCTGCCCTCGCGCGAGGATTGCGACGGCGCAGGCCCAGGCGGCAACAGGGGCGACAGGCTTGCGGACGAGCTATCCGCGTTCGGCGCCACGCTTCCGCCGGCATCATCCACCTTGGCGCGGCGCGCCTGCGGTTCGCCCTGACCCGTGCCGGACGCATCGCCCGCGGAGACATTCGGCTTCGGCTCGTTCTCGATGATGCGATCCGCGTCCTTCGACACCTGCGGCGCCAGCTTCCAATAACCGGGATCGAAGGGATCGCGGTAAGCGTCGCCGCCCTTGAGGCCGTCCTCTTCGGCCGATGTCAGGGCGCCGGCGCGCCGCTGGCCCGAAGCCTGGTTCGCACTGTTGGCGATCTCGGCAAGCGTCGCATAGGGATCGCGGAACAGGACCTTCTCTTCATAGAAGGGCGGCTTCTCCGCCGTCGGCGAGTCGCCGCGACGTTCTTCGTTCGGCCCCGCCGGCTTACGCCTGCCGTCCTGGCCTTCAAATGACGACGGCTCCTTCCTGGAGAGGTCCTTCAGACCCTTCGGAGCAGGTGCATTTTCCGCGAGCTTGATCGGATTGAAATAGCTCGCGACCACCTGCTTCTGATCCTGGTTGAGTGCATTGAGCAGCCACATGACCAGGAAGAACGCCATCATCGCGGTCATGAAGTCCGCATAGGCGATCTTCCAGACGCCACCGTGCGGCTTCTCGTCGTCGAAGGCGCTGCGCCGGCGGATGATCACGAGCTCTGGTTTGACCTCATTCATGGCGGACTACCGGCGCGCCTCCTTGAGGCGTTCGCTCCAGGCCGAGATCTGAGTCTCGATCACGGTCTGGTCGGCGACGACGCGGACCTCGAAGGTGTCGGCCGCCTCATAGGCGATGCCTGTCCGCCGGGCCTTCTCGAGCTGCGCCTTCACCAGGTCCAGCAACTCGCTCGGGCCGGTGACCTTGAACGCCGGCACCGGCGAATTGCCGGTCAACGCCGCGATCTGCTCGACCAGCGACTCGATCGCCTTGTCGCGGACCGCCTCCGTGAGAAACGGCAGCAATATCCGCGCAACGGAGCTCGCGATATTGGTCTCAATCTCGCGGCAAGCCGTCTCGAAGCCGTTGACGATGGTGGCCGCCTGCTGGTCGGACCACTTGGCCCGCTCCTCGCCGAGCCGGATCGCGCTGCGGACGCGTTCCTCCGCAAGCCTGGCCTCGCCTTCCGCGACGCCGGCCGCATGACCGCGACGATAGGCATCGTCGAGAAGGTTGACCGGCGGAGCTTCCGCTGCCGGGGACGGCGGCTGAAGCTGCTGCTGCGAATGGGTCTGTGGCTGCGGCTGAGGCTGAGGTTGCGGCTCGCGCCGAACCTCCCTCGGCCTTGTCAGCACGTCCTGGATCTTGGGCGGCGGCGGAGGCGGCGGCGACTTGGCCCGGCCGTTCGCATCGAACTGCGTCAGGAGCTCTCCGATTGCTGCGTTCATGCCGCCTCCTCGCGTCGCATCCAGTCTTTAAGGATCGCGGCCGCCTGCATCTGATCGAGCCGGACGATCTGCTCCAGCCGCTTTTGCGGCGTTCGCTGCATCTTGCCTTCGAGATCTTCGACGAGGTTGAGCTCGGCCTCCTCGCTGTCAGGCAATGCAAGGGCCGCGGCCTCGAGGGCGGCAGCCTCTGCTGCCTCGGTCTGCTCCTGTTCGGCGCGATGGGTGAGAATACCGTTGACCGCCGGCCGAAGACCGAACCAGACCAGCATCGAGGCAACGGCGAGGATGGTCACCGCGTTGATGACGCTGCCGAGCTGCTTGTTGATCATCTCGACGAAACTGATCGGCGGCACCGGCGCCAGCTCGCGCGAGCCCTCAATGAAGTCGACGGCCGTCACCTGGATCTGGTCGCCACGCTGCTTGTCCAGTCCGCCGGCGGTGGCCGCGAGCTGGCTGATCTCGGCGAGCTTGCTGTCGATGATGGCCTGGTTGCTCTTGTCGCCGAGATCGGCGACGAGGCGCGCGCGGTTGACCAGGACCGCGATGAAGAGTTTCTTGACCGAATAGCCGTCGCTCACCGTCGTCGTGGTCTTGGACGACACCTCGAAATTGGTGACGTCCTCGCGGCGGGTCTTGTCCTCGCTGGAGTTCTTGCTTCCGCCGGCGTTCACCTGCTGATCGGGGAGGTTCTGCTGCACAGTTGTCGGCGTCGACCGATCCGCGTTCTGCGAAGACTCCTTCTCGCGCACGTTCCGCACCGAACGCTCGGCGCGGCTCTCGGGATCGTAGACGGTTTCATTGATCTGCCGCTTATCGGTGGAGAGCTGCGGTGCGACGCTCACCTCGAAATTGTCGAGACCCAGATAAGGCGTCAGCGCCTTGCGGATGTTCTCCTGCACCATGCCGCCGACCGTCTTCTGGAGGCTTGCCATCTTGGTCGGCGCGGCGCTGGTCTCATCCTCTTCGGCGAGCAGCATCGAGCCGTCGGCGTCCAGCACCGTCACCTTGTCGCGGCTCATGCCGGGAATGGCGGCCGCGACGAGATGACGGATCGACTGCGCCGTGCGCGCCTCGATTGCGCCGTCGGTGCGCAGCACGACCGATGCCGAGGGTGGCTGCTGCGTTGCACGGAACGAGCCGCGTACGGGCATGACGATATGCACCCGCGCGGCCTTCACGCCCTTCATCAGCTGCACCGTGCGCGCAATCTCGCCTTCCAGCGCCCGCAGCTTGGTGACCTCCTGCATGAACGAGGTCAGACCGAGCGAGCCGATCTTGTCGAACAGCTCGTAGCCGGAATTAGCACTGGTCGGCAGGCCCTTTTCGGCAAGCAGCATCCGCGCCTGCATGGTCTGGCTCGGGCGCACCGAGACGGCGTCTCCGGCCGTATTGACGTCGAAGGCGATGTTCTGCTCGCGCAGCGCGGCGCCCATGCGCGTCACGTCTTCGCGGGTGAGGCCGGTATAGAGCGTCTCGAACTCCGGCCGGCTCAGATAGTAGGCACCGCCGACGACGGTAACGAGAACGGCAAAGCCGATCAGCCCCAAGGCCATCAGGCGTCGTGGCCCAAGCTCCAGCAGATTGTTGAGCAGTTGCTGTACCTGCGCACGACTGAGCAGCATATGACCTCGTAGCAATGCGAACGTATGAGACACTCCGCTGCCAACCTTGTCTGAAGGTTGCGCGCGGGCGCGAATGTGTCGGTTCGCTGGCGAGGCGTTGCAATCTTACAAATTCGGTAGCGCAATCGACATCGGCAACGGACGGCCGGACGCATTGCCGCCGGGCGGCTGCGACATGTCGCATAAGATCTGACGTCGGAAGGTCGATCTCGGGCACGTCTTGTGCCGTCACGTCCGCCGATCTCGGCGGGGACCGTGCTCCGCGGGGAGCACGGTCGTTTTCGAAAGCGCCGCTTAGCTGCGGAACAGCGACAGGATGCTCTGGCTGTTCTGGTTGGCGATCGAGAGCGCTTGAACGCCGAGCTGCTGCTGGGTCTGGAGCGCCTGAAGGCGGGTCGATTCCGCGTTCATGTCGGCGTCGACGAGCTGGCCGATACCGCGATCCACCGAGTCCATCAGCGACTTCACGAACTCCGTGTTGTTCGAGATGCGGTTCTTGATGGCGCCGAGGTTCGCGGCGGACTGGCTGACGGTGTTGATCGCGGCGGTGACCTGCGCGATGTAGCCATCGAGCGTGGTCTGGTCGGTCGCCGAGTCGGTCAGCGCAGCGATGCTGATCGTGTCGACCGATGCGGTGCCGCTCACCGTGTCCAGGATGCCGGCCGTGGTCGAGGTGTAGAGCGAGTAGTTGGCAACCGTCACCGTGATGGTGTTGATCGTGGGCGTGCCGCCGACGCGCGAGAACGACGAGACCAGGTTCACCGTCGCCGGGGTGGTGGCGGTGGTGCTCAGCCAGTTCACGCCGTTGAACGTCGCCGCGTTGGCCACGTTCTTCATGTCCTGCTGGATCTGGGTGATTTCGGCCTGGATCTTGGTGCGGTCGATGCCGGCGGTCTTGGCTTCGACCAGCAGCGCCTGGAGCTTGGTGAGGCCGGAGTTGCTGTCGCCGATGACCTTGTTCAGAGCGGTGTATTCGGTGTCGACGGTCGCAGCCGACAGACCGAGCGAGTCGGAGACGGCGGAGAGCGCAGCGTTGTCGGCGCGCATCGAAGTCGCGATCGACCAATAGGCCGAGTTGTCCGAAGCGGTCGCGACCCGCTGGCCGGTCGAGATCCGGTTTTCGGTCGTCTGCAGGCTGGCGCTGACATTCCGGAGGGTCTGGAGCGCAGTCATTGCAGCGGAGTTGGTAAGCAGGCTGGAAGCCATCTTTGATGTCCCTTTGAAAGCAGATTGGATTTTGGGGACATACCGGGCTTGCACCGGTACGACAGGGCGGCATCATGCCTTTGGGATGCGGAAATGCGCGTGAACCCAACCCGTCGTAGCGGCGAGACTAGCCAGCGAAGCTTGTGCGAGGCTTGTGGCCCTGTGATCGGACCGCAACAGGGCGGCCGAAATCATGGCGTGCACAGCGCCACGCAAACGAAAGGGCCGCGCTTCGCGAGAAGCGCGGCCCTCCCCTGACCGTCTTGACGCTTAGCGGAACAGCGACAGGATGCTCTGGCTGTTGTTGTTGGCGATCGAGAGCGCCTGAACGCCGAGCTGCTGCTGGACCTGGAGGGCCGCCAGGCGGGTGGACTCCTGGTTCATGTCGGCGTCGACGAGCTGGCCGATACCGCGATCAACCGAATCCATCAGCGACTTCACGAACTCCGAGTTGTTCGAGATGCGGTTCTTGATGGCGCCGAGGTTGGCGGCACCCGAGGAGACCGTGCCGATCGCAGCGGTGACCTGCGCGATGTAGCCATCGAGCGTGGTCTGGTCAGCCGCCGAGTCGGTCAGTGCACCGATGTTGATGGTGTCCACCGACGCACTGCCGCTCACCGTGTCCAAGATGCCGCTCGTGGTCGAGGTGTAGAGCGAGTAGTTCGCGACGGTGACGGTGATCGAGCCGGTGGTCGGCGTGGCGCCGACGCGCGAGAACGACGACACGAGATTGACCGTCGCCGGCGTGGTGGCGGTGGTGCTCAGCCAGTTGACGCCGTTGAACGTCGCCGCGCTGGCCACGTTCTTCATGTCCTGCTGGATCTGGGTGATTTCCGACTGGATCTTGCTGCGATCGATACCAGCAGTCTTGGCTTCGACCAGCAGCGACTGGAGCTTGGTCAGGCCCGAGTTGCTGTCACCGAGAACCTTGTTCAGAGCGGTATATTCGGTATCGACGGTCGCGGCCGACAGACCGAGCGAGTCGGAGACGGCGGAGAGCGCGGCGTTGTCGGCGCGCATCGAGGTCGCGATCGACCAGTAGGCGGCGTTGTCGGAGGCGGTGGCCACGCGCTGGCCGGTGGAGATCCGGGTCTGCGTCGTGGAGAGTTGCGAGCTGACAGACCGCAGGGTCTGGAGCGCGGTCATGGCGGACGAGTTCGTGAGCAGGCTTGACATTGCGAATGTCCCTTTATGTACGCGTTACATTTTCACTTGGGGACATACCGGGCTTTCACCGGTACGGAGGGGCGGCATCATGCCTTTGGACTGATGTGGGTGGGGTCCAACCCGCCGTGACGCCTTGCTAGCACGCCGAATCTTGCCGCCGGATTAAAATCGCCTTGAATATCATCGCTGTAGCGGCTGTATCGCAGTTACCATCCGCTAACCATGATGACGCGGTCCGAGCCGCGCTCTTTCAGGAGAACGACCGCACCAGTCCGGAGGCGAGCAGGTTCCAGCCGTCGATCAGCACGAAGAACAGCATCTTGAACGGCAGCGCGAGGATCGTCGGCGGCATCATCATCATGCCCATCGACATGGTCAGCGTCGCCACGATCATGTCGATGACGAGGAACGGCAGGATAATGAGGAATCCGATCTCGAACGAACGCCTGAGCTCGGAGATCATGAAGGCCGGAATGATGACGCGCATGTCGATGCGCTTGTCGTCGAACTTCTTGCGAAAGCTTTCCGCAGCGAGCGCCTCGAAGGTCTGGAGATCCTTGTCGCGAACGTGGGCCAGCATGAACTCGCGGAACGGATCGGTGATCTTCAGATAGGCCTCTTCCTCCGAGATCTCGTTCTTCATCAGCGGCTGGACGCCGGTCTCCCAGGCGCGGTCGAATGTCGGCGCCATCACGTAGAAGGTCATGAACAGCGCGAGGCTGATCAGCACCAGGTTGGCCGGCGTGGTCTGAAGGCCGAGACCGGCGCGCAGGAACGACAGCGCGACCGCAAATCGCGTGAAGCTCGTCACCATGATGAGCAGGCCCGGCGCCACCGACAGCACCGTGATCAGCGCCATCAGCTGGATGATGCGGCCGCTGGTCGAGCCGTTGCCGGGCGGCAGCAGCGAGTTGAGGTCCGGAATCTGGGCCAGCGCCACTTCGGGCAGCACGACCAGGATCAACGCGAGCAGCAGGATTCTCACTCTCACTGGATCACCAATGTCTCAATGATCAATTCGCGGACCTTGCCCGACGAGCGGATATTGGCGCGCTCGGTCAGGTCGTCGCGCAGGTGCTGGAGCCCGCGCGATCCCTCGAACTGGCCAACCGACGCCGACCGCAGATAGGTGATGATGTCCTCGCTGATGTGGGCGGCCAGGATGCCGGCATCCTCGTCGCTCATGCTCTCGGTCACCATGGAGGCCTCGACGCGGGCCCAATTGTTGGCAGGGGCAGCGAGATTGGTCACGATCGGGGACAGTTTTCGAAGCCGCGCGCTGCCGGCGTAGCTCGAAGCAATCGGCGGCGGCGTGGCGCTGTTCTTCGCATCGGCGACGCGCTCGGCGGCCGCAAACAGATGCAGGCCGGCAAGCGCGCCCGCACCGATCGCGACAAGGGTCAGCACGACAATGGCCGCAATCAGGCGCATCACGTCCCCTGCCCTCGCGACGCGGCTCGGCCGGTGCGGATATCAGAATGGTGCCACGGCGTCATAGATCCGGTGTCCCCATCCAGGCTGCTGCACGTCAGACAGATTGCCGCGGCCACCATAGGACACGCGCGCCTCAGCGATCTTGTCGTAGGAGATCGTGTTGGCTCGCGAGATGTCGCGCGGACGCACGATGCCGCCGACATTGAGCACGCGCATCTCGGTGTTGACGCGGAATTCCTGCGAGCCGCTGATCATCATATTGCCGTTCGGCAGCACGTCGGTGACGATGGCGGCGATCGAGAGCTTGATATCCTCGGTGCGGTCGATCTGGCCGTTACCCTTGATCTGGGTGTTGGTGCTGAGATTGGCGTTGGTCTGGCCCTTGTCGCTCCATCCTGCGACGTCCATCAGCCAGTCGAGTCCGAACTTGACCTGCGAATCGCGCGAGCGGCCGGTCTTGTTGTCGAGCTTGGCCTTGTCCTGCATCGAGATGATCACCGTCACGACGTCGCCGGTACGCCGGGCGCGGGGATCGCGGTAGAGATCGGTGCCGTCGTCCCAGGTCGATCGATAGCTGACGGGCGTATGCATGCGCGGCGTCACCGGGATCGGATCGGCCTGGGTCCTCAAGCCGCTGCCGACCGGCGACATTTGCGGGCCGGTCAGAACCTCGGCCGGATCATGGAAGCATCCGGCCAGGAAGACGGACGCCAGTACGAGTTGGAGGATGAGGATCGGCTTCTTCATCTATTTGGTCTTTCCGTCATCCACACGGCGCATCCCGCCGAGCAGGTCGGCGAGGTGCGCCGCGCGCGCCGTATCCATCTCGTTGAAGATTGCGCTCGAGCTCCTCGGGCTGAGCTTGGCGAGCACGGCGGCGGCGGTCTCGTCGGCCATGCCGGCAATCTGGGTCGCCGCAGCCTCCGGCTTCATGCGCGAATAGATCTCGACGACGCTGGCTTCGGCTTTCTTCAGGAAATCGTCGCGCAGCGCCATCCACTTCTCGTATTCGGCACGCTTGGCCTCGACCTCGGCGATCCGTTCGCGCAGCAGGTTCTCGGCCTTCTCCAGCTCCTTGAGCTGCCAGGCCAGCCTTGCATCGACGGCGGGGTCGGCCACGTTGCTGCAGAACAGCGCGACGTCATTGTCGACGGACACGGCGGCCTGTGGCGGTGTGGGCTTCGGCGGCGCCGTGACGCTGCCGGGTTTGGCTGCACGTACAGGTGCCGGCGCCGGCGTCTCGGAAGCCGGCACGGCGCCGGTGATAGCCGGACCTGAATCTTCCGCCGCCCACGCCGTCGCATGGACGGAGGCGCTTCCGCCCGGATTCGGGGTGGACGGCGTGCCCGGCTTCTGCGGTCCGGACGCGCGGGCACGCGCGAAGGAGAGCAGGTTGAGCGGCCTCGATGGCTTCGCCTCGTCCAGCGCCAGCACGGGCGAAGCGCCCGCAAGCGTCCACACCGCGACGAGGAGGAGTTTGGCTTTGTGATCCAGATTCAGCATCGGGCCGCGTGCGATTCTCGGTCGAGACCAGAGCATTGAGCGACCAAGCTTGCACGACGCTTGTGCATCATTGCACGATGACATCGGCCTGGAGCGCGCCGGCCGTCTTGATCGCCTGGAGGATGGCGATGATGCCTGATGGTTTCAGTCCGATCTGATTCAGCCCGCGTACTAGGCGCTGGAGATCGACGCCGCTCAGGATCGCCACCTGCGCGCCGGCCTCGTTGGCCTCGACCACGGTCTGCGGAACGACCACCGTCTGACCTCGCGAGAAGGGCGCCGGCTGCGAGACCACGGGAAGCTCGGTGACGCGCACCGTCAGATTGCCGTGCGTCACGGCAACGGTCGATATCCGTACGTCGCGTCCGATCACCACCGTGCCGGTGCGCTCGTTGATCACCACCCGTGCGGGCGTGTCCGGCTCGACCGTTAGCTCGCCGATTTCGGCCAGGAATCGGACCGGGCCGATGTTGCGCGGCTTCGACAGCACGATCGTGCGATAGTCGCGCTCGAAGGCGATCTGCGCGCGATAGCGGCCGCCGGCGTAGCGGTTGATGGCGTCGAGAATGCGCGTTGCGGTAACGAAGTCCGGGTTCTTGAGCTCCAGCACCAGGAATTCCATTTCATGGAGGCTTCCCTGCACTTCGCGCTCGACCAGCGCGCCGTTCGGGATGCGCCCCGCGGTCGGCGTGCCCTGGCTGACGTTCTGCGCCTGGCCGCCGACGCTGTAGCCGGCGACCGTGATCGCGCCTTGCGCGACCGCATAGACCGCACCATCCGCCGCCCGCAGCGACGTCATCACCAGCGTGCCGCCGAGCAGCGAGGTCGCATCGCCGAGCGACGACACGGTCACGTCCATCCGCTCGCCGGCTCCGATCGAGGGCGGCAGGTCCGCGGTCACCATCACGGCCGCGACGTTGCGTGTGCGCAGCGTCGTCGGACGCGTGGGATTGTTGGTGCTCGTGGTCTCGTTCCTGACATTGATGCCCATGTTCTCGAGCATCGACTGCAGGGACTGTTCCGTGAACGGCGCATTGCGGAGCGTGTCGCCGGTGCCGTTCAGGCCGATGACGAGGCCATAGCCGACGATCTGGTTCTCGCGCAGTCCCTTGATGTCCGCGATGTCCTTGATGCGGACCGCGGCCTGGGCGCTGGCGGTAGCGAGGAGGAGGACGAGCGCAAGCAGGACTCTGGTCATGACCCATCCACGACCTTGACCGTGCCGTCCGGCTGGACGATGCCCCTGATGATCACGCCGGTGTCGGTGTTTCGCACCGGGATGAGCGCGCCGGCCGCGCCCGATTGCATCGCCGAGCCGTAGGTGACGATGGACAGGCCGCTGTCCTCCACCACGACCTTGACCATGGCACCGCGGGCAACCGTCCAGGGATCCTCCACCGAATTGGTCGGGATCGGCTGGCCCGGCAGCAGCGTGCGCCGCGCCATGCGACCGACCAGGACCTGGCGTCCTTCGATGAACATGGCAACGCCGAGCAGGCTCGGCGCGAAGGCGCGCTCGGTGATCATGTCGTCCCGGATCAGCTCGCCCGCGCGGATCGAGACGGCCGGCACGGGAAGCCGCTTCTCCTCGGCCGCCGCCAGGCGCGCCGAGGCGAGAACCAGCAGCACGGCGGCCAACCCGCGCATGATCAGGCCCACCCTGTTCAACATCGAGCCACCCGAACTAGCGCATGCCCTTCGAGACAGTCGAGGCCATTTCATCCGAGGCCTGGATGACCTTGGCGTTCATTTCGTAGGCACGCTGCGCCGAGATCAACTCGGTGATTTCCTTGACGGGATCGACGTTCGAGGCTTCGAGATATTTCTGGTTGATCTTGCCGTAGCCGGAATCGCCCGGCAGCCCGACGACCGGCGTACCGGACGCGGTCGTCTCGCGGTAGAGATTGCTGCCGAGCGGCTCGAGCCCCGCCTCGTTGGCGAAATTGGCGAGATTGAGCTGGCCGATCTGCCGCGGATTTATTTCCGTGTCCAGCTTGGCGAACACCTGTCCGGTCTGGTTGACCGTGACCTCGACCGTTCCCTGCGGCACCGTGATCGCGGGGTCCAGCAGATAGCCGTCGATCGTGACGAGCTGGCCGTTGGCATTCGTATTGAACGAGCCGGCGCGGGTGTATTGCACCTCGTTGTTGGGGCCCAGTACCTGAAACCAGCCGCGGCCATTGATGGCGAGGTCGTAGGGATTGCCGGTCTGCGTCAGCGCGCCCTGGATGTGCAGCTTGCGGATCGCCGCCGACTTGACGCCGAGGCCGAGATTGGCACCCTCCGGAATCGGCGAGGAGCCGTTGACATTGGCGACACCCTGCATCCGGTCCATCTGATAGAACAGATCGGTGAATTCCGCGCGCGCCCGCTTGTACGACGTCGAGTTGATGTTGGCGATGTTGTTGGCGATGACCTCGATGTTGGTCTGCTGGGCGTTCATGCCAGTGGCCGCAATAGCGAGCGATTTCACGATCGTCACTCCCTCAGATCAAATCGACATCCGAACGACTTCTTGGTAGGCCTGCACGACCTTGTCGCGAACCGCGACCGCCGTCTGCAAGGCCTGCTCGGCCGACATCAGCGCCTCCACGACGCGCCGCGTCGATTCCTTGCCCTGTATCGCCGAGATCGACGCCGCCTCGCCCGCCTTCAGCGTTCCGATCGCGTCCGTCGTCACCTGCTTCATCACCGATTCGAAGCCGACATCGTCACTGGCCTGGATCGCGGTCGTCGCCCCCGGCGAGATGGCCTGCGTCTCGGTCGCGCGGCTCGCGACTTGCCCAGCAGAGATCGCCGTGGATGAAATCGCCTCAAGCATTGTCAGCTCCTCAAGAGGTCGATGGTCATTCCCAGCATCGACCGCACTTGTTTCACGACCTGGAGATTGGCCTCATAGGACCGGTTGACCTCACGCATGTCGGCCATCTCGATCATCATGTTGACGTTCGGCAGCTTGACGTAGCCGGCCTTGTCGGCGGCGGGATGCCCCGGGTCGTACTCGACGCGGTACGGCGTGGTGTCGACCCCGATCTCCTTGACTTTCGCAAGCTGTGCACCCGAGGCACGGTCCATGGCGGCATCGAAGGTGATGGTCTTGCGCTGATACGGATCAGCCCCGGCGGTGCGCCCGGTCGACGTCGCGTTGGCGAGGTTCTCCGAGACGATGCGCATGCGCGTCGATTGCGCCTCGAGCCCGGAGCTTGCGACGGTCAATGACGACTGCAGAGAGTCCAGCATGTCAATTCACCTCAAGCCTTTGCGCTCGACAGGACCATGCGGTGAAACGACCGCACGATCGCCGAGTTCATCGAATAGTCGCGATTGACGTCGTTGCCCTTGATCATCTCCTGCTCCAGACTGACCGAATTGCCGGAGTGAACCACTTCCCAGCTGTCCTTCTTGGCGATCTTGCGCGTGTCGATCTCGGCGGCGGACAACTGCATGTGCGAGGGCGACGTCGTCGCGAGCCTGACCGGCATGCCGTCGAGCACCTTGTTGAAGGGCTCGACGTCGCGCGCCTTGAAGCCCGGCGTGTTGGCGTTGGCGACGTTGGTGGCGATGGTCGACTGGCGGAGTTCGAGGTAGCGCGCCTGCGACGATGCGAGTTCGAAGAGATAAAGCGGTCCCACGATAGCCCCGTTCTGGTCCATTCGGGAAAACCCTAGGGCGTTAAGCTTTCGTCAAGCTGTTGCGCGAAGCACCATCCTCGGAAATCTACTGGACCTTCTCGGGCCGTGCGGTCTGCTTGGACTGGAGGAAGTAGATGATCTCGGCGACGGGGCGGAAGAATTCCGCCGGAATCACCTGGTCGACCTGCACCGCCTCGTAGAGCGCGCGCGCCAGCGCCTTGTTCTCGATCACGGGAATCCGATTCTGCTCGGCAACTTCGCGGATCTTCAGCGCGATCACGTCCATGCCCTTGGCGACCACCAGCGGCGCCGCATTCTCCTCGCGTTTGTAGCGCAGCGCGATGGCGAAATGCGTCGGGTTCGCGATCACCAGCGTCGCGCGCGCGGCGGAGGCGATCATGCGCTGGCGCGAGCGGTCGCGCGCCAGCGAGCGCAGGCGCGCCTTGATCAGCGGATCGCCCTCGGCCTGCTTGTGCTCGTCCTTGATCTCCTGCTTGGTCATGCGCAGCTCGCGCCGCCAGTGGAAGCGCGACCAGGCGAGATCGATCGCGACCAGGACGATGGTCGCGATGCAGATCGCCGAGACGATCCGCATCGCGATGTTGAGGATCATTTCGGGCAGCGCCACCGGATCGGCGTACATCGCCTCGAACGCCTTCGCCTCGGACGAGCGCAGCACGAAGGCGACGACAGCGGTCACCGAGGCGAGCTTGAACAGCGACTTGGCGAACTCGACGAATCCCTGCGTGCCGAACAGGCGGTTCCAGCCGCTGACCGGGGAGATGCGCGACACGTCCGGCTTGATGCGCTCCAGCACCAGGCGCGGCGCATTTTGCAGCAGCGAGGCGGCGAGGCCGAATACCATCATGATGACGACCAGCGGCACCAGGAATCGCAGCGAATGAAGTCCCACCACGGTGAGCAGGTTCTGTGCGTCGGCCGCTGTGCTGAGCGGGAAGCCTTCGGGATCGTCGAGAAAGCTCTTCAGCGTCGGGGTCAATTGCTGCACGCCCTGGCCGATCAGGAAGGCCTGGATCACCATCAGCGCGGCCATCGAGGCGAAGATGGAAGCCTCCCGAGAGACCGGGATTTTGCCCTGTTCGAGCGCATCGCGGACTTTCTTCTCGGTCGGCTCTTCTGTCTTGCTCTCCTGATCGGATGTTTCTGCCATGCCCGTTCAGCGGTCAGCGGAAGACCAGCTCATCCTCCTGCTCGGGGTTGAGCTCGATTTCACCCTTCTCCGCGAGTTCGAGCGCGAGGTCGGTGATCACGCGCCGCGCCTCAAGCACATCGCGCTGGTTCGACGGCTCGCCGATGGCGAGCTCGTGTTCGACGACGCGGCGGACGCGCGAGGCGACCGAGGACAGGATCAGCTCGCGGAAGCTCTTGTCGGTCCCCTTCAGCGCGACGACGATGCGATCGGTCGGCACCTGGTCGAAGATCATGGTGCGCGCCTTCGGCGTCAGGTTGATGACGTCGTCGAACGTGAAAAGCAGCTCCTTCAGCACTTCGGCCGACTTCGGTCGCTTCTCCGACAGGCTCTTCAGCATGTCCTCGATATGGCCGCGCTCCATCTTGTTGATGATGTCGGCGACGCGGGCGTAGGTGTCGGCGCCGAGGTTGCGGGCGAAGTTGAGCGTCAGGTCCTCGTGCAGCGTCTTCTCGATGATGCGCATGGCGTCGTCGACGATCGGCTTGAGGCTCAGCACGCGCCGCATCAGCTCGTTGCGCAGGCTGGATGGCAGCTGGCTCATCACCTTGGCGGCGCAGGCCGGCTTCACCTTGGACAGGATCAGCGCCGCGGTCTGCGGGTGCTCCTTGGAGAGATAGCTCGCGAGCGAGTTCTCCGACACCGAGGAGACGCGATCCCAGACCGAGCGGCTCGAATTGCCGAGCAGGTCCGACATGATCTGCGAGACCTGGTCGGCCGGCAGCACGTCACCGAGCACGGCCTCCAGACCGCCGAGCGTGCCGAGGATGTTGGCGCCCATCGAGAATTGCTGGGCGAACTCCTCGACGATTCCCTCGAGCTCCTGCGCCGTGATCGGCCGCAGCTCCGCCGCGGCCTTGGTGACGATGCGGATCTCCTGCGGCTCGAACTGCTGAAGCACGCTCGCGGCCGCCTGCCGGCCCATGGCCAGGAGGAGGGCCGCGACCTTTTCCGTTCCGCCCAGCGTGGCGACGCCTCGCTGCTTGACGGGAGCGATACCGACCTGTGCCGCCATGGTCAGGTATCACCCTGCCCCAGCGGACCGACGATCTCCGTCAGCGAGACGCCGAAGCGGGAATTGTCTTCTTCGACCACGACCACCTCGCCGCGGGCGACGATGCGGCCGTTGACGACGACATCGACAGGTTCGCCGACCCGATGATCGAGCGGCACCACGGCGCCGCGCCCGAGCTTCATCAGGTTCGCCACCGGAATGGTCGCCGATCCCAGTACCACCTGCATGGTGACGGGAATGCGCAGGATGGCATCGACGTTGGCGAACTTGCCGGTCTCCTCCGCCGTGCGCGCGGCAATCTCCGCCAGCCGCTCCAGTGGAGATGCATCGGTGTGCCCCTCGTCGGATGCCGATGCGCGAGTGGCAGACTCATAGTCGAAGGATTGCGCCATTTGGTATCGCCTCTTGGTATTTCCGCTCCCGGAGCGCCGCCGCGCTCCGACCGTATCGTTTTCGCCGGCTCCGGCTTCAATGCTTGTTCACGTCGGCGCCGCCTGCAGTCGCGACGGGCGCGAGCCCGGTCCTTGCATCGAGCGCCGCGATCGCTTCGTGGGCCTGATCGATCTTCGTGCTCAGCACGTTGGCGAGCCGTCCGAGATTTGCGGTGGAATCGTGCGCCGCGTTGATGACCGTGTCGAAGGCGCCCGCCGTCTCGTGGACGATGGTCGAGAATTCACCCTGGTAGCTGCGCAGTCGCGCCAGTTCACGGTGCATCCGGGTCACCCGCATGCTGGTGAAGGCGAGCGCAATCAGCAGCACGGCATCAACGAGATAGGATATCATCGACGAACTCCCGTTTCTGATCGACGGGATCTGCCACCTGCATGGCGTAATAGCCATCAAGCTGGCCGATCTGACACCAGAACAGCACCTGGTTGTTGCTTTCGAGCCGGGCGAGCGTGCGCGGCGTGGCTTCGAGCTCGAGCACCTGCCCGACCTGGAACTTCACGACGTCGCCGAGCGATATCATCTTCTCGTCGAGCACCGCGCTCAGCGTCACCTCGGTGCGGTGAACCTCGCTCTCCATCTGCTCGCGCCAGCGCGGATCGGCCGCGCGGCCGTCGCTGACGACGACATGCGCGAGCTTCTGCCTGAGCGGGTTGAGCGCGGAGTGCGGAATGATGAGGAACATCTGGCCGCCGCGATAGAGCGCCTGCAACATGATGTTCGCGCAGATGGACATGTTGCCGCTGCGTCCGATCGCCAGCGAGGCCATAGCGGTCTCGACCCGTTCCACGCGGAAGGTGACGTTCGAGGTGCCGGCAAAGGCGGATTGCAGCGCCTTGGCGAACCGCTCGAACAGCGCCTGGACCAGGCGGATCTCGATGTTCGAGAACGCACGCTCGACGTCGAGCGGCGGTTCGGCGCCGTCGGAGCCGAACATCGCCTCGACCATCGTGAACACGAAATCGCGGTCGAGCATGATGATGACACGGGAGTCCCACTGCTCGGCATAGAGCACCGCCGCGACCGCGTTGGCCTCATAGTCCTTGATGATGTCGCCGACGCGGTCATTGGTGATGCCGTTGACCGAGAAATAGCACGGCGTTCCGGCCATCGGCTGCAGGCTGTCCGTGCACGATGCCGCCATGCGATCGAAGATCACATTGAGCATCGGCATGCGTTCGATCGATATGCCGGCGGCGTCCAGCAGGTAGTTTGGCAGCTGCTTGCGCTGATCGACGTCGACGTCTTCCATCATCATGCGCGGGCAGCCTTCGGTTCAACCTCGGTGACGACGGCCTTGGGTCCTGCAATCGTCTCGTTCTCGACGACGTCGATCGACGGCCGCTCGGTGCTGGCGATCATCTTGCGGCCATGCTCGACGGCGATCTGCGGCATGGCGCCGTTCATGAACGCCAGCAACGTCTGCTTGACGATGATATAGGGCCGGCACTTCTTCTCGCGCGTCATCTTGATCTTCAGCGCGAAGGGCGAAATGATGCCGTAGGACAGGAAGATGCCGGCGAAGGTGCCGACGAGGGCCGCGCCGATGAAGCCGCCCAGCAGCTTCGGCGACTGGTCGAGGGCCCCCATGGCCTTGATGACGCCGAGCACCGCGGCGACGATGCCGAGCGCCGGCAGCGCCTCGGACACCACCACCAGCGCATGGTATGGCGTCAGCTTGCTCTTCACGATGGTGTGGATCTCCTCGTCCATCAACGCCTCGATCTCGTGCGTGCGCGCATTCCCCATGATGATCAGGCGGACATAGTCGCAGATAAACTGGAGCAGCGCGGGGTCGGAGAGCACGCTCGGAAACGCCTTGAAGATCTCCGATGAGGAGGGATCGTCGATGTGCGCCTCGACCTCGTTGCGACCCTTGCCCCGCAGCTCGCGCATCAGGGCATGGAGCGCGCCGAGCAGATCGAGATAATAGCGCTCACTGGGGACAGCGCCGGTGATGGCCTGCATGCAGGCAACGCCGGTGTCCACGACCGTCTTCCACGGATTGGCCACGATGAAGGTGCCGACGGCGGTGCCCATGATGATCACGAACTCCCACGGCTGCATGAGCACGGCCAGGTGCCCGCCCATGGCGGCAAATCCGCCGAGCAGTGCCGCCACCGTGATGAAAATCCCCACGAAACTGCCCAACGCGCCGCTCCATCGCCGATCCCAGCGGGAATATCTAGTCGGCGACGCTTGCGCGAAGCTGGCTTCGGGATCGCCAGCCTCGCGCAAGCAATTCGCGGCAGCTTGAGACGTGTCGCAAGAGCGGCCAGAGGGACGCGTGTCATGCTATCCACCATCGCGGATTACACCAGACTGACCAAGGATATGGGTAAGTCGCTGACACAGGTCGCGAAACAGCCGGACGTCAGCCGCGAGACCGATTATTTCCTCAGCCATATCGGCAACGTGAAGACCATCGACGATTTCCTGAAGGACTACCGGCTCTACTCCTATGCAATGAAGGCCTATGGCCTCAGCGACATGACCTACGCCAAAGCGTTCATGCGCAAGGTGCTGACCGAAGGTGTCGCCAACAAGAACACCTTCGCCAACAAGCTCACCGACGTCCGCTATCGTGAATTCGCCACGGCGTTCAACTTCGCCGCCCTCGGCAGCAACGCCACCCAGACCACCCAGGCCACGACCGGGACGGCGACCCAATATGTCAGGCAGACGATGGAGCAGAAGGCCGGCGACCAGAACGAGGGCCTGCGGCTGGCGCTGTATTTCACCCGCAAGGCCTCCACCGTCACCACCGCCTACCAGATCCTCGCCGACAAGGCGCTGACGCAGGTGGTTCAGACCGCGCTCGGCCTGCCGTCGACGATCAGCTCGGCCGACATCGACGCCCAGGCCAAGATGATCACGGACAAGATCAAGCTCACCGATTTCCAGGACCCGGCCAAGGTCACCAAATTCGTGCAGCGCTTTGCCGCGATGTGGGATGCGGCCCAGGCCCAGAGCGACAACTCGACCAACCCCGCGCTGGTCCTGATCGGCGGCGCGTCGTCGATGGCCAGCATGGATACCGACATGCTCTCGAAACTTCAGTCCATCCGCTTCGGAAAGTAAGTCATGCAATCGGCTCTCTATGTGGGATTGTCGGCGCAGGTCGCCCTCGAAAAGCGCCTTCAGACGATCGCCAACAACGTCGCCAACGTCAACACCGCAGCGTTCCGCACCGACGTGGTGAAGTTCGAGACCGTGCTGTCCAAGGCGGGCGCGAACCCGGTCGCCTTCTCCTCGCCCGGCGACAACATCATCTCCCGCGAGATGGGCAACATCACCGAGAGCGGCAATCCGCTCGACGTCGCCGTGGTCGGACAGGGCTGGATCGCCTTCGCCGGTCCGAACGGCACGGTCTATACCCGTGACGGCCGCCTCCAGATCGCCCCCAACGGCGACCTTCAGACCGTGTCCGGTTTTCCCGTGATCGATTCCGGCGGCGCGCAGATCACGCTCGATCCCAACGGCGGACCGATCTCGATCGCGCGCAGCGGCGCCATCACCCAGGACAACAACGAGATCGGCACCATCGGCCTGTTCAGCATTCCCGCTGACGCCAATCTCGAGCGCTATGGCAATTCCGGCGTCACGCCCGATCGTCCCGCGACCGCGATCGCCGATTTCTCCCGCGACGGCTTCAAGCAAGGCTACGTCGAAGGCTCTGGCGCCAATCCGATGATGGAATTGACGAAGCTGATCGCAGCCTCGCGCGCCTTCGACGGCACCAATTCGATGATCGAGGGCACCGAGAGCTCGCTCCAGAATGCAATCCGGACGCTGGGCGAACCCGGCAAATAGGCTGCGCCTCGCGCGCAATGAGGTTGGACGGTTTCCTTGAACGCTCTTCGGCAACTCGAGTGGGCGCTGCTGGAGCTTCAGCAGAGCACTCCCCTGGCAAGCGTCAGCGGCGCGATCTCCGAGATCGCGCCGACGCATTTCCGCGTCTCCGGCCTGTCGCGCTTCGTCAGGCTCGGCGAGCTCATCGGCGTCAATGCGGCCGCCAGGCCCCAGATCGGCGAGGTGGTGCGGATCGACAGCGAGGGCATCATCGCCAAGCCGTTCGATCGCCAATTCGCAGGCGGGCTGGGCTCGGTCGCATACCGGATGCCGCCGCTGTCCTTTGCGCCCGATCCGAGCTGGAAGGGCCGCGTCATCAATGCGCTCGGCGCACCGCTGGACGGCCAGGGGCCCCTCACGCCGGGATCGCGTGCGGTCTCGGCGGAAGCCGAGGCACCTTCGGCCATGAAGCGCGCACGCGTGCACAAGCCGCTGCGCACCGGCGTGCGCGTCATCGACCTGTTCTCGCCGATCTGCGCCGGCCAGCGCGTCGGCATCTTTGCCGGCTCCGGCGTCGGCAAATCGACGCTGCTGGCGATGCTCGCCCGCAGCCAGGGTTTTGACACGGTCGTGCTGGCGCTGGTCGGCGAGCGCGGCCGCGAGGTGCGCGAGTTCATCGAGGACGTGCTGGGCACCGACCGTCACCGCGCCGTCACCATCGTGTCGACGGGAGACGAGAGCCCGATGATGCGGCGGCTGGCGCCGAAGACGGCGATGGCGGTCGCCGAATATTTCCGCGACCGCGGCGAATCGGTGCTGCTGATGGTCGATTCGATCACCCGCTTCGCCCACGCCGCCCGCGAGGTTGCACTCGCCGCAGGCGAGCCCGCGGTCGCGCGCGGCTACGCGCCGACGGTCTTCACCGATCTGCCGCGGCTTCTGGAGCGCGCCGGCCCAGGCGAGGAGGGATCCGGCACGATCACTGGGATTTTCTCCGTGCTGGTCGACGGCGACGATCACAACGAGCCGATCGCCGACACCATCCGCAGCACGCTCGATGGACACATCGTGCTCTCCAGGCACATCGCCGACCAGGCGCGCTATCCGGCCGTGGACGTTCTCGCCTCGGTCTCCCGCCTCGCCCATAACGTCTGGGACCCCGAAGAGCGCGAATTGGTGAGCAAGCTGCGCGCCATGATCGCCAAATACGAGGACACGCGCGACCTTCGCCTGATGGGCGGATATCAATCGGGACGTGATTCGGGTCTTGACCAGGCGGTCGACATGGTTCCGAGAATCTACAGCGCGATGCGGCAGGACGCGTCGGCCCCACCGAGCGCCGATCCATTCCGCGAACTCCGGGACATGCTCAGGGGCGAGTAGCAGGTTGCGCGGTGAGATGGCGCGCGACGCCGTCGTGCCCTGCCCGTTGTTTTCGACAGCCGATTGCGCATGCGGCCACGCTTCCAGCGCATGCGCACGCGCAGCCATGACCGGCTTGCGTCGCGGGAACGTCAGTCGATTGGACGAGAGGAATCGAGCAGAAGCGACGAACGGGCCATTCCTGCGACCGCGACCGCAACAACCGCCGCGTGCAATTCCTGTGAGTTCCCTCAGGTGATTCCCCGACGGTCGTACAAGTTGTGGATGACATGCCGACGCACATCGTCGTCATGCACAAGCTTCGATCAACTTGCATCAACGACAGACAGCAACGTGGCGTGCACAAACCGACGTATAGTTGCGTGCATGCTGCTCATCGGGCAGCGTATTGCGTTCACTATCATGTGTGCCGACGAGCGAGATTGTCTTGAACGTTACATTCGCCCGCAACGACATCCAGTCTTAGAGAGCGTCTGTACTTGATTTTGTTGAGAAGCTCATTCATCGTTTCGATGGATACAAGAAACGTCTGCTTGCGACTTGAACTTTTAGGGGCCTCGGTTGAACTACTCCGATCCATCGTCTGCTGGCGACGGCAACTCGGGCTCCCGTGCGACGACGACGCTATTGGTATGCCCTCAGCGACGCAGGCTTGCGCTTCGAACGACGCGGCGCCCATCAGTCCGGGTCGGTCGCGTTGCAGTCCCTGCCTTCGAGCGAGAATTGGACACGACGTGCTCGTCGGGCACCTCCAGCGGTCTGACGCCTCACGACGGATTCGCAAGCCAGGGCGCGAGGCGGCTTCGGAACGCCGCACACGAAGTTCCGGGGACGAGGTAGATTCATGCCATTGGCGCGAGAAGCCGTCGAGCTGCTGGTTCAGGCGGCGAGGGCTTGGTATTTCGAAGGCAATCAGCATGGATTGCGCGATCGCGAATGGATGGCGCTGCGCTTTCTCGGCCGCGCCAACAGGTTCTCGCGCACGCCGTCCGCGCTTGCCGGCTTCATCGGCGCCACCAGGGCCACGGCATCGCAGATCGTGAAGACGCTCGAGGGCAAGTCCTTCCTGGTGCGAAAGCCGTCGCACGAGGACAAGCGTTCGGTCGTGCTTCACGTCACCGCGCAAGGCGAGAAATGCCTGAGCCAGCACGACCCGATCAATCACGTGCTGAACGCAGTCACCTCGCTCGGCACTGACGAGTGCATCAGATTGCGTGACTCGCTGCGGGAGATCCTCAATCATCTCGACGCGGCCCATCAGCGCCTCGACGCCAGCATCTGCCGGGACTGCATGTTTCTCGCCGAACGCGGCCCGGGCACCGGCAAGGGACGCGCGACCGCCGAGTTCATGTGCCGGCTGTATCGCGCCCCTGTTTCGCTCGAGGAGACCGAGCTGCTCTGCACCAGCTTCGAGCGCACCCGCGACCGCCCGAAGATCGAGGCACATCTCGACCGCGCGCGGGTGGCAAGCCAGGGGTGAGGCGCGCACTGTCGTCCTGGCGAAAGCCAGGACCCATTACCCCAAATGCACATTGTTGCGGCAAGTCGATTGCCACACGATGCTTTCACCTCAGAGTTCAGTGATAATTGGTCCTGGCTTTCGCCAGGACGACGTTGGGGGGGCATGTGTGCAACTGCCTCCACATCGTCATTGCGAGCGCAGCGAAGCAATCCAGAGTCTTTCCGAGGCGGGATTCTGGATTGCTTCGTCGCAAGGGCTCCTCGCAATGACGGAGCAAGGGGCACCGCCGTCGTCCTCCAATTCGCTGTCATTCCCCGTCACCGGGTCTCGCCTTCGGCGAGCCCGATGACAGGCTCCGGCGGGGAATCCAATACGCCGCGGCCTCTCGATTGAACCTCAACCGTCTGGAATACTGGATCGCCCGGTCGAGCCGGGCGATGACAGCGAGTTTGTGGCGTGCGCGTGCCACAGGCTCGTCATTGCGAGCGCAAGCGAAGCAATCCAGAATCCCTCCGCGGCAAGCTTCTGGATTGCTTCGTCGCAAGGGCTCCTCGCAATGACGGAGCCAGGGCAATGGCGTCGTTCTCAAATTCGCATCTGCGTTGCAGACACGCCTTCGCCTTCTCGCGGCGCGTTTGGCTTCGTCGCTCCACCCTCTCGATGCAAGAGGGCGCAGGGAAGGCCAGGTGCCGGCTGGCACCCACGGTCCGCTGTGCGCGTGTAGCGCAAAAGAAATTGCACAGCGGCATACAGGTGAAGCCGTACACACGGCCTTCCCTGCGCAGTGGTCGGACGGCTTATGCCGCGCTCTCCCGGGAGCCGAGTTCCTTCTGGCCTCCCTCACCCCGCGAATTGACGATGCCGTCCGCCCGGTCGGGCTCGCGCGCATCTTCGAAGGGCTTGACCGTAGCAACGACGGCCAGGACCACACGGTTTTGCCGTACGCGCAGCTCGCATGTTCGCCGCAGAGTTTTCCCGCGCTGTCGACGTCACGGGAAAATGCTGGCGAGACGAGCCTTTCAGCGCCGCTCGTCCGCACGCGGCTGCGAGCTCACAGGGACTACCCGCCCTGCCCGCACCCTTCGTGCCGACGCTGCCGCGTCCACCGCAACCCGGCTCGCGACACGTGACGACACAAGATCGCCCCTCAAGAGTGAGCCGGGATGGCCGACACATACGACAAATCCGAATTTCTGTAAAGTCGAATCTTTTGGCGAGGACGGATTGACAACGCCGCATGTGGAAACATCCAGGTGTTTTGCCCGTCGGGCGCCGTAGCCCGGATGGAGCGTTGTCCGGGATCGCACCCCCAATTCTACAGCGCCCGGGATTACGCTTCCGCTCCGTACGAGGGGTCGGATATGCGCACAAAAAAACACCCGGCGGTTTCCCGCCGGGTGTTCGTTCCACTGGTTGGAAAGATCTTACCAGTTGCGCTGGGCGCGCAGGATCATGGCGATCGAGTCCTGGTCCTTCAGCTCGTACACAGCGGTCGGCTTGGCAGTGTTGGCAGCCGGGCTGAGGACGGCCGTGCCCGAATACTTCTGGTCGAGGTGCGTCCAGGAGAGGTCGGCCGAGAACGTCAGGTTCTTGATCGGGGTCCAGCGGGTGACGATACCGAGCTGGCCGATAGCGAAGTCGGGGTTGCAGCTCGTCACACCGGCGAGGCCGCCGAACACGCCACCTGTACCGCCAGCGCCACAGAGCGTGGTCTTGGCAAGCGTGCCGAACTGGGCCTGAGCGTAGGCACCGTAGAGCGCGGAGTTCCAGTTGGGATTCCAGTTGTGGGTGTAAGCGCCACGGAAGCCCCAGGTCTTGACCGTCTCCTGCTGCGAGCCGGTGACGAACACCGTGTCAGGAGCATTGGCGAAGCCGACGCTCTGATAGGCAATGCCCGAGCTGCCGAACAGCGAATACGTGCTGCCCGACAGGTTCTGGAAGTTGTAGCGGGTCGCACCGTCGGTGTAGACGCCCTGGATGTTGATCGTGTCACCCGCGCCGGTCGGGATGTTCTTGATCGACAGAGCGAGCTGAACTGCCCAACCCCACTTGTCGTCGGGGTGGCCGGTCGGCTCGGTCGCGCCGTAGTAGGCGACGTGGTTGTCATGCGCGGCAACCGACGCCTGGAACAGGCCCCAGGCCTGGTCGACGCGCACCTGAGCAACGAGGTTCGGCGAACGCGAGCCGCCGATGGCGTTGGAGCCGTACGAACCGCCAACCATGGTAGCCGCAGTCGCGCCGGACATGTTGAGGTTGCCGGCCTGATAATAGGCCGTCGCGTCTTCCGCCGAGAACGCCGCCGTCACGCCCTGACCGAAGTCAGCGGTATAGGTGAACTGGTTGACACCAGTGACCGTGCCGCTGCCGCCGACGAGATTGTCGGTGATGTTGCCCGGATAGTTGGTCCAGGGCGCATCGAACTGCGACACGGCCTTACCCATGGTGAAGCCGGCGAACTGGATGAAGGCGTAATACACGCCGAGCGCACCGCCCGAGGTGCCGCCGTCCGACGGGTTGATGGTGGTGGTGCCAGCCGTCGTGGCGGTGTAGCCAGTCGTGCCCGTAGCGGAGCCCGTGCCGGCGTAGCCACCGGTGGTCCAAGTGAAGACCGCGTCGAAATAGGTGCGGACCACGCCGTACTCGGTCGCGGTGCGCGTGTCGATGTTCAGGTCTTCACGAGCACGGAAGGTGTAGTAGTTCGCGAGGCGGTTGCGGGCGCCGGCAAAACCGCTCTGGTTCGGGCTGAAGTCCGAGTTGGTGTTGAAGTTCGCGTCGGCGCGCAGATAGCCGCCCAGCTTGATGCAGGTGTCGGTGCCCGGGATGTAGTAGAAACCGGCGCCGTACAGCGAGCAGATCTTGACGTATTCGACCGCCTTGGCCTTCACCGGCAGATCGGCTGCGAACGCCCCGGAGACGGCCATCAGGCCGGCTGCCGAGCCGAGAAACAGCGTCTTCGTTAACTTCATTCGTAAACCTCCAGGTCGCTTCAGGGGGCTCGGCTCCTCGGAGGACGCCGCTTCACCCACTTTGATTTCCGTTCAATTCAGGTCCGCACTGAAGGTCCGGACTGAAACGACAGCGAGGTGCCCCCCCTCCGTCGTTCCTTTCGTATAGTTTATAAAAACAATCACCTCAATTTGTTGATTTAGTAAATCGCTGTTTCCGGCGCGGATGTGGCCCAAAGGCAACAGAGCGTTTGCAGGCCATAAATAAACGGAAAAGCCCTCAGGGGGCATCCTGAGGGCTTTTTTGAAGGTCTCACGTCGCCGGCCGTGACAAGGTCAAGAGCCACAGAGAGAGTGGTCGAGACGTAATTTAATCAATTGATTTTTGCAAGCACTAAACTGTCCGTCGCTTTCAGAGTGCAACATCTGCGCCATCTTCGTGCGCGACAGGCGAGACGCCTGCTCAATATCCCGTTACTATCCGCAAAAAGGGATCAAAGGAATCGAACGAGGGAAGCCAGGGTGCTCGAGAAGAAGCTCGACAGGGCGATTACGGAATTCATTTGGAACGTCGTCGAAATCCACTCCCAGCTGGAGGACATCCACACCAGCTGGGCCGGACTGCTGGGCATCACCCAGCCGCAATGGCTCATCCTGATGGCCATCACCGAACTCGATAAGGGGCGAGGCGTCGCCGGCATCGACATCGCGAATAAGTTGCGGGTCCACCCCGCGTTCGTCACCAACCAAACCAAGACGCTCGAAAGGCGCGGATTTCTGTCGCGACGAGCGGCCCCGGACGATGCCCGCTTCGTTCTGATGTCGCTCACCGCAAAGGCGACCACGGAAATCGAAAAGCTGGCCAAGCGAAAGCTCGCCTTTAACTCGACCATGTTCAATGAACTCGACGAAAAGACCTTGGCCGAGTTGAACGCCACGCTCGCGACGATCGCCAAGAACGCCCGGTTGGCGGCACGATTGCTGGCGATCGAGGCTTCATGATCCGCCTGGCCCCGGGCGCTTCACAGGTCCACGTGATGCGCTAGAGGTAAGTCACGGGATCGAATTGACGAGCCACTCCAAACTTGCTGTCGAGCCATTGGACAATGAAATTGTCGGCGGCGATGAAATTCTCGACCTCACCCAGCGGGTGCGGGATGCGGTTCGGCACGACGACCGAGCAATCGGCTCCGGCCCGCCGATAGGTGGCCTGCAACTCGAGAGCCTCTCGCTCCCGCAGCATCGAGCGGCTGCCGACCACCATGAGAAGCGGGCAAGCGATCCGACGCGACGGCGGCAACGCGCCATTCGAGGCTCTCTCATCGACGCCGGTCATCCAATGCACTGATGCGCGACGCGCGACCGAGGTCAATAGTCCGGCGTCGCACACCGCGGCGGCTATCCGGCAGTCCGAAACGGCGAGGCGGGAGGCACGACTGGCACCCGTCCCTTCGCCATAGACCGCGATCTGCTGCGCGTCGACATCCTGACGCGCTTCCAGATAGTCCAGCCAGCACTGAAGCATTTGCGGCTCCACGCCGCGGCTACCGGGTGAGGCGCCGGCACCGAGGAAGAGGAGTGACGTGGTCCCGCCGCGTGTGGCCGGCAACAGCCGGCTCATCATCGAGTCCAGCGTGATGTCCTCGTCACCAATGCAGATAATTGCGGGTGCGCAAGGTCCGCCACGCGACGCCGGCACGAAGAAGCCGGACAGCGGGCCCTGATCGAGGCCATCGATCTCGACGCGCTCGATCGCCGGACCGAACCCGTCCATGAAAGCTTTCAGGTTGGCTCCGACCCTGCCTGCGAGGCCGGCCAGCGCCGGATCCTCCGGACAGGACAAGCTTCGCGCGACTTCGAGGGCCGTGAGCGAACACAGCCCCGCTTCCGACGCAACCCGGGCCGAACCATCTCTGCGCGCGGACTCGGCGAACAGCCGGTAGTCGTCTGCGACCCGCAGCCAATCCGCGACCCACAGATGTCTGTGCGTCTCACGCGCAAGCTCTGCACCGGTGAGGCTTTCGAAGAATTCGGACACGCGATTGCGCAAGCCCGTCAGATCGCGACCGGCACCGTCGCGCGAGCCGTGAGGCCAATGATCACCTTCCATGTCCCCCCCGAATGGCGCCGTCAGCGGCTGCCCGGACATGGATGGCGAGAACGCAATGCAGTCTCCGCACCGCGTGCGCCCGCTTGCGCCTTTTGCGCGATACGATTCATCCTGACGATCGCTCCGCCTTCGCTTCGCGCAGCGAAGTTGCCGGCGCTCCATCGTTCAAACGAGCCGGTCCCGATACGACGTCCCCGCCGGCTCAACTCAGTCGTCACAGCTCAGCTCCCTTGCTGACACTTGGTCTGCGCCCCGCGCCATTCTGGCATTTTTGCGGTCCCCGGTTTGTAGTTTTTTGTTGTGACGGGCGCCTAAAATATAGAGGGGCTTGATGACAGAGGAGGCAATCGCGATTTCAGCGGCAGATCCGGCGGATTGTCATCTGATCGTCGCAAACCGCCGCGCGACGCGCCGCTCCAGCTGTTTGCCTCTCCCGCGAGCCGGAAGAGCGATACGATTTTGCCGAATTCTTTAAATCGAGATTCTCGGCGTTGTGACCGAAGCGGCCGTGCCTTGCCGTCCTGACGTTTGCGAGCCTTGCCGCGGCACGATCCTGTTGAGCTCCTCGTCAAAATGCGAACGAAGCGGGAATATCAGCCGCCTTTGTATGCATTATCCCAGTTGCCATCCTCGCGCACTTCGCTTTACATGCGGCCAACCCGCCCTCGGACCACGGCCGAGGCCCAAAATCACATGACCGCACTGAGGGACGAAACATGGCGCGTAACATTTTGATTCTTGGGGCTTCCTACGGCTCGCTGCTGGGCACGAAGCTGCTGATGGCGGGTCATAACGTGACCCTGGTCTGCCGCGCCAAGACCGCGGAGCTGATCAACCGGGACGGTACCGAGGTGCGCATCAAGTTGCGCGACGAGGCAGTGCACCGCGCGATCTTCTCGCGCGACCTGCCCGGCAAGCTCGACGCCGTGACACCGGCCAATGTCGACCTCTCCCGTTACGACCTGGTTGGCCTGGCGATGCAGGAGCCGCAATACACCAACCACACGGTGCGCGTTCTCATGGTCAAGATCGCCGCGGCGAAGCTGCCGTGCCTGTCGATCATGAACATGCCGCCGCTGCCCTATCTGAAGCGGATTCCGGCGCTCGCGGACATGGATCTCGAGGAGGCCTACACCAATGCGCAGGTGTGGGAGCGATTCGAGCCGGGGCTGGTGACGCTGTGCTCGCCCGACCCGCAGGCGTTCCGTCCGCCGGAAGAGGCGGCGAACGTGCTCCATGTCGGCCTGCCCACAAACTTCAAGGCATCGGTGTTCGCAGACGAGAAGCACAACAAGCTGCTGCGCGAGCTCGAAGCCGACATCGACGCGGTGACACTCGACGGCCACGACGTGCCAGTGAAGCTGAAGGTGTTCGACTCGTTGTTCGTGCCACTGGCGAAATGGTCGATGCTGCTGACCGGCAATTACCGCTGCATCACGCCCAATGAGCCGCAGTCGATCCGCGACGCGGTGCACGGCGATCTCAAGCGCTCGCAGACGATCTACGACCATGTCGACGCGATCGCCCGCCGCCTCGGCGCCGATCCGCAGGATCAGGTGCCGTTCGCGAAATATGCCAAGGCCGCCGAAAGCCTGCTCAAGCCGTCATCGGCCGCCCGTGCGGTCGCGAGCGGAGCGCCCTTCATCGAGCGCGTCGACCTATTGGTGAAGCTGATCTCGCATCAGCTCGGTGTGCCCAATGCCGAGATCGACCGCACCGTCGACACCGTCGACCAGAAGCTGAACGAGAAGATCGTGCAGGGCGGAGCGGGCGCGCAGTAGCGCGCCGTTTCCAGCAACGTCAGCCCTCACGCGCTCCAGAGCGATTGAATCCGGATCACGCCGGTCATGGCGACCAGCGTGACTGCACCGGTGCGCGTGACCAGGTCGAAATGTCCGAGACGGCGGGCGCCGGCGCCGAGCGTTGCGCCCAACGTCACCATGCCGCGCCGCCGTGACGATCTGAACCAGCGCTCACTGCAGATTCGGCGTACCGCACTGTTCCCAGTGTGGCGCAAACTCAACGACGGTCGTCGCACATCGGACGCACGGCCGGGTCGTCGCCCTCGCATCGCACCTACGCGCGGTCCACTGATATCACGACTGCGTGAGACCACGGCATGCCGCCCGTCATATCCCGGCGCTTCGCGAGCAAAGCGAGCCGATTCGACGCGAACGGGCTTCCCTCACGTGCAGGCCCTTCATTCGCGCAAACGTTGCATGCGCGCAGAACGGGTCCGACTGCTTGCCCAGCCGGCAGAGAGGTGAGCAACATATCTTTTTAGGTCAGGTGTCTATGACCTGTTTGCCGGTCCGTTGTTCCGGCATGATCGCAATGCACGGCCAAGAGAACAAGAACAACAACAATGGATCAGGCGATGCTGAGCGTCGTCCGCGCGGTCGAGGCAGGCGCGACGACGATGAAGAGCGTGATCGACGCCACCGGACTGTCCCGTCTCAAGATCGAGCGCGCGTTGACCGCACTGGAGAAGCAGAAGCTGCTGGTGCGCGACGGCCAGGGCTTTCGCGCGACCGGCCTGCCGAAGGCGGCGCGCCCGGTTCGGCAATGCGGCTCGTGCAACGCCTGCTGCGATATCCTCGAAGTGGCCGGCGTCGACAAGCCGGTGAACCAGCTCTGCAAACATTGGCAGGCGGGCACGGGATGCACCATCTACGATCGCCGCCCGCAAATGTGCCGGTCGTTCGTCTGTGCCTGGCTGCAGGGCCATCTCGATGACGACTGGTTTCCGGCGACGTCGGGCATCGTGGTGCATTTCAGCCAGGACGCCGTCAACGTCACGGTCGACGATGATTGTCCCGATCGCTGGCGCGAGGAGCCTTATTTCAGCAAGCTTGCCGAATGGTCGCTGAACGGGATCAGGCGGATCGGAAACCGCGGCTATGCGACCCTCGTCGTGTCCGGCACCGCGCGGTTCCTGCTGCTGGGACGCACCGTCGTTCCCGATCCGACGCTGTTCGGCACCGCATTCCTGCCGCTCACCGCCGACACCTTCCGGTTCTGGCGGGCGACGTCGCCCGAGCATTTGCAGCGGCTGCATGAGCGCATAGCCGAGATCGAACGGATCAGGCAGGAATTCGGATCCTGCGTCATTCCTGAGAACGAGGACGACGATCCGCAACCGCCCTATCGGCCTGTGCTTCTACAGCTGTCGCATCACGCCTGAACTCCGCCGTGGGCAACACGGCCTGATTCGCGCGGTAGCGCTCGACGCGCCCCGGCCGGGTTGATAAGCCCCTGTCCGCGAATGACGGGACTTGAGTCGGGGACATGACGGTTGCGATCGAGATGGGGCAGACCACGGCGGGTGCCGCGGCGGCCATGGACCTCGAGGAACTGCTGGCGACCCGCCTCCTGGTGCAGGGCAATTCGGGCTCCGGCAAATCGCATCTCTTGCGACGGCTCCTGGAACAGAGCGCGCCCTGGGTGCAGCAGGCCATCATCGACCCCGAAGGTGACTTTGTCACGCTGGCCGAGCGCTTCGGCCATCTGGTGATCGAAGCCGAGGATCACACCGAGCGCGGCCTTCAGGTCGCCGGCGAGCGCGCGCGGCTGCATCGCGTCTCCACCGTGCTTAATCTCGAAGGGCTCGACGCCGAGAACCAGATGCGGCGCGCCGCGGCGTTCCTCGGCGGGATGTTCGACGTCGACCGCGATCATTGGTACCCGATGCTGGTGGTCGTCGACGAGGCGCAGCTGTTTGCGCCGGCGGTTGCGGGCGAAGTCTCGGACGAGGCGCGAAAACTGTCGCTCGGCGCCATGACCAATCTGATGTGCCGCGGCCGCAAGCGCGGGCTCGCCGGCATCATCGCAACCCAGCGTTTGGCGAAGCTCGCCAAGAATGTCGCAGCGGAAGCCTCCAACTTCCTGATGGGCCGGACCTTTCTCGACATCGACATGGCGCGCGCCGCCGACCTGCTCGGCATGGAGCGGCGGCAGGCCGAAGCTTTTCGCGATCTCGAGCGCGGACAGTTCATGGCACTGGGACCTGCGCTGTCGCGCCGCCCCCTGCGCTTGAACATCGGCCCGACCGACACGAGCCCGCGCAATTCCACACCGCGGCTGATGCCGCTGCCGGAAGCGACGCTGGAAGATGCGCGCGCCGTGATCCTGGCGGCGCCGCCGCCCGATGCCAGCCGCCCGCAGCGCCGGCCCGCGCCGGATCTGCTCGAGCAGCTGCGCGCCGCAAAGGCGGCCGCCGCGCCCGAAGCGCGCGCGGAACCGATCGAGCTGCCGGTCAGCGCCGAAGAGCTCGCTGAGCGGCGCGAGCGCGTGGATCGTACCCTTCGTGCCGTGCTGGCCGAGCCCGACGCCGGCTTCCGCGCCATCGGCGTGCTCTATCAGGAGTTCGTGGTCCGCTGCCGCATCGAGGGGCTCGGCGCGGCCGTGCCTGATCTCAACGAATTCCGCCGCATGCTGACGCATGCGCGGGCCGGGCTCGGCACTGATCTCGCCGACGATGACGCCTGGCAGGACGTCTCGCTGCGCGCCTCGATCCTGCCCGACGACATGCAGGGCGTGTTCATGATGATCGCGCGCGCGGCGAAGGAGGGCTGGCCGTGTCCCGGCGATGCCGCGATCGCCCGCGCCTATGGCTCGCACTCGCTGCGCCGCGCGCAGCGGCTGCTCAGCTATATGGAGGAGCAGGGCCTGATCGTCTGCCAGCTCGACGGCGGCGGCCGCCGGATCGTGACGCTGGTGGAGCTGGCCTGGGCGACGGCGCCGGGCGATCCCAATGGCGATGATTTGCCGATGGAGCCCGCGCAGAGCGCGGCCGCGCTCTGAGCCCGCGGATTCAGGGGCGTCTCCTCACCTACGCCGCCTCGGTCGCATCGAAGCCGCGGGCCGCACCCGGCGCATCATCCGCGAACATGCGGCGATAGAGTATGACCGAGACGAGCCAGGCGACCGCGAACAGCGCGATCACGACGAAGCCGACATTGGCCAGCGACTCGTTGAGGCCCTCGACCACCGCCCACACGCCGCCGGAGAGATCGAGCCGATCGCTGATCAGGCCGAGCGCCTCGATGCCGCCGATGAAGAGCGCCACCGCGACCGAGGCCCCGGTGATCGTGAGGTTGTACCAGAGTTTTCGCAGGGGATCGACGAAGGCCCAGCGATAGGCGCTCACCATCAATGCGGAGTCTGCGGTGTCGACGAGCGCCATGCCTGATGCAAACAGCGCCGGAAAGACCAGGACATCGGCGAGCGACGAACCGCGCGCGGCTTCACTGGCGGAAATGCTGAGCAGGCCGATCTCGGTCGCGGTATCGAAACCAAGCCCGAACAGGAACCCGAGCGGGTACATATGCCCCGGCTTTGTCACCAGGCGGAACATCGGCCCGAGCAGGCGCGCCAGGACGCCGTGATTGGCGAGCGGCGCATCGAGGCCTGCGGCGTCGTGAACGCCGTGCTCTCGCGCCGCGCGAAACGTCCGCCACAGGCCGGCGAAGATGGCGAGGTTGATGGCCGCGATTACCAGCAGGAACAGCGCCGACACTGACGTGCCGATCAAGCCGCCGATCTCCTTGAGCAGGCTGTCGCCGCCAAGGCTCACCACGCCGAGCGCGAGCAGCATGGTCGCGACCACGACGACGGTGGAATGGCCTAGCGCGAAATAGAGGCCGACGCTGCGCGGCGCGCCGCCCGCCTGCATCAGCTTGCGGACGACGTTGTCGATGGCGGCGATGTGGTCGGCATCGACGGCGTGGCGGAGGCCGAAGACCCAGGCCAGCAGCGCGGTCGCCATCACCGTCGGCCGGTCGCCGAAACGCGCAAAGGCCCACGCCCACGCGGCGATGTTGGCGGCAATGAGCGCGCCGAACAACAGCGCCGCTCCGGGCTCGACCGCCCGCAAAGACCATCTCGTCACGACAATCATTCCGTCCGTTGCACGCCCCGTCGCGCCAGCGGTATGATTTTTTCATAAGATGGTCATACTGACCAGTGCAATCCCGGAGGGGCGGCACGGATTTGCAGCGGTGCTTGCGGCCATCGTTCGAGACGCCCGCTCGCGCGGGCCCTCAGGATGAGGTCTTATTTTGCGACAAAGCCGTGGACCCTCATGGTGAGGAGCCCGCAATAGCGGGCGTCTCGAACCATGAGATCAAGCTCGCCCTACGCAGCTTCCGAGCCGCCGAGATAGGCGTCGCGGATGCGGGGATCGTCTTTCAGTGTCCGCGCCGGGCCGGAGAGCACGATCCTGCCGGTCTGGAGCACATAGGCTTCATGCGCGATCTCGAGCGCGAGGCTGGCATTCTGCTCGACCATGAACACCGAGACGCCGTCCTGATTGATGGTGCGGATCAGCTCCAGCACGCGGTCGACATAGAGCGGCGACAGGCCCATGGTCGGCTCGTCCATCACGATCAAGCGGGGACGGCTCATCAGCGCGCGCGCCATCGCCACCATCTGCTGCTCGCCGCCGGAGAGCGAGCCGGCGCGCTGCGACAGCCGCTGGCCGAGCTTTGGGAACAGCGTGAGCATCCTGTCGAGATCCTGGGCCACGACATCGCGATCATTGCGCACGAAGGCGCCCATCAAGATGTTCTCGCGGACGCTCATGTCCGCGAACAGCCGCCGCGCCTCCGGCACCGAGGCGATGCCGCGGCGGACGATCTGCGGCGTGGTCAGCCCGATCAGCGATGCACCGTCGAACGTCACCTCGCCCGAGCGCGGTTTCACCAGGCCAAGGATGATCTTCATCGTCGTCGACTTGCCGCTGGCATTGCCGCCGAGCAGGCAGACGATGTGGCCGCGCGCGACCGATATCGACAGGTCGAAATGCACCTGGGCCTGGCCATAGAAGGTGTTGACATCAGACAGCGCCAGCAGCGGTGCGGGAGAAAGGTTCGTCATGCCGCACTCTCCTGCTCCGCCGCTCCTGAGAGGCCGTGGCCGAGATAGGCCTCGATCACCTTGGGATCGCTCCGCACCACCTCGCCCGGCCCTTCCGCGATCTTCTTGCCCTCGTCCATGACGATGACGCGGTCGGACAGCCGCATCACCATTTCCAGCTTGTGCTCGATCAGGAGGATGGTCAGCCCCTCCGCCTTCAGCTCGGCAACGAGGGCCTGCATCTCCGCGGTCTCGGTCGGGTTCATGCCGGCGGTCGGCTCGTCCAGCAGCAACAGGCGCGGCTTCAGCGCCAGCGCACGTGCAATCTCGACGCGGCGGCGGTTGGCGTAGGAGAGGCTATAGGCGGGCTGGTCGATCCGCGGCAGCAGCCGTTCGCCGAAGCGGGCGAGAATGGCTTTCACCTCTTCGCGCAGCCGCTCCTCCTCGTCTCTGACACTCGCAGGACGCAGCAGCGCCAGCCCCAATTCCAGCAGCGGGCCGATCACCGGCACGGCCGGCTTCACTGCGCGCAACCGCGTGTGCGCGCCGATCAGGACGTTGTCCATGACGCTGAGATTGCCGAAGACGCGGCCGAGCTGGAAGGTGCGCGCAATGCCCTGGCCTGCGAGCCGTTCCGGCGACAGACCCGTGATGTCCTGCCTTGCGAAGCTGACAGTACCGGCATCGGGCCGGTCGAGACCGGTCACGAGATTGAACAGCGTCGTCTTGCCGGCGCCGTTCGGGCCGATGATGCTGATCAGCTCGCCCCTGGCGAGGTCGAGATCGATGGCATCGACCGCGGTGAGACCGCCGAAGCGGCGCGTCAGCCCGCGCAGGGACAACATGGGGATGTGCTGCTCGGACATCAGATCGTCCCCAACAGGCCCTGCGGCCTGAACCGCACGAGCAGCAAGAGCACGATGCCGTAGATCAGGATGCGATACTCCGCCGCGATCCGGAAGACTTCCGGCAGGCCGACCAGCGCCACCGATCCGAGAATTGCGCCGACGACGTTGCCGAGGCCGCCGAGGATGACGACGGTCAGCGCCAGGATCGACTGCTGCGTGTTGAAGGTCTCGTGGTTGATGTAGGAATAGAGATGCGCGGCGATGCCGCCGCTGACACCGGCAGCGAACCCGCCGAAGATGAAGGCCAGCGACTTGTAACGGTTGAGGCTGAGGCCATAGGCACGCCCGGCGATGTCGTCGTCGCGGATGGCACGAAAACTGCGGCCGAGATGCGAGGCAAGCAGGCGGCCCTGAAGCAGCGCCAGCACGACCATCACCGCAAGGCTGAACCAGTAGACCGACGCCGGGCTGATCAGGTCGTAGCCGAACAGCGACAGCGGCGGGATGCCGGAGATGCCGATCGGGCCGCGCGTGACGCTCTCCCAGTTCAGGATCACCAGCGACACGATCTCGCCGATGGCAAGCGTTGCGATCGACACGTAATGCCCGCGCAAACGGAACGACGGCGAGATCAGGAGCGTGCCGAGCGCTGCGCTCATCAGGCCGCCGCCGATGATGGCGAGGCCGACCGGAACGGAGAAAGCCAGCGACAGCAGCGCGGCGGTGTAGGCGCCGATCGCCAGCAGCGCGGCATGGCCGAGCGAGACCTGGCCCACTGTGCCCGCAACCAGCGTGAGGCTGAGCGCGAGCATGCCGAGGAGCCAGGCGTTGATCAGGGTCTGGAGCACGTAGAAGGACACCGGGAACAGCGGCAGGATCGCGAACCCACCGACGGCGACCAGCAAGGCCCAGCGCGGAATGCGCACCGGGCGGCTCGGCGCGATGAAAGTGCCGGTGAGCGGCTCCGGCGGCGCCTGCCGGGCACTCGCAAACAGGCCGTTCGGCCGCAGCACGAGCACGACGACCAGCAGCAGAAAGGCGAACAGGTTGCGGTAGCTGGTGCCGAACACGGCGACGCCGTAGCTTTCGACCAATCCGAGCAGCAGGCTGCCGACCACCGCGCCCGGCACGTTGCCGGCGCCGCCGACGACTTCGGCAACGACGCCCTTGAGCGTGGCCTGAAGGCTCATCGCGGTGTCGATCTGGTTGTAGTACATGCCGACCAGCATGCCGGAGACACCGCCGAGCGCTGCCGCAATGCCGAACACGGCCTGATTGACCCGGTTGACGTCGACGCCCATCTGCATCGCGGCGTCACGGTCCTGCGCGGTGGCACGCACCGCCCAGCCGAGCTTGGTATAGCGCAGGAACACGAACAGCAGCAGCGCGCTGGCGATGCCAACGCTGGCAATGAGCAGATCAAGCGGCCCGATCGTGCCGTTGCCGACCTGGAAGCGGACGTCCGGCAATTGGCTCGGCAACGCGCGCGGATTGGGCGAGAAGGTCAGCATCACCAGCTGATCGAGCACGAAACTGATGCCGATCGTCGCCAAGAGCGGCGCGATACGCACCGAGTTCTGCAGCGGACGGAGGCCGAACCGCTCGATGATCAACCCGACGATCGCGGCGGCGACCGCGACCACGATGATGGTGAGCAGCAGCGGTGTATGCAGCTGCACCACCGCGACCCAGCCGATATAGGCGCCGACGAGATAGATCGAGCCCTGGGCAAAGTTGATCAACCGGCTGACGCCGAAGATCAGCGCGAGCCCGACCGCAACGAGGGCATAGACATTGCCGACGATCAGTCCGTTGATCGTGTAGTCGAGCCAGGAAGCCACGCGAAGGTCCCAAGTTGAGAGAAGCGGCCGGAGCGGATGCTCCGGCCATCGTGTCAGGTCGGCTTGCCGTCCCAGAGCGCGAACTGACCCTTGCGCACGACGAGCTCGGCGTTCATGGCGCCTTTGACGCGACGGCTCTCGACGTCGAACGTCGCCGAGCCGAAGATGACGCTGGAGACGTCCTTGACCTTGGCGAAAGCGTCGCGGATGGCGCGGCGGTCGGTGCCGCCGATCTTGAGGACGGCAGCGGCCATGTTCATCGCGTCATAGGAATAGGCGTTGAAGGCGTCAGGCTCCTGCCCACCATATTTCGCCTTGAAGCCCGTGATGAATTTCTTCACCTCGGGCCGCGGGTCTTGGGGGAAATAGCGCGTGCCGAGATGAACGTCCTCGACCGCCTCGCCGCCGAGCTCCAGGAATTTCGGCGAGTAGACCGAGCTCGCCGCGCAGATGGTCTGCTTCAGGCCGACCTGGCGCGCCTGACGGGCGATCAGCGCGCCGTCGGAATAATAGGAGATCAGGATCAGCCCGTCCGGATTGGCATCGCGCACGCGCACCAGGGTGGAGCGAAAATCGCGCTCCTCCGCGATGTAGCCTTCGGTCACCGCGATCTCGGCGCCGTATTCCTTGGCCGCCTTGACGAAATGGTCACGGCTGGTGCGGCCCCAATCGGTGTTGAGGTGCAGCACCGCGAGCTTCTTCAGGCCGAGGCGCCTGACGGCGTAGGACGCCAGGAGCGGCTGCTCGTCGGCCTGGCTCACGGACGTGCTCCACATGAAGTCGCCGCCCTTGGTGAAATCGGGGTGCGAATTGGTGAAGCCGAACTGAACGAGGCCGCCGCGCTGATAGATCGGCGAGGCCGCCATCGAGGCGGGACTCGAGAAGTCGCCGAGCTCCATGACGATGCGGGCATCGGAGACGAACTTCTGGGCGATCGCCACCGACTGGCGCGGATCGCTCTGGCTGTCCTCGAATTGGTAGGCGAGCTTGCGGCCGTTGATGCCGCCGGCAGCCATGATCTCGTCGAGCGCGAGATCAAAGCCCTGCTTCCACTGCGCGCCATATTGCGCGTTCGGGCCGGTCAAGGGACCGCTGACGCCGAGCAGGATCGGCTCGGAAGATTGCGCGAAGGCCGCGCGCGAGAAGGCGGCTCCTGCCATCATGGCGGCGAGCGAGCCCTTGACCAGGGACCGACGATCGATGTTGCTCATGCACGGCTCCATCCATTCAGTGTTGAAACAAGCAGCAATTTCTATGCCGCTGCGACTGCCTATTTCGAGGGCTCGCCGAGCGACAGCATCAGCCGGTTGGCCCAGTTGAAGAACGACGCGCCATTGATGACGTCGACGATCTCGGCATCGTCGAGACCGGCGCGGCGCAGCTCCTCGACATTATCGGGGCCGAACGCGATCGGCGTTGCGGCCAGCGCCACCGACGCCTTGACGACGGCATTCCAGCGCTCGCCGAGATCGGCCTTGACGCCTTCGTCGAGCAGACGCTGCACGTCGTCGCGACGCTTGGAGTAAGTGCTGGCGAAGCGCGCATGCACGGAGGCGCAATAGATGCAGCCGTTGTAGCGCGAGGTTGCTGCCGCCGCGAGCTCTCGCTCGGCGCGCGGCAGGCCGTCGGCGACGTTGTAGAAGATGTCCTTGTCGGTCTTGGTGCGGGCTTCCAGCACCTCGGGATCGCGCACCAGCAGGCGGAAATATTCCGACTTGGCGCGGGCGCGATCGACGAGGCCGGCGAAATGCCGCTCGGTCAATTCGGCCTCGGGCAGCGGATCGATCCACGACACCCAGCCGAGCTCGTCCTGGGTAAAGACGACGGGCGGATTGACATTGTTTGCAGCACTCATGATGCGATCTCCTTACGCGCCGGCCGCGGTGCGCCCGAGCGAAGCGCCGAGCACGCGCAGACCAGTGACGACGCGCACCTGGAACGACAGGAACGCAACGAGCTGGGAGAAGGTGACGATGCCAGTGCTCGACCAGCCGGCGGCGAGCAGCGCCTTCATGTCGGCGGAGGCGGCATCGCGGGGACGGAATACCAGGAGATGCGCATGCTCGAACGCCGCAACAAGCCGGGTGCCGAGATCACGCTTACGCTCCGCGCTCACGCGGTAGATCAGGCCGGCCTTGTTCTCGATCGACAACGGGCCAGCCGGAAAGGCGCCATACGGGCCCGAGGTCTGGCCGCGCTCGATCTCCAGCTGGATCGCCGCGACGAGCGCCGCTCCATCCGCATTCGCCGCAAGCTTCTCGCGATAGAAGGCAGCGACGGGAGACTCGCCATGGAGCCCGGTCACGAAAGCCGCGATCGCGGCTCGCTCTACAAGCGAGAACTCGCTCGCGTCGATCGGCTCGAATAGTGAAAGATAGCTCTTCTGGGCATTCTCGCGCGCCTGAAGGCGGCGTGCGCGGATGGCATCCAGGGCCGATCCCGGTTCGATCCCGGCGAGCGTGTCGATGATATCTTTTGTTGCCATCATTCAGCCTCGTGCAACGCCATCCTGTTCGTTCGGGTTAGCCCGCCAATGCCACCCCAGGCGCCGTCCGAGTCCAGCCCAGCGCCGGCGCGACCTTGTCCGCGACCAGCTCGATCGAGCGTAGGATATAGGGATGCGGCGCATCGACCGAATGCGCCTGGAACACCAGATCGGTCACCCGTTCCAACGTGGCATCGGTGCGGAGCGAGGTGATGACGTCGTCGGCCGCGCCGACATGGGTGTCGAACGCGGTGATCATCTCCTCCAGCGTCTCGCCGGGCTTGGCGTGGCCGCCCTTGAGGAATTGCGGCAGCGCGCGCCGCAGTCCGATGTCGGCAAGGCGCATCGCCTCAGTGCGGTCGTCGGCGACAAAGACGCTGCGCGAGGCCATGATGCGCGGCTCGCGTCCTGGTGGCAGAGCTTCCAGATAGGCGTCGATGATCGGATTCTGGATCTCAGACAGTGTTGCACGCGGCGCCTCCTTGGTCCGCGGCTGGGTGCGCGACAGCAGCAAGCCATCGCCGGCCTTGCCGGCACGGGCACCGCCCGCGACCGAGAATGTCGCCTGCCAGATGCGCTTGTCCAATTCCGGTCGCTGCGGATAGAGCGTGTCGCCACCATCAAGCGGCTTGCCGGCCAGCGCGGTGCGGACGACGTCGAGATTCCGGGCAAAGATCTCGTTGCGCTGCGCGCTATCGAGACCGAAGGCGGCGAAGGCCGACGGGTTGCCGCCAGTGCCGACGCCGAGCTCGAAACGGCCATTGCAGAGCAGATCGAGCACCGCGGCATCCTCCGCCACTCTCACGGCGCTCTCGAGCGGTAAGGTGACGATGCCGGTGCCGAGGCGGATGCGCGAGGTCTGCGCGGCGACGTAGCCGAGGAAGGCGAAGGGCGACGGCAGGCCGCCTTCGCGCTCGTGGAAATGATGCTGCGCGATCCAGGCGGAATCGAGCCCCGCCTTTTCCGCGCGCACGATCTGCTCGGCCGCGAAGCGATATCGCTCGGCCGGGGGAGCCTCGTCGAGCAGCCGCGTGAAAAATCCCAGTCGTTTCAGGTTTGCAAAGCGTTTCATACGACCCCTGCCGGGCGAGGATGGGCCCCGATGATGTCGGTTGCCGCGGCTCCAGACAAGCGGGCATTGCGCAGGGCTGCCCGTCGGCATCGCCCCTGCGCTGAAGCCTGGGCAGACTGCCTACCAGCTCGGCAGCACCGCGCCCTTGAACTTGGTCAGGACGAACTCCTTGACCTCGGGGGTGTGGTAGCTGTCGATGAGGGTCTTGACCCAGGGCTTGTCCTTGTCCGCGCTGCGAACGGCGATCAGGTTGACATAGGGCCCCTTCGGGTCCTCGCGCAGGATCGGATCCTTGACGGGATCGAGTCCCGCCTGAGTTGCATAATTGGTGTTGATCGCGGCAGCGTCGACATCGTCGAGCGCGCGCGGCGCCTGCGCCGCATCGACCTCGATGAATTTCAGCTTCTTGGGATTCTCGGTGATATCGAGCACCGTCGGCTTGAAGCCGGTGCCCTCCTTCAGCTTGATCACGCCCTTGTCGCGCAGCAGCAGCAGCACGCGACCACCGTTGGTCGGATCGTTGGGGATCGAGACCTTGCCGCCGTCGGGAATCTCGGCGAAGGCCTTGTGCTTCTTCGAATACACGCCGATCGGGAAGTTCACGGTGAGCGCGACGGCCTCGATCTTGTAGCCGCGGTCGGCCTTCTGGTTGTCCAGGTAAGGCTGGTTCTGGAATGAATTGGCCTGAATCTCGCCGGCATCGAGCGCCGCGTTCGGCACGACATAGTCGGAGAACTCGATCAGCTGGATGTCGAGGCCCTGCTTGGCGGCGATCGGCTTCACCGCTTCCAGGATCTGCGCGTGCGGTCCCGGCGTCACGCCGATCTTGATGGTCTCGGCGGTGGCTGCGGCCGACCAAGCGGCAAGCACGGTCGCGAGGATCAGGGGAAGGCGAAACGACATCTTGGTCTCCGTAGGTCTTCGGCAATGATGGAACCGTATTCGCTTCTCTGCCGCGCGAAATCAATGAAATTGAAATCCATATTGGCAGGTCGTGGCGGGCGCACTTTCTCCATTCGGCACCAAACAGGAAACGAAATCACGGCGACGGCGCCTTCCGCAGAGGCGCGTCACGGTGCTGGCGATTGGTGTTGTCAGCATCCGCTAAGGCCAGCGCTCCAGGGGTCATGTGTGGCAATTTCCTGGCGGCTGCAATGAATCTCCGACTGGGGCAACATCACGAAACTTGATGCGCCAGCAGTGACCGGGTTAGCGTTTCGGCGCGGCCTTAGAACTTCCCCAAGTTCACGTAAGTTCGCACTGGATCGCCGCCTGCTCTCGGGCGGCGATCCGGGTCGTCGCCCGCAGGGGTGCTCCACATCGTCATTTCGTCGCAGGGCCTTGCGGCCTTGCCGGCATTGCCGCCTTGTGCATGATGCAACATGATGGCTGCTGGCGACGATTTGTCTTCGAGGTGGAGGTCATCCGATGAACGAGAACGAAATCCGCAATCTGGTCGCGGAAGTGAAGCAAGGCACGCTGTCGCGACGCTCGTTCATCCAAAAGGTGGCTGCGATCGGAATCGCAGCGCCGATCGCGAGCCAGATCCTGGTCTGGAACGATGTGGCGATGGCGGACGCCACGTTGCCGTACAAGCCGGCCAAGGCCGGCGGCGGCGGTCCGCTCAGGCTCCTGTTCTGGCAGGCCCCGACCCTGCTCAACCCACATTTCGCGATCGGCACCAAGGACCAGATGGCCTCGCGCGTCTTCTTCGAGCCGCTCGCCGGCTGGGACAAGGAGGGCAATTTGATCCCCTGCCTCGCCGCCGAGGTCCCGACCAAGGCGAACGGCAGCCTTGCGGCCGACGGCACGAGCGTGATCTGGAAGCTGAAGCAGGGCGTCAAATGGCACGACGGCAAGCCCTTCACCGCCGACGACGTCGTCTTCACCTGGCAGTACGCCGCGGATCTCGCAACTGCGGCCTACACCACGGGATCCTACAAGGACATCAAGGTCGAGAAGATCGACGACCACACCGTCAAGGTGATCTTCAAGGCGCCGACGCCGTTCTGGGCCGATCCCTTCGTCGGCTCGGTCGGCCAGATCCTGCCGAAGCATCATTTCGGCGACTATACCGGCGCCAAGTCGCGCGAGGCACCGGCCAATCTGAAGCCGGTCGGCACCGGCCCATACAAATTCGTCGAGTTCAAGCCCGGCGACCTGATCCGCGCCGAACGCAACCTCGACTATCACGTCAAGAACCAGCCGCATTTCGACACGCTCGAGATCAAGGGTGGCGGCGATGCGGTGTCGGCGGCGCGCGCGGTGCTGCAGACCGGCGAGTATGACTTCGCCTGGAACATGCAGGTGGAGGAGGAGGTCCTCAAGCGCATGGAGGCGAGCGGCAAGGGCAAGCTCGACATCACGCCGTCCGGCAATGTCGAGTTCATCATCCTCAACACAACCGACCCGTGGACCGAGGTCGACGGCGAGCGTTCGAACGCCAAGACCAAGCATCCGACGCTGTCCGATCCGGCCGTGCGCCGCGCGATCAACCTCCTGCTCGACCGCGATTCGATCCAGAAATTCATCTACGGCCGCGGCGGTGTCGCCACCGCGAGCTTCGTCAACGCGCCCAAGCAGTTCAAGTCGCCCAAGCTCAAATACGAGTTCAGCATCGACAAGGCCAACAAGATCCTCGACGAGGCCGGCTGGAAGAAGGGCGCGGACGGCATCCGCGAGAAGGACGGCAAGAAGCTCAAATACGTCTTCCAGACCTCGACCAACGCCCCGCGCCAGAAGACGCAGGCCATCATCAAGCAGGCCTGCGAGAAGGCCGGCATCGAGATCGAGATCAAAGCGGTCACTGCATCGGTGTTCTTCTCCTCGGATGTGGGCAATCCCGACACCTACTCGAAATTCTACGCCGACATGGAGATGTACAACACCACGCAGCCGCAGCCCGATCCGGAGCGGTTCTTGAACCAGTGCGTCTCCTGGGAGATCGCCAGCAAGGACAACAAATGGCTCGGCCGCAACATCTCCCGCTATTCCGATCCCGAAGCCGACAAGGCCTACAAGGCCGCGCAGAACGAGCTCGACCCGGTCAAGCGCGCCGCACTGCTGATCAAGGTCGACGAGACCTTTTGCGAGGCCAACGTCTTCCTGCCGCTGCTCTCCCGCAACGTCGTCAACGCCAACGTCAACAACCTCATGGTCGACATCTCGGGCTGGGACGTCACGACGTGGAACTTAGCGAGCTGGTATCGCACCTGACGCCGCAGCACGATCACGGGGAGCGTGCTCTCCACGACTGTTCACGCGATCATTGACGCTGCGGGTCAGATAAACGGCTTGCCGCCGGTGACGGCGAGGGTCCGCCCCTGATATGTAGCTCGAGAGCGGATCGGCGAGCATGACATAGGCGCTGGCGAGCTCGGCCGGCTCAATGGTCCATCGCAGGCCCTTATGAACACCCCTGCACCGGACCCCATTATCCCTCCACTGTGTGATTCACGTCACAGCAGAATCATCCGCCCTCGCCTACAACAACCGGGCATGGCCGCAAACAAGGTAACGGCGGTACGCACGAGGCTGGGGAGGCGATCAACAGCTACGGACTTTCGAAGCCGCCAGGGTGAAGACCTCGGCGGCTTTTTTCTATGGCAGGGCGGCCGGCGCAAGCGCCTTGCGGCCAGTGCCGCCGGCGGCGATCGTCGTTATTTCGGTCAAAAGCCTTTCCTTTGTTCGCGCTCTTCTTCCACCTGCCGCTCAGCCTCCAGCCAAAAGTCCAAGTCGCGGTTGGCCGGACGGCCGGCCTGCTCCCAGAGCTCGTAGGCGCGAGCCCGCACCTTGCCGCGGCGCATCATGCGGAGGAGCTTCTGCGTCAGCTCCTCGGCAAAGCTCCTGAATCGCGTGACAGTGGTTTCGTCCTTGGCGAGCACCGCCGCTCGCGTTGCGAGCTCGATCTGGTGCTCTATCTTTTGCTGCTCGTCCACGGTGAACACCGCGCCCTGCGAACGGACCCGCACCACAGCTCATGCTGCTTAGAGCCTCAATTCATTCTCAAGAGTTCCGTTCCGCGTGCAGCGCAGACGCAGACCACCATTTCGAAATGAGCCGGCCGTGACGGTTCTCAAGCGCGATGAGATTTGGATGAATCGTCATCGCGCTTCAGGTTTCTGTTTATGCATGATCTTTCCGGAAAACCGCTTCGCACTTTTCCGGATCATGCTTTAATGCCACGTCGTATCCGCCTCGACGATCACTGCCCTTGTTTCGGGATCTTCGGTCGTGTTGCAGGTGCAGGGCATCCCCTCACCACACCGGCAGCCGCCCAACTTCTCACTCCAAGGCCGGAGCGGATGGTTTTCGCAGACCCATCCCAGACCGTGGCAGAAGGGGCATTTCTTGCGGGTCACAGCGTATCCGGCGTCCGCGTGGTGTTCGACTTATCCTCGTTGCGCAACTGCTGCTCGGCCGCGCGCCAAAACTCGTCCTCACGACCTTCGGGCTTGCCAGCTTGCTCCCACAGTCGGTGCGCGCGCTCTCTGATCTCCTGCTCGGTCGGCTCAGGCATGGGCACCTCCTGCTCTAAAGCACGGCCCCATCCTTGGGGAGTATGGGGGCTTGGAGGCGGGGCCGTGCAGACCAGCAATCGGCGGCGACGCTGGCCCGCGGATTCAAGCCTCGATCATGCGCAAGAGTTCCTTTCCTCCCGCGAGCTCGGCTACGCGGCGCGGACTTGGCCAGACGTCGATCGATGATGCGCTTTGAAGTCGTCGGTAGCGGGGGAGGGATCCGCCATCACATTCCAAAAAGGAAATCCCCTAGTAACTCCAGAAGCTTGTCTGGATCTTGGGTGCGGGTCGGAGCGTGATACATCTCTCCCGGCTGTACACCTTCGCCGCCCCTTCAAGACCGACACGGGTCGTGCCGCGTACCTCTTACCTCAGCCGGCGAATTTGTGACGCCGGTCTGGACTAGCCGAGACCAGCAAGGCGCTGAGCTTCGGTTGCATGGGCAGCCAAGCTGCGCGGGCTGGCTTGAATATTTGAGATGAGTTCCAGATCAACCTGGCCTGACGAGAATGCAAACGGGACTTCCAACATGGATGGCCTGCTCTGTATCAACGAGGCCGCCGCTGGTGTGGTCGCGCTTGAGCAGCTTGATCGTGTCAGTGTCCTCGTTCGCCACGAACAGGAATTTGTCCGACAGTGCCAGCGCAAAGAACCGAGGCGTCTTGCCGCCAGTCGCCGTCCAGCCAATGGGCGATAGCCTTCCGCTCGCCGGCTCGATCGCGAACGTTGCGATGCTGTCGTCGCCGCGATTTGACGCATAGACAAAACGTCCGTCTGCCGACACCGCGATCTCTGCCGCCCGGCTATTTCCCGTGTAGGCATCAGGCACCGCCGACACGATCTGAAACGGCGCAAGCGTGCCGGTTGCAGGATCGAAATGATAGGACGTAACGGTCGAGTCGAGCTCGTTGACGACATAGGCGAGTCGGCCGCCGGGATGAAACGCCACGTGACGCGGGCCTGCCCCTTCACGCGCCCGCGCCGGCTTGCCGACGAGCACGAGCTTTCCTTGTTCGGCGTCGATCCTATAGGTGAAGACGAGGTCGAGCCCCTTGTCGGGCACCACGATGAACTTTCCCGACGGATCGAACTCGACTTGGTGCGGCTTGGCGAAGGGCTGCTCAACACGATGTGGCCCGATCTTGCCCTCCAGCTTGACCAGATCGATCACGGCGCCGAGCGCCCCATCCTCGTGCCGGGACAGCAGAGCAAGCGTGGAGGTGATGTGGTTGGCGACCACCACAAACCGGTTGCTCGGGTCGATCGCGAGGTGGACCGGGTTCTTTCCTTCCGTGCTCTGGCGGTTGATGACGGCAAGCTTGCCGCTTGCACGATCGATCGCCATCGCCGTGATGTCGCTGAGATCGCCATGCACCGTGCAGAGGAAGCGGCGTGTCCGATCGAAGGCGAGGAAACCGGCTCTGACACAGACCCTTTCATCAAATCATGATGGGGAACGCTGGATGAGGCTGGTATTCGGGATGCTCGTCGCAGGACTGGCGATCGGCGCAAGCGCGCCTGCTTGCGCACAGATCTCCGACGACGTCGTCAAGATCGGCGTGTTGACCGACATGTCGGGCATCGTCTCCGATGCCACGGGCGAAGGCTCGGTCGTCGCGGCGCAACTGGCTGCGGAGGAATTCGGCAACCGCGTCGCCGGCAAGCCCATCCAGATCGTGTTCGCGGACCATCAGCTCAAGCCCGACGTCGGCGCCAGCATCGCCCGCAAATGGTTCAAGCAGGAGGGCGTCGACGCCATCGCCGACGTTCCGAACTCGGCCGTCGCGCTGGCAGTTCAGGAGGCCGCCCGGACACGGTCGCGCGTCATGCTGTTCTCGTCGCCCGGAACGACCGCGCTCACCAACCAGTTCTGCGCGCCGACCAGCGTGGCCTGGACCTTCGATACCTATGCCCTCGCCCGCGGCACGGCCAAGACCGTGGTCGAGGGCGGCGGCAAGAGCTGGTACTTCGTGACCGCGGACTACGCTTTCGGTCATCAGCTCCAGAAGGACGCCAGCGCCGTCGTTGATGCCAATGGCGGCAAGGTGCTGGGAGCCTCGGCGCACCCGCAAGGCACCACCGATTTCGCGTCCTTTCTTTGAAGGCGCAGGCTTCCAAGGCTGACATCGTGGGGCTCGCAAATGCCGCCGGCGACACGGTCGCAACCATCAAGCAGGCCGAGGAGTTCGGCCTGACCGCCGGCGGGCAGAAGATGGCCGCGATGCTGCTGCTGCTCACCGACGTCCACTCGCTTGGCCTCCAGGCGACGCAAGGCACGTTCCTCACGACGCCGTTCTACTGGGATCTCAACGAACAGACCCGCGCTTGGTCGGAGAAGTTCGCAGGCCGGCGCAAGGGCCAGCGGCCGACCTTCATGCAGATCGGCGTTTATGAGGCCGTCCGTCATTATCTGCAGGCGATCGAGGCAACCGGATCGGACGACGCAAACAACGTGATCGCGAAGATGCGCGCAACGCCGATCGAGAGCGCCTTCACCCACGGCGCCACGATCCGCCAGGACGGCCGCGTCGTTCGCGACATGTATCTCGCCGAGGTCAAGGCTCCCAAGGAGTCCAAGGGGGAGTGGGACATCTACAAGATTCTGCGCACGATCCCGGCTCGAGACCTGACCATTCCGCCGACTGAAGCACTGACGCGATATCAAACATCCGACTGCAACATCCGAGGACAACAATGACGACGCCCGAAAACGAATGGAAGTACCCCTACGGCACCAAGCAGCGCTACCACCTCCAGCACGTGCATCTGTTTGCATCCAACGTCGATGCCACCATCGACTTCTACAGGACATGGTTCGATGCAAAAGTGACGTGGGATGGCGATGTCGCGGGTGCGCGGAACGTCTTCATCAAGGTCGGTATTGGCGCCATCCACCTCTACGACCAGCTTCCGCGCGGCGGAGGCAAGAACGCCGTCCACCATCTCGGCATGCAGGTCGTCGGTATCGACGAGCTGTACGAACGCATGAAGGCCGCGAGCCTGCATATTCCCAATCCGATCCGCCGCCTGGGCGGAGGTGGCGGCTATTTCATGCTCGGCGCGCCCGATGGCGTCGTCATCGAGGTCTTCGAGCCGGGCAAGCTGCGCGAGCCGGCGGTGCGCGACTACTACGGCTTCGGGGGATGAGCCCGTGGACACCGCTCTCCCGCGCGACACAATCGCTGACCTCGTTGCCGCTCACGCTGCGGCACTCCAGCCAGGGGACATCGATTTGCCAAGCAGCTTCGATTTTCCAACAGCAGACGCGCCTTCGCGTTCTCGCGGCACGACAGATGATCGCCCCTCTCGGATGAGCCGGGTTGGGTCGAAGAATCGCTTTTGCGTTACCATTCGAATCGCGTGCCGACCCCGACGGATGTCGAGCCCTTCGCATCGACATCCGACTCGACGCGGATGTGGCGCGTCACGTCGACATTGGCCGACACACCTGACTGGCTGGGGCTCGCGCCCGTCCGCACACCCACGCTCAGCCTGTCGCCGATCGCGCGCGAGGCGCCGACCATCGGACCGCCCGCCCCGGCACCCACGTCCAGATTGTCGACCCCAAGCGAGCGGCGCATGCGGTCCACCGTTCCCTCGCCACCGCTTGCAAACTGAGCCGCGGCCCCTGCGAGCTGTACGGCCTGCGAGGTCGTCAGGCTGGCCGAGGCCTTCTGAAAGAGAATGCGAGACAGGATCTCATCCTGCGGCAACTCGGGCTGCGAATGGAAGGCGAAGACCGGCGCGGCCGCCGGTCCCGAGATTCCGACCTGTGCGGTGATGTCGGAAGCCTGTATCTCTGCCGCGAAATCGAGCTCGGGCGCGAGATCTCCGTTGAAGGAGAGATTACCCTTGGTGAAGGTCAACGTCTTTCCGAGCACCACCAGCTTGCCCTGGAACAGCGAGAAGGCGCCCTTCGGCACCGGACCGTTGGTCGTGCCACCCACGTGAATGGAGCCGCCGAGCTCCGCAGTCGCCCCGCGGCCGTGGATGAAGACGTGGTTCGGCGCCGAGACCGTCACGTCGAGCGACGCGTTGAAGAGCGCCGGGCGTGCCTTGCTGCCTTTCAGCGTCTCCGCCTTGCGCTCCGCCGCAAGGCGTGCGGCGGCCTGGCCCGAGGCGTTCACATGGTTGATGCCGTCGATCGGCTTGAGCGTCGAAGGCAGGCGGTCCGGAATATCGATACTGACGCGGGTCAGGTCGATGCGACCGGCAATCCGTGGATCGCGCGCCAGGGCGCCCGTGACGTCGAGGGCGAGATTGGCCTGAGCGGTCGCCAGCGCGCTGGCGGCGAGGGTCGCCTGCTGGCCACGGATCGAGACCGTGCCCGGGAAGCCTGCATCCGGGGCGACCCTCACCTGGCCGGAGCCTGACAACGTGCCGCCGTTGGGCGTCACCGCGGCCAGGCGCTCCACGACGATCCGCTCTCCTTCGGCGGTGATTTTCGCCTCGATGGCATCGAGGCGCGTGCCGAGCATGCTGTCACGGAAGGTGCCTCCGCTCATGGTGGCGACACCGCCGATCTGAGGCTTCGAGCGCGTGCCGCCGACACGGGCATCGAGCGCGACGCTACCGGACACGGTGCGGCCGGAGGCGGAGAGCATCGCATTGGCGACGGCGGCATCGAGGCGGCCCTTCGCGGTCAGCGCAATCGGGCCCGTGGCGTCGAGCGGCAGCGTGCCCGACGCCGTGAACGTGCCGGCTTTTCCCGCGACAACTGTAGTGTTCAAGCTCGCGCGGCTTTCATCGAGCCGCCCATTCGCGGCAATGTCGATCGGCGGCAAGCCCGCGCTCCTGGTCGGCGGCGCCGCGAGCTGCTTGACGGCCACGCTGTACTGACCCATCGGCGCGCTCGCGGAGCCGGCGATCGCGGCTGAAGCGTCAAGCGTCCCGGCGAGCCTCAAACCAGGCATCGCGACATCGGCCGCGCCGAGCGGGATTGCGCTTGCCACGGCCTTGAGGTCGAGCGCCTTGCCGGCCTTGCCATCGACAGTGAAGCGGCCAGTCCCAATTCCGAGGGCCAGATGCTCGATCAGCACCGTGCCGTCGTCGAGCGTGAAGCCTGCGGGCCCCTGCAGCACGATCGCGTTGGCGCCACGCCGTGCGGTGAAACGATTGAGGTCGAACCGCGTCCGCTGCCTGGACGTCAACGCACCCGCGGCATCGAGATCGAAGCCGGCAGCCTTGGCGGAGAGACCGATCGCGCTCGTATCGGCATTGCCCCTGGCCGTCAGCGCGATGCTCGAGACGGTCTGACCGCCGAACGCGACATCGTTGACCCGGGTATCCGCATTGAGCACCGGATGGCTGTAGAGATCGGCGCCATCGGCGCGCAGATCGAAACTGCGGATGGCCGCACCGGCGGCGCGGATTCCCGCGCCCTTGCCAACGAGACGGACGGACTGCCGGCCGCCATCGGCCGAAGCGGCAAGCTCGAGTGAGACCGAACCGGCGAGTTCTGTGAGAACAAGCGGTGAGAGGTCGGCGAGCGCCCCAGCTGCGAAGCGAATCTGCCCGCTCGCGAATCTCTGCGCGTCGACCGTTCCTGCGCCCTTCAGCGACACCGAGCCGATCGCGATGTCGAGGGTCTTTGCGTGCCATCCGGCAAAGGCGGGAGCTCCGCGATCGTCACGCTCCGATGATCGGCGGCTCACCTGAACAATCCCGTGCGCGGGGTTGCCGTCGACGGAGCCGCTGAGCTTGGCGTCGACGGCACAGAGCCCGTTGATGTCGTTGACCGTCGCAGCGAGCTCCAGATGCGGAATGCGGCGCTGCATCGCGGTGGCGCGATCCACGGAGGCCCCGAACGAAACGCCGGGATGCGCGAGCCCGCCGGTCATGCCGACGTCGAGAGCTCCCGCACCGGTGAGGCGCGCATCGGCCGCCGAGAGATCCGGCAAGTCCACATGGGCCGACAGGTCGCTCGAGTCGCGCGTCACCGTTCCCTTGACGCGAACCGCGACATTGGCTCCGTCGAGCGACGCGCCGCGGACCGTGTAGGTGTCGCGGCCATCGGCAGAGAGATCGGCTGCGAGTGCGAGCCGCGCCCCCGCGAGCCCATCGAGCGCCGCAAGTCCCGTCGCAAGCTTCTCGCCAGTGCCTGACATTCGGGCGTCAAAGCTGCCACGCTGGAGGTCCGCGTCGAGATCGAGGCCGAACGCCGCCGAGCCCTTGAGCTTCAGCCCGGCAAGGTCGGCAAAGTGCCCGAGGTCGGGCACGGTTCCGGCAGCACGGCCATGCAGGCGATCGGCGCTGACATCACCTGTATAGGTCGCCTGAACCGTGGAGGTGCCGATCTCGAGACGCTCGATCCTGGCGCGGCCACCCAGGTCCGTATCGCCGTGGAGCACGAGCGATGCGGTGTTGCCGATCGCGGCCGCCAGACTCGCGTCGCGTGCCGCAATGCCGGAGGCGCGCAGGTTCGCGTCAAGGATAATACGCGTTGCGGGATCGCTGGCTTCGGCGCGAGGGAGGGCCGTGACGGAAGCGTCAAGCGTCTCGACATCTCCGTCCGGCAGATGAGCACCCGACAGCGCGAGCTTGACCGATGCTGTGGGAGCCTTGATCGTGCCGGTGACGCGGCTATCGAAGACGAGGCTGCGGATCGAGCCGTGGTCGGTTTCGGTCACGTCGCCGTTGCTTGGCAGGGCGCGGATGGAAGCCGCGAAATCCATCATCTTGTCGGCTCCGAGCAAGCCCTTCGCGTCGAGCCGGGCGAGATGACTCGTGAGCGTCAGCCCGTCCAGTACGACGCTGCCGTCGTCACCAATACGCGTCGTGCTGTCGAGCTTGGTTTCACCGGCAAAGACCGGCGCGGCAATTGCCGGCAACAACGGCCCGAGATGGCTAGTAAGGCGCGTTGCAAGCACTCGGCCCGCACCGTTTCGGTCAAGCGTAATCGTGCCGGTCGCATCGATCGTGGGGCCGGCCTGCAACTTCAGGGCACCGCGAAAGCTGTCGAGCTTGCCCTGGCCGCCCAGTGCGAATGTGACGGGCGGCTCGCCCGGCAAATGACCGAGCTTCGACATGAGTCCATGGGCCGGCTCGTCAAGCGTGACGTTGAGGGTCAGCGCATTTCCCTGCGGAACGTAGGCGAGAGCGGCCTTGAAGCGGCCCGGAAAATCCTTGCGGATGGCGTCGAGATTGAAGACGAGCCCTTCGGCGGGCGAGCCGAGCTCGGTATTGCCGGTCGCCGCGACACTGAGGGCTTCACCCAGAATGGACTGCCCAAGCGTCAGGGCTCGCAGGTCGAAAGCCTTCACCTGCACCTTCACCGGAAGGTCGGGCAGGATCGGCTGGTCGGACTCGGCGACAGGTTGGTCGGATGGCAGAGGCTTTCGCCTGATCTCAAGCGTGCCGATCTCGAGACGGTCGATCTCCAGTCGCCCCAGCAGCAGTGCGCTGCGTCGCCAGACGAGGCGCGCCTTGTCGAGCGTCAGCCAGACTCCGTCCTTGTCGGTGATGCTGACGTCGCGGACCGTGGCATCCGAGGACAACACGCCATCGACGGCGCCGACATGGACCTGGGTCGCCGGTGTCGAGAGCGTCCGCGAGACAAGACTGGCCAGCACATCCTGCTGGTTCTCGCCGCTCCCGCCCACCATTCCGTAGACTACGATGCCGAGCAACGCGACGCAGACGAGTCCGAGGGCGGCGACGGCGGAACAAACGATGAGCGGTCGTCGGATGCGCATCAGAATGCTTGCCCAATGCTGACATAGATTGCGTAGCGGCTGTCGCCGGGGCGTGGATTCAGCGGCGTCGCAACATCAAGGCGGATCGGGCCGACCGGCGTGAGATAACGCAAGCCAAGTCCCGCCCCATAGCCCACATAGTCGTCGAAGCCTGGCACGGATGATCGGGAGGCGGTGCCAAAGTCGAAGAATGGCACGAGGCCGATGGTGGGCGTGATCCTCACCCGCACCTCGGCGGAGCCCTCGATCAGGCTGCGACCACCGGTGATTTGGCCGAACATCATCGGCGAAATGGTATTGAACCCGTAACCGCGCACGGATCCGCCGCCGCCAGCGAAGAAGCGATGCGCATCCGGGATCTCGGCGAGCGGCGCTCCCGCAAGCGAGCCTGCAGCCAACCGGCCCGCCAGAACGTAATTGGCCTGCTCGTCGAGCGCATAGTAAGCCGAGCCCGCGATCCGCCCTTCGAACAGATCGATGGTGGAGCCCATCAGCTTCGGATAGGCATTGACGGTCGCCGACAGGCGCACACCGCGCGTGGGGTCGAGCGGATTGTCGGTGGTGTCGTAGCGGCCGGTCGCGGTGAAGCCGATCAGCGTCGCGTCGACCCGCCCCAGCACGTCCAGCGATTTCGATTGCTCGACCTGAAGACCGGCCTGCAGCGAAGCCGCCTCCGAAAAGCGGTGGATCACGCCGAATGTGCCGCGCACCGTATCGTCGGCGTAACCGCCGAGGTCGTTGTTGCCGACACGCTCGCGGAACGCAGTGGCCTCGACCAGAAGATCGTTGGCCGTACCGAACATGCCCGGCTTGATGAAGGTAGCGGTCAGTCGCGCGCCGAAATCCGAGGCGTGGAGATTATTGAAGCCGTTGAAGGACGTGCCGTCGACCCGTTGCAGAAGCGAGGCGGACGCTTCGAGCCTCAGGCGCTCGCCGCCGCCAAATATGTTCCGATCCTCGTAATAGCCCGCAATGCCGGGACCATCGACGGTGGAATATTTCGCCGAGAGACCCACCGCGTGCCTCGGCCTTTCTGTCAAATCGATGAAGACCGGCAGGTTGCCATTGGCATCGAGCTTGTCGGCCTCGCGGATGCGAATTCCTCCGATGGCTGGGATCCTAGCGATCGAGGTCTTCGTCAAGGCAAGCCGCTCGGGCGAATAAGGCTCGCCTTCCCTCAGGTGGACATGCGTGGCCACCACCCTCGGGTCGACATCTCCGCCCGAGATCGTGACGGCGCCGATGCCGGCTTCGGGGCCCGCTTCGACGCGCATCCGAAAGTCCATTGCGGCGGCCGCATGATCGACGGTGGCCTTGACGTCGGCGATCTTCGCAAGCGGATGTCCGTTGCTGCGGAACCAGTCCACGAGCTTCACCTGCGCGGCGCGCAGGTCGGCCGAGATCGCGCGATCGCCGGACTTCAGCGCAAAGGCGCGGCGCGGCAATCCACGCGGCGCTTGCTCGCGCGCATAGTCCACTTCGACGGTGCGCAGCTTGAACAAGGGACCGAGCCGTGCGGTGACCTTGATTGGAACGACCGACCGATTGCGAAAGGTGTCGGCCCGACGCGCCGCGGCGGCGAGCCCGGTCTCGTCGGGGGATACGGGAACTCCGTCCACCGTTACATCGATCTGGGCATTATAGCGGCCAAGCCCCCAAAGGGCATCGAGCAGCGGATTGATATCGGCCTGAAGCCGGCGCATGAGACCTTCGCCATCCGGCGGTGGTTCCTGTCGGAGTCGATAGGTGCCGGAGGCATCGCGCAACACCTGCTCGGCGTCACTATCATTCTTGCCATCCAGCGTCTTGGCCTCAATCTCCAGCCGATAGGACAGCGTCGTGGCGCTGACCGGCGGCGGATCGTCGGAACCGAAAAGGCCAAAGAAATCGAGCGCGTGAGCCTGCTCGCACAGCGACCAACCGACGACGGCGACACACCCCGAACGTAGGATGCGTCGCGCCGCAGCGACAAAATATCCTCGCCTTGCCCGCCGCAGCGGCCGGCATCGTCGCAACACGATTTGCTTGATTGTTCCGCTCCGTACTCGCCTGTTGACAACTCGAGCCTCTGCAACTCAGGCCCGGCGATCCCCTGTCTCCGCATTCAACAGGCACCACACGCGAAATTGATAGACATCATGATGGACAATGTAGGGCACAGAAAAAATCGTCTTCGTGATCTTCTATTGATTGAACAAAGACCACGACGTTCAAGAAAGCTCCACTGTTCAGGTACGCTCCACGAAAAAATGCTCTAGAAACTGTGTGCCCATCCGAAGAGTTCCGCGCGCGACTCTTTGCCATTATTGTTTTTGGGCGGCATTCCGGTAACGAGTCCTCACTGAATTTCTTGCAACGGGGAACATCCACATCGGACTCATGATCGGCAAATTTCAAAGGCGTGATTCCAGCGCGCCCTTGCGTAGCTGCGGAGCAGCCGTGGCAAGTTCAAGCGCCTCTATCCGCGCTGCACTTCCCCAAAGGCGTCCCGGCTATCGCCACCGGCGATGCGCGAGCTATTTCGATCATGACAAGTTCAAGTTCTTCACGCTCGTCTCACACCATCGACGTCGCTGGGATGATCCAAACAAAGATCCTGAGTGCGTTTGGATTGGGGAAGCGATCGATGAAAAAAGTGCCCGCTTCGCCATGAACTGCCGCTAGACATGCGTAGGCTCCTCGCCCCGCCAGGGCGCGTTTGACGTGGAGATCAAAGGCCGCTTGCGACCGGGCTCTCGACGGTTGCGGCCTAGGGTCAACAACCAGAAGAGTCCTGTCGATTGGGTGAAACCGGATGGCGGCGCATCGTGCTGCCTTCGATTGAACCCGGACGCGTTTGATGTCGCAGGAGAGTTGGGCGCTTCTGGTCGCATTCCCGAAGTCGGAGCTTCAAATCGGTGACGGCGCTTGGTTTGGAGATTTATTCGCCGTTCTACGCCTCGGCTTTAACGATCTGCCGATCAATGTTCTTCCGGCCGCCTTGGATACGCGTTCGGAGACGGTAGAAGCAGCGGCGCGGCCTTGTTATCAATCGACGCGTCAGCTCGCCTCAACCGCCATTGATCCGGCGCTGGCGACCACCCATGTCGCCGGCCCAAAGGCTACCATCGAGCACATGGTGTCGCGGAAAATCGTAGCTTGGCGGAGAAACGCGTACGATTGGTAGCGGGGGTCCGTTACATCGCGAAACCCACTATTTCGCCAGTACTGTTCTCGTATCGCCGGACGCCCGTCACCCCTACGTGAAGTCACCAGGTTTCAAACCGAGTGCCTGACGGCAACTTCCGGAAGTGGTCCCCACGCTTCAACTCTTTCATTCGGGGCCATGATGGCCGCAATGACGGCTGCCGCCTTGGCCGGATCTCCTTCGGTCACGAAGAAAGACCGAGCGAACCGGTGGGCCGCCGCCCGGAGGCTCAGTCGTTACCAGGACGACTGACCATTTGCCATGATCTCCTATCTCCTATACCGCCATCGCTGCGTCGCTTCCACGATCGTGTGGATCGATCCCGGCAACCTGCAGTGCAGCAATAACCGGGTGCGCATCAGCGGAACCCGCCGTAGTCTCTTGCATCGTCTCGTCACAATCACCAACTGAGCAAGTTACAGAGGCCAAAATCGCTCCGGGAGTGAGCGCGTGGCCAGCCGCAGGTTAAATCAAGATCTGCCCGTCATCGCGCGTTTTGAGGTGCGCCATCGCAACTACCTCGCGCCAAACGGCTCGATAAACCGGCCGCTCCCTGCCTTCGCCTCCGACGCCGACCTGCTCATCTCGCTCTACCGGGCCATGGTGCTGCTGCGCCTGTTTGACCAGAAGGCTGTTGCATTGCAGCGCACCGGCCGGCTTGGGACTTACGCCGTTTCACTCGGCCAGGAGGCGGTGTCGGTTGGCATGGCCAGTGCGATGCGGGAAGAAGACGTGTTGTTACCCTCCTATCGCGACAATGGCGCGCTGATTTGGCGCGGGGTCAAGCTTGAAGAGATCCTGCTGTTTTGGGGCGGGGATGAACGCGGCAATTGTTTCTCCGGGCCGGTCCACGATTTTCCGTTCTGCGTTCCCGTAGGATCTCAGGCGCCTCATGCCGCCGGCGTCGCCTATGCTTTGAAGCTGCGCAAGGAGCCGCGTGTCGCCGTGTGCCTGTTCGGCGATGGCGCCACCTCGAAAGGCGACGTCTACGAAGCGATGAATTTTGCCGGTGTGCACAAATTGCCCATCGTGTTCGTCGTCGCCAACAATCAATGGGCGATTTCGGTACCGTTGCGGCTGCAGACCAGTTGCGAAACGCTGGCGCAGAAGGCCATCGCCGCGGGATTCACCGGCGAGCAGGTCGATGGCAGTGACGTGGTGGCGATGCGCGCCGCCGCAGAAGAGGCCGTCGCTGCGGCGCGCAACGGTAAAGGCCCCCGTTTCATCGAGGCGGTCACCTACCGCCTCGGCGACCATACAACCTCCGATGACGCTTCTCGTTATCGTTCGGCTGACGAAGTCCAGGCGCGTTGGAAGGAAGAGCCGATTGCCCGCTTGAGGGCTTATCTCGTTGCTCAAAAGATGTGGGGCAAGGCGGATGAGGAGCGCCTCGCCTCCGAGTGCCATGAGCGCATCGAGGCAGCGGTTGAGCGTTACCTGGCAACGGCACCGCGCCGGCCGGAAACCATGTTCGATCACCTCTACGCCGATTTACCAGAGGTCTATGCGGCCCAGCGCGGTGAGCTCGCGGGAAAGCACGATGCCTGAGGTAACGCTGGTGGAAGCCATCAATCTGGCGCTGGGACGCGCATTGGAGGACGATCCCGACGTCGTCGTGCTGGGTGAAGACGTTGGCGTCAACGGAGGCGTCTTCCGCGCAACTGCAGGATTGCAGAAACGCTTTGGCGCTGAGCGCGTGCTTGATACGCCGCTTGCTGAACTCCTGATCAGCGGGCTCTGCGTGGGCATGGCGGCGCAGGGGCTGAAGCCTGTCGGCGAGATCCAGTTTATGGGATTTATCTATCCCTGTCTGGATCAGCTGGTGAACCATGCGTCCCGAATTCGCAACCGCACCCAAGGACGGCTCACCTGTCCAATGGTCCTGCGTGCACCGCATGGGGCGGGCATTCGCGCGCCCGAGCATCATTCCGAAAGCACCGAGGCGATGCTCGCCCATATTCCCGGCTTGCGCGTTGTCATGCCCTCTTCGCCGGAGCGCGCCTATCGACTTCTCCTCGCCGCGATCCGCGATCCCGATCCGGTGGTGTTTCTGGAGCCAACACGCTTATACCGTACGGCAAGAGGCGAGTTGCAGGATGACGGTGCAGCCTTGCCGCTGGATCATGCCTTTGTCCTGCGGAAAGGTCGCGACCTCACGCTGATCAGTTGGGGAGCTGCGGTGAAAGAGACCATGGCCGCAGCCGATGCACTCTCTGCCGAAGGCATTGCTGCCGAGGTCATCGATCTTGCCACGCTCAAGCCTTATGATGAAAGCACCGTGCTCGGCTCGATTGCAAAGACCGGGCGTTGCGTCATCGTGCACGAGGCGGCTCGCACCGGAGGATTCGGAGCCGAGATCGCAGCCCTTATCGCCGAACTCGGTCTTTCCTCGCTGCTCGCTCCCGTGATCCGCATCACCGGCTACGACACCGTCATCCCGATGGCACGCCTCGAGCAGTTCTATATGCCCTCGGTCGAACGCATCGTCATCGGGGCGCGCAAGGTGTGCCAGTTCAGCTAGTTCTCGACGGACTTCGTCCTATGCGCCAGTTCATGCTGCCCGATCTGGGAGAGGGTCTCGAAGAGGCGGAAATCGTCGCCTGGTACGTCAACGAAGGCGATCACGTCGTCACCGATCAGCCGCTTGTTTCCGTCGAAACGGACAAGGCAGTCGTTGAAATACCGTCGCCGTCGAGCGGACGCATTGCGCACGTATTTGGCGCCAAGGGCGACATCGTGAAGGTCGGAACGCCGCTCGTCGAATTTGCCGAAGGCGCCGAGCCGGACACCGGCACAATTGTCGGCGAACTCGGCAGCACTGAACATCCGCTCGCGGCAGGGCCCTCCTCCGAGCGGCCGGCCGGACAGCAGCCTCAGGTGTTTCCGGCTGTGCGCTCACTCGCGCGCAAGCTCGATATTGATCTTGAGAGCGTCGTGGCCACCGGACCCGGCGGCACCATCACACGGGCCGATGTCGAACGGGCCGCAAAGAGCGTGTCCCAAACCGGCCGCCCCGAGCCCCTGCGAGGCATGCGGCGCGCGATGGCCCAACGCATGATGGCAGCCCACGCGGAAGTCGTCCCCGCTACCGTAACTGATGAAGCCGATATCGACGATTGGCCGACGGGTGAGGACGTGACGATCCGCCTGGTGCGAGCGATCGCCATCGCCTGCAAGGCAGAACCTGCTCTCAATGCCTGGTACAATTCCAGCACGGGAGAACGGCGCCTGATCGCGCGCATCGATTTAGGCATCGCCGTTGACACCGAGGGCGGCCTCATCGTTCCCGTGTTGCGCAATGTCGCTGAGCGCAGCGTCGCGGACTTGCGGGCCGGCCTCGACCGCTTGCGGGCCGACTCAATCGCGCGCTCGATACCCCCCGAAGAGCTGCGCGGCGCGACCATTACGCTGTCGAATTTCGGGATGATTGGCGGCCGGTTTGCCAATCTGGTGATCGTCCCGCCACAGGTGGCCATTATCGGAGCAGGGCGGATTTCGCAGCGGGCAGTCGCTTATCGGGGCCAGCCAGCGGTGAGGCGCATGCTGCCATTGTCGCTCACCTTCGACCATCGCATCGTGACCGGCGGCGAGGCCGCTCGCTTCCTGGTCGCGCTCAAGTCGCAGCTTGAGCTTACGCCGTGAATCACCGTTTGCGCGTGCTTCTGAGACGTGTCTTCTGAGACGTGTCTTCTGAGACGTGTCTTCCAGCCCAAGCCTGTCATCGCACAACAGCCTGCAGGAACCCGTGCCCCCTGTCTGCGGGCGCATTGAGGATCCTTCAATGATCCGCCGCCGGCTTGAATTCTCCCATGAGGCCGACCGCTACCACTGTGGATGCGAAATCGTAGAAGATCGTAGTTTGGCGTACAAAATCGCAGGATTGGTAGCGGGGGAGCGCTACCTACGTTCCCCCCGACAGTTCTCAGCCGAGTTTTTGGTATCCGTGGCCTGAAACCGTGCTGACCGTTTCCGGGGGGCGTGCTCGTCTGGGCTAGCCCTGAAACCGGGAATGCAACTTAACTAACCGCGGCCTTCCACCGCGGAACCTGCATGCACCGCTACGGCGAGCTGGACACCTACGGCCTGACGCGCACCGGTCGATGGAAGGACCCGGATTCGCCGGATCGATACAAGCACACCATGGCGAGCGCAGAGGCGCGACGCGCTGACTTGCTGCCGGTGCCCCGGCAAGCAGCTCGGCGCAAGCGGGCGTAGCAATCAGTGCTCGGCCTTCCGATTTACGATGTCGGTCAAAAAATAAAGCGACCAGAGCACAGTCACAGTCAGCGAGCTGAGCAAGAAGGCAAGAACAATAACGCCGCCGGCACGCACCGGCTCGATCAACGCCGGCCGTGTGGATAGCCAGCCCATGACTTGGTCGTGGACGATAGTCGCGCCGACAGAAAGCAACAACACAACCAAGCTCAGGAAAACTTAAGTATCCGAGCAAATAGCAGACGAACTGACGTAACGACAGAACTTCACCGTCTAACACCAATTCCGCGCCGACCGGCCGCCTATCCATGTGAGTCCCAGGCGACCCCATTGCGACGGAAGCCAGCGCACCGATCATGAACGGGACGGCCATAATAAGTAAGTCGCGCGCAATTTAAGGACGCCAGCCAACTTGGAATTTGCGATGGCATCAGGAGTCAACGGGAGCAACGCCAAGGCGTTCATCCCCGACGGGCCTCCAGCATCATTTATCACCACGCGGCAGCTTCGCGACAGCTCGACGGAGCTTGATTTCGATTCACCGAGCGCAGATCAGCTCGCCGTCCCCGGCCGGTGGCGCAAGAACGGTTAGCTCTTCTGGCGCGAACTGTTCTTCGCAGTGATCGCGTTTGCCGATCAGGCGATGGTGCACCGCTTCAGGAAGGTACTTTAGCCGAACTGAAGGGGCTCACAATCCTCCTCGCTGCCGGTCGGCGCGGACAAGCTTGACCTAGCTGCGCAAGCCGCGCGCCGAACAACTGCCACCCACTCTCGGGAACGCGTCACGCTCGAACAGTGCGCAGGAAATTCGCGACCTCGTCGCTGAGTCTAGTCGAATTGCGCGACAACAGCCCGGCGGATGACAGGAGCTGAGCCGACGCGCTGCCCGTTTCGGCTGCGCCCCGTTGCACGTCGGCGACGCCGGAACTGACCTCGCCGGTGCCTTGGGCCGCCTGCTGAATGTTTCGAGCAATCTCGTGCGTCGCCGCGCCCTGCTGCTCCACCGCAACCGCGACCGCCGTGGCGATTTCGGACATTCTGGCAATGGTGCCGCTGATATCCGTGATGGCCGCGACAGATTTTCCTGTAGCGTCCTGCATGCTCCCGACCTGCTGGCTGATCTCTTCCGTCGCCTTGGCGGTCTGTTCGGCCAACGCCTTGACCTCGCTCGCGACCACGGCGAAGCCGCGACCGGCATCACCTGCGCGCGCCGCCTCGATCGTGGCGTTGAGCGCCAGGAGATTGGTTTGGCCGGCAATGCTGTTGATGAGATCGATGACATCCCCAATTCGCGCCGCTGCCTGCGCCAAACGCGTGATCTGTTCATTCGTTATTCCGGCCTGTCGGACCGCCTCGCTTGCGATGCGCGAGGACTCCTGCACCTGCCGGCCGACTTCTCCCACCGAGGCTGCTAACTCTTCTGAGGCAGACGCGACCGACTGGACGTTGGTTGTCGCTTCATTGGAAGCCGCGGCGACGCCAGTCGCCACGCTCTGCGTGCGTTCGGCCGTCGACCTCAGCGCGCTTGCAGATGATTCAAGCTGGCTCGAAGCTGAGGAGACCGTCTGAACGATTTCGCCCACCGCAGTCTCAAATGCGTCGGCAAGTCGATCCATCTCGCGCCGCTGGAGCTTGGCCTGCTGCCGCTCCTGCTCGGCCCTGCCTTCCTCTGCCTCCTTCTTGGCGATCAGTGCCTCCTTGAACACCTGCAATGCATCGGCCATTTGCCCGATCTCGGTGCGCTCGCCCTGATGCGTTACCTCAGCCGACAGATCGCCAGCACTGAGCGCTTTCATCGGCGAGACGATCGCGGCAATGCCTCGCGAGACGTTTCTCACCAAGAAGAAGGCGACGAGGGCGCCGACGAGGCCGGCGGTCGTCGCGATCGCCACAACAGTATTGAAGGTATAGTTGTAGGCGGCCGCGGCCTCCGCTCCCGCCTCGTCCGCGCCTTTGTTGTTCAGGTCGATGGCATTCGTCAGGACCTTGTCGGCCTTCAGGCCGACGGGATTGACGGTTTTGCTGTTCAGCTCGTTGGCCTCTTCGGGGAAACGGCCAACCGCGGCGCGCGACAGACGCAGCACCTCCTGCGAGCCCTTCATGTATTCGTTCCAGAGACCGCGCCATTCGTCGTAGAGCGCACGCTCCCGCGCACTGGAGATGAGCTTCTCGTAACCCGCGATATTCTGCGCCATCCTTTCGGCGACCTGCTCGATCCGCTTGTCAAAGTCCACCTTGTCCTCTGCACGGTCGTTCAGCAGGTGTTGCCGCACCGCATTGCGGTAAGTGATCGTGGTTGCGCGCAGCTCGCCGAGCACGCGGATGCTTGGGAGCCAGTTGGTCTGCATGTCGATGACCGCGGCGTTGATCACCTGCATCTTCCAGATTGCAAACGCGCTGGTGGCGAGTAGTGCCAGCAAGAGGCCGACGACGACAGCGGAGATTTTGGTGCGGATGGGCATCTTCGCAAACATGGCATTCTCCCCAAAAGGACTAAATTTGTGATGCCCTCCCGTCGCAATACCATCTGACAGGTGGCCGTCTCTCCCCTGGACCGGACCAGTTGTAAACGCCCGATGCTAGTAGAAGTTGTAACGATCTTGCTTTAAGCAATTCTTACCATTGATCGTCGGACAAATCCCACTGAACGAGACAGCCAGAACGACTCTACTGGCTCAGTCGGCGCGGATCGATCTGCTGATTGCAGAGACGCGCAGAGAGGCGACCTGTTTTTTTGAACCAACTGATTTGAAATCGTGGATTGCAGATGACCGAGGACAATCGAAAGGCGCACCGCGTTCGGTTTGAACACAAGCACATCGTGAGCATCATGGGTGTTGATGGCACGTGGCGAAGAAGCTGCATTCTCATCGATGCCTCTGCAAGCGGTGCCAAGCTTGAGGTCGAGGGCTCAACGGACCCCCTCAAGGCACAGGAGTTCTTCCTAGTTCTGTCGTCCACTGGACTGGCATTTCGGCGCTGCGAGCTGATTTGGGTGGATGGGTCTCACGTCGGAGTCCAATTCGTCACCGCAAAGACGAAGGCGAAGGCAAGTCCACAGAAACGTCTTGTTGGCTCATAATGAGACGAGTTCGGCACCAAATGAGCGCTCAGCAACCTGACAAGCTTGTTGTCGGCAGTCGCTTCATGATGAGCGAGCTGGGGATCGTTCAGCTCCCAGAGTTCGCCCATAAGACCGGCACCATTGTCGAAACCAGTAGTCGCACCCCTGGCGTGACGGTGCTGTTCGACGGCGCGGTCAGACCGACCGTCTTAGACCGAAGCTACATATCTGCTCTCTCCAAGTGACGATCCTTTTTGCAGGTCGCGCTCACCATGAAAACACAGAAGCCAAAGCAATGGGCCGACCAAGAGGTCCGACGATTAGTCAGGCTCGCCCGGCAGGGAGTTGGCACATCGAGGATAGCCGCCGAACTCGGCCGCCACGCTGGATCGGTGAGGCGTATGGCGCGAACCATGGGACTGCTGTTGAAGAAGTAATCCCCGAGCGATCTTGAGCGCGGCGCAGGGGACCTACAGCCCAAAGCCTCGGCCAATCTCCCGCGCAAGCTTGAGCGCGGCGTCGGTATGGCGGCCATAGAAGAACGCTCGATCAAGCTGCGAAAAGATGCCCATTCCAAATAGCGCGATGGCAATGCCTCTAAACATGGTTATGGACCGGGTTGAACGATGCAGCGAAAGTTCAAAACGGCCCCAGCCGCAGGTTGGGAGAAACAGCCGGGACCGGCATTCCCATTCCAATGTGCCGCAATCGGCGGTAATCGGCACGCTTGTTAGCTAGCCACATGAAAGCTAACGGACTGTTTCGAAGGACCCGAATTCGAATGAAGGTGCTTTGGACACCCCGCTCACATTGCGGCCGAAGCGCGCCGTAGGCCCTCTCTCGTGACTTGCTACGTCATACGCACATGAAAGCGCGGCGGCGTCATGCTGAGCGCCAGGTAGACATCCAACTGAGATTCGGTGCCTTACCCTGGTTGACGCCGCCCAAGAGCCAACTCACCCGCGCGCGGCCGCCCGCCCATTTGATGAAGTGATCGACGCCAGAAGGCCGCGTCAGATTGCAGCCGTCATAGCGGTGATGAATCACAAGCGTAGGCGGCAGTGCCAGGATTGATTCAACATTCCTTCGAGGCCGGACCCGACTCCGGACTGAGGTACCCGAGGTCAAGACCAGCGCGTCCGGCGTCGCGACGCGCACCCCGGTGAGACGGAGCGCATCGTGGCCGTTATGGCTTGCTATAATTGGCTTGACTGCATCAACGTGAGGGAAGGCCGCCGGGGCTGGCGAGCTGGCGGGCCTTCACCCCATCGGGGTGTTGACCTTGACCCATTGCTTCTGCCGGCCGCCACGGATACGTCCATAGCGATCGTTTAAGCTGCATCGATTTCAAATTCAGTCCGCAGCGAAAGTTGTCTTCGACGAACAGTCAGACTTGCTGACTCGGATCGTTGCCAGCAATTAATCCCTATCTTTGTCAACACCATTTACGGTATTTCTCCGGGCTTGAAACTCGATGTGTTGGGGAGCTTTGCTACTACTTCCGAGCAGGCACATTAGTTTCCCTTCCTTACATCCAGCGGTGGTGAACCGTAGGCTTAGGTGAAACACGCGCACCGCGTCACTGCCCTGGCAGATGGCATCAACGACGATAGCGATCTGCCCTGTCGCTAGCGAATTCCGTCGAGCCAGACTCGCGATTAGCTGCGGATTGATCGCGTTGCTGTGCTCTCATACGGAGAGATCACATGGCGAATGATCCGCTTGTCTTTTACTCCTTCGATGAAACTAGCGGTTCCGTCGCGCACGATCAGCAAGACGGGTACGATGGTACAATCTTTGGCGCCACTCATGTACCCGGCGTCACCGGCAACGCCCTTCAATTTAACGGATCGTCGGATTATGTAAGCGTGGCCGATTCACCTGACTGGAACTTCGGATCCGGGGATTTCACGCTTGAGTTCTGGGCCAATTTCAATTCAATCCCTAGCGGCAGCGCAGGACAGCCCGGAGATGTGCTTATAGGGCAAGATGAAGGGGGCGGAACGACAAACAAATGGTTTTTCGAAGCCTTTGACGGAAGCATAGGCTTTCACGTTAACACCGTGGACTCCGGATACTTCTTTATCGACGCTCCTTTCGAGCCGATCACCGGACAGTGGTACTCGTTCGATCTCGTCAAGTCTGGATCGTCATACCAGTTTTATGTTGATGGACAACTTGTCGGATCCGCCGCCGAGTCATTAGTCCTCCCAGACGTCAACGCGCCACTGACAATCGGCCATGCCGAGGCATTCGGCTTCGATGGTCTGCTCGATGGTGTGGCAATCTATAACCGCGCATTGTCGCAGGCCGAAGTATAACAGTCGTATCGGGACGGCGCCGGTGTGCCGGGCGGCGGCCCGGTTATCACCTCCGATGGAGGCGGGGGCACGGCCGCTGTTTCAATTCCAGAGGACACAACTGCGGTCACGACTGTCGTAGCAACTGACGCAGATGGTCGGGCCTTCATGCTTCTAAGTTGTTTGATGAAGCGCCGTTACGCGCTCCGCTGGTGACATCTCCGCCATCACTAGTCTGCACGCGAACGACTTCTTCTTTGTGTGACGGCGACGCTTCTTTGTGTGACGGCGAAGCGTGAGCGACTGCGAAGATGGTGAGTAAAAATCCGCACAGGACCGACTTTTGGGACGCGAAAGACGACAACCTTCGAGAGGAGAATGTTCCATGCGCATTACTTTAGCATCAACATTAATGGCTTTTCTGCTCACCGCCGCTCCGGCGATATCGCTCGCGGCGGACGCCAAGACGGACGTGGAGAAAGCCTACGCCACCTTTGACGCCGCATTTAACAAGCAGGACGCGAAGGCAGTCGCTGCCAACTATGTCCCGACAGCCAAGGTGCTGCCGCCGACCCACGAAGTCACATCCGGCCCAGCGGAGATTGAAAAGTTTTTTGCCGGGTTCTTCGCAAATGGTGTGACCAATCATAAGCTGGAGGTCATCGACGCTGGCGGAGACGACAAGGTCGTGATTGGCACGGCCAAGTGGAGCGCTACAGGTAAGGACAAGGATGGCAAGCCGGCGGCATTCAGTGGACTTGCAATGCACGTTTTCGAACGCCAAGCAGATGGTTCGTTAAAGCTGAGGTTTCATACCTTCAACTGAGTTGGCGGATGGTCCTGAAAACAAAAAATCCCGGCGGCATAAAGGCGCGGGCGTCAGCTTCTGACGCCCAAGCAGAGATTCAGGATCGGTGCGAGTGACCCCGATGGGACATTCCGCCGATTAAGAATTGCGCTGCTGCCCAAACGGCGCTTGAACAAATCAGCAGACCTGTTCGTTCGTCATTGCTATTGGACGGGTAGGCGCTATCGTATGCGAGCGGCCAACCCGCGAGTTTCATCCATTAAATTGCAATTTTGGGAGACTCACATGAAGTTCATAGTCGCTTGGACTGTACCTCAAGGCACATTCAACACAGCAGTCGCACGGTTCTTAGAAACCGGTGGCGCACCACCCGAGGGCGTCAAGATGTTGGGGCGTTGGCATGGCATGAACGGTCAGGGATTTGCCATCTCCGAATCGACTGATCCAAAGGCCATGTATCGTTGGGTCTCTCAATGGGCTGACCTACTCCCGTTGACCGTCACTCCTTGCCTTGAAGACGGGGACGCGGGCGAGGTGATGGCGTCGCTACCGAAGCGTTGACCTCAATCGGATCAAAGCCATCGCCGCCGGCTTGGACGGCGATGGCATGCCGAGCAGGCTCGTCGAAGCCGCCCTCAAGAACCGGATCAAGCATTTTGTCCTCGATGGCGAAGCAAGTCGTGCTCGGCGTCGATGGCATCTCCGATTTCAACGCGCTTCACTCGCGCAAGCACGATCACGAGGTGCAGTTCTGCGCCTTCGATATTCTTACTGAAGGCAGTGACGACTTGCGCATGCTCCCGCTGTCGATGCGGAAGACGAACTTGGAGCGCCTATTGGCGCGGCGTCCTGAAGGCGTGTTCGTCAATCCGTTTGAGCGTGGCGAGCTTGGGCCTGATCTGTTTCGAGCTGTAGGACTTGAAGGGCTGGTATCCAAGCGGCGTGACCGGCCGTATCAGGGCGGTAGGACCAAGCACTGGATCAAGGTGAAGAACCGCAAACACCCGGCGATGGAGCGCGAGCTGTGAGCAGAGCGGCAGGTCCGTTCTGCAACTAACAGCGGACCTCAACGATCGATCGCTCCACTTCGCCTTGGGGCCCACCTGCGGACGTAGTCAGTTTGAAGCGAAGGCTATGCCGATATATACCTCCTGTTGGAAGGAGAACCGGCCGCCATTCCGCTCAAGAAACCGTCCGCAACATTGGCGTCATCGTCGGCGAAGAACCGTGTTGTATCTCACCGATGATCCTGAAGCCGTGGCGCTCATAAAGGGAAATGTTTCGCGGATTCGAACTTTCAAGGTAGGCGGCGATGCCCTCCTCGTCACATCGTCGAAGAGCGTGTTTCATCAGCAATGTGCCGAGGCCTTGGCCGATCCAGTTCGGATCGACGGCAATGAGGGGCAGATACCAATGTGGCTCGTGGGGATGATGTTCGGCCATTCCCTGAAGCAGGTGTGGAATATCGTCGGCGATCTCCGGACGAAGAGACTGCGCCATGATTGCGCCCATGGCCGCTTCATCAGGCTCGACGCCGGGCGGCAGCCACAGGGCGGCCGCGCGAGCCCCTTCCGTGATGTAAGCCGTGCCATGCTCGAATGCCCGTCCGCCAAATGCGTTAACGAACTCAGGCATAATCCTGAGATATTCGGATGAGTCGGACCAAACCCAACGGGCCATTGGATCGGCTGCAAAGCCGAGCACAATGGTGCTGATCGTGCTTGCCTGAATGTTCGCGCCCGCAGATTTGACTTCCGACGCAGCTGTCATCATGCCGTCTCCCAGTCGATGGCGTCGGCCAAATTTATCAGATGCCTGTTTCCAAACAGAGCAGAACGGCTGTACCAACGAGCCTTCGCGGCTGCGACCCAATGTCCATTCCGGGTCATGAGCGTTGTTTTGAAGGTCGGCTTGTTATTTCCGGTCTGCCGTCAACTTCAGACATGTCCCTGCGCTGGCCGACGTTATGTGCCAACAACTGACCTTCGTTTTGATTTGCGTTAGCTTACGCAAGTCCCGCGATGATCTTGTCAACGTCCGCTTCCGCGAACACCTTGACCGAAGCCGTTCGTACGTTCCCGATGGCGGCCAGCGACAAGAGAAACTTGGCCATGGCCTCATCGTCGGTGGCCTCGGCGTGGATGATGAGGTCATATGTTCCCATGGCGAGATAGCCGGCCTTGATGTCAACGCCAAACTTTTTGCCCAACTCCCTGGCGGCCGCTCGACGCTGCGGCATGTCCTTGATGGTCCGAACACCTTGCTCGGTGAAATTGCAGAGAAGCATGTACGTGGACATGGCGATTCTCCTTTGACAAAGAAGCAATGGACTTAACGGGTCCACGTCGTGGATTATGCCACACTGCCTGCCCCCGCCCAACCACCAAGATCCCCTCAGGGCGGCTCGAAGCGGCTAGGGTCATTCTCGACCGAATTGGGCTATCCGCGTGGCGTCCGGTTTAGCGCCGTTAGCAGCCAAAGTGCGGACTACCCTCAACTTCGGAAATATTCAGGCGTCGCGCAAACCGTCGTTAAGGGTCGATTCCGTTGAAAAAGTCCCATGTGACGCGCACGCCTATTTTCTAAGGTGCTACCGGTGCGGTCGACGCCGTTAGACACCGGGGACCACGTCAATCTACACTGGATCGCTCTGCGGTCTTCCTAGCTTTGCCGTGAAGGCTCTTCTTTCGGAGGTCGCCCTGAGCTGATTTCAGCAAGATTTTTGCGCTGGTACTATTTTCGACTTTTTCAGCAGTATCGGCCACTTCCGGACTCCGGACTCAATAGACTGTCGAACGCGGCTGCCAAACCGGTATGGGCAGGATCGTCACCCGATGATCTCGTCGGCGCGGGCCGACACCATTGGTGATATTTCAAGCCCGGGCACTTTCGCGGTCTTGAGGTTATGACAAACTCGAATTTGACCGATCTGATCGTCGGCAGGTCTGCCGGGCTTCGACGAGCAGTTCGATTACCCGGGCTCGAACGGACCCGGCTCGAAGAAGCCCTCGATCGATTCGACCTTTACGTAGTTCTCGGCGATGCTTTCGGGTGTTAGATGTGGATCGTAGAAGCCAGGTCCCATGGATTACTCTTGCGGCCAGTAGCAGAGCAACGCCCCGATAGCAGGTACAACGATCCACGCGGTCTCATTCTTCATGGGACCAGAATTTACGAGAGGCTGGACCCGTTTGGCGAGGAGCATCTTTCCCGAGTGAGGTTTGGCTCTCACCAAATGCTCGGGACGAGCCGCCATCGGACCCGCGCGGCGTAGTCCGAATAGCCCGCAAGCTCTACGTGAAGAATTCGATCCTCGGTGATGGTGCGATGGAGCAGAAACGGCAGGCTGAAGATCACAACGAGCGCGGCCGCGAGCCACGATTCGAGTGCGGGTCCGCTTGCCGCTATAATCAGTATCCCGGCGGTGTATCCAGGATGGCGAACGAAGGCGTAAGGCCCCGTGGTAACGACGTACTGGCCGCGGTCGGACTGGATGCGAATGACCGAGGAGAAGAACCGGTTCACGTGCATCGCCCATAGTGCCAGGGCGTAACCGGACCCGACCGTGAACAGACAAATGCCTTGCAGCCAGCCGGGCACGTCGTCGCTCCAATGGAAACGCCCACGGTCGAGCCCGGCAACGATCCAATGCATAAACAGAACCAGCGAGAAGACTTTCAGCGCGAGTGGCGGCTTCATGCCGCCCGGCCGCATACGTTCGCGCAAGAGGTCTGGATCGAGCATCGCGAACGAAACGATCATGACGACGGCAAAGATTGCGAGATACGCCCAAAAGCCCGGGATGGCGACCGTGCCAGCTGCGACGAACAATGCGGCGGCCGCGGCGACCACGAACAAGCCTGCGTTGAGGTAAGCCGAGGCTGGCATCCGCTGCTAACCATTTCAGAGGAAGCGAAGAGGTGCCACACATGAGCCTAGATCGTGCGGTCCGTCACTTCAGGAATAGCCCGGCAACAATCATCAGGATGCCGGTCGTCGGGATGTTCCACACGAGCGAACGAGCTAACGGCAGGTCCGCCATATACAGGATTGCGTAGAGGATGCGACCCCAAAAGTAGAAGTGGGCTCCCCAGACGGTCAGCCAGCTGTGGGTGTTTGTCACGGTGACGGCAAGAATTGCAGCGGAGAAGAATGGAAAGATCTCAAGATGGTTTCGAAGTGCTCGTTCAGCCCTTCCGGCAATGCCGGTGAGCGGCGCAACGCTGTGTTCCCTTGAGCTGGCAGTCCACCAATAGCCTCGTTGCCGGCTCTGCAGGTGCGACACGATAATGATGTGCACGATGCCGAGGACTACGCTTGCGGCGAGCAGGACGAGTTCGATGGTCATACAGGACAGTATACCCGCAGCCGCGTGGATGTCTGTTGTGGGTCATGAGCGCAGTTTGGAAGGTCGGCCGGTTGCTTCTGGTCTACCTCGATCAGCCGACAACTGAGGACGCCGCCCGAACTTCGCATTCTCGCAGGTCTCTAACGAGTTTTGGAAGCAATCTTCCGGCTATCGAGCCAGACGGCACGAAACCGCAGTCTTCTGCACCCATCCGTCTATAGAAGGGCGGGGCCTGCGGGTCGCCCTCGATCATAAGCTTGTCTGCGCCCATAGCTGCTGCCCTACCGCAGGCCCAAACAAATAGAGCCCTGCCTACACCACCTCTCAGCACGGTAGGCTCAACGAAGAGCTTGAGCAAGTCGGCTTCCTTTCCAACCACCTTGACCTGCGCGACGCCAACGATTCTCCCGTGCTCTTCCGCAACAACGATCGAGGTTGACTGCAATTCAAGCGGATCAAACGAGAGTTCACGACGGCACGCCTCCATGAAGTCGTTGTCGTAATCCCATACTGCTTTCGACCGAAAACATAACGCTGAGAGCGCGGGCAGCTCTTCTACCGCGGGAGTTCGCATGAGGTACGGCATGATAGTGCCTTATTGGCTACGTTTGGCTGAAGCATAGCACTTTGGGTGCCCGAAGTCTGCTTCGCGACACAATGCGAAGAACTCGGGGTGAGCAAATCTAGTCCGCCATGCCCCAATGAGCGGACCTCCGTCAGACGAGGCGTTACTTCGCTGATGGGCCAGCAGCGACGTTACCGGAGCGGCAGCGTTCGGCGCAAGCGGACGTTCATCGCCCGACGTGCACAAATTCGCAGCCCAAAGGAAGCCGTGAACGACGAACAGAGGTCACCCCGTCAGGCGACCTTTTCGTAGCAGCAAATAGCCGATCAACAGTCCCTCTAAAACTGCTCCTCTTATGCGAGCAGAAGATCTCCGAAATGAGCTTCGAACACGTGCAACGCGCCATGCAAGCTGCGGGATTCGTTGCCTGGCGTTTCGGCGAGTCCAGTCTCAAAGTTTTGTATTGCCGCAGTAGCCAGCAACAGCTCCTCGGACTGAGAAAGAGTCGAGTGGAGATATTCACTTTCGCCCGGCGTAGTTTCAATCTTGCCGAGAATGCCGATGGTGGCGAACCCCTCATAGAGAAGTGCTTCAGGGTCGTTGGCGAACAGCGCAGGTTCTGACTGCGTTAGCGCGTACATGCCCTCCAGCAGCTTGGCATCCGCATCGAAGGTCTGCTGTGGGGTTGCAGTGCCATCCCTCAAATGCTGATAGACCAGATCGTGTGCATAAAAGAGCTGATCGAGATCGTCCTTTGGAGGATGAGCCAGATAGTCGGCTGTTCCGAACTCAGGAGTTCTCCCACCTTCTTCGCCAGCAGAATAGTTTGGGCCACCATAGTTTCCGTAACTCGGAACAGGAATGCCATGCTGTGTGGAAGGCAGGACCGAGCTCGGGTCAAAGCGTATCGTTACGTCCCAATTGATGTACATCGATACCTCCCTTTTGTGGGCCACTTTGCCCCGCCGATCTAGCCTGACCGCATGTCGAAAACATGGAGCGGCCGCCGCTGCCTGCTCGATCGCGTCAATTCCAGCCTCGCGCAGGGTATAACGAGGTGCCGATCAGCAACGCGGTACCCAAGAGCTGCGGACAAAAATACCAGCTGGTTAGCCGGGAGGCTGTAGCCGCTCGAACAGCCGCTGGGTGTCAACACAACAGGTGCGGTCGGCGACCATGCGGCCCAAGTCCGCTCTTCCCCTGACACCGGACCCGGGAAGCTTTTCGTTCTTCTTCGCGTGTGGCCACGAGCCGACATGTCGAGTGCTACTTGACAAATCGCGCTGCCGCGCGCGACGGAGCGCGTCTCACTCTGGCAGGCCGGCGTCACGGAGAGCTCTAGCGAAGATCGCGAAGTCCTCCGTCCGGCGAAATGGTGCCAAATCTCTTAGATTGGAGGCGTGCAAATCGGGATTGAATTCGAGCGCGCGTAACATGGCTCTTTGCGCTTGCTCAAGCCGTCCGGCGAGCGCATTGCTGGCTGCGGAAATGCAGATTGACAGCAGAAAACTCGGATTGTCGCGCATTGCCTTTTCGGCGGATGACAACGCAAGATCGTAGCGGCTCGCCAGAAAATGAGCATATGCCATGGCTCCGTGCGTGGTGTAGTACATGGACGGATCGCGCGGGCTTAGGCGCATGGCATGCGCAGAGTGCTCAAGTGCGAGGTCCGGCTCGCCTCTCCAAACTCTCAACCAGGCACTGAGCATCCAAGCTCTGGCTAAGTTTGGATTGACGGCCAGTGCCCGATCCATGAAAGCCGCAGCGTCATCGAACTCATGGGCTACAAAGGCGAGAGCGTATCCACCCATACATAGCGCGAATGGATCATCTGCCCCCAGATCCACTGCCTTCCGGCCCAGCCGTGTGGCTTCCGCACTTTCCTGCACTTGATCGTTCATGCAACCAAGCGCTTTGCGTCGAACATAGCACCAAGCGGCCATGCCATAGGCACAGGCCAGACGAGTGTCCAGCTCGATCGCCTTGTAAAAGAGCTGGAGCGCCTCGTTGTTCGCGTCCTCGGACCAACGAGCTTTCGCCAGCCCCCGCAGGTAATAGTCGTACGCATCCAAATCTTCGGTTGGTTTGCGCCTAGCCCGCTTGATCTCCTCATGCTGCAGCTTCGGGGCGATTGCTCCCACGACGCTGGAAGTCACATGGTCCTGTAGATCGAACATATCCTCGATCGGCCCCTCAAAGCGGTCCGCCCAGAGATGTGCTCCAGTTTCGGTATCGATAAGCTGACCCGCGATACGAACGCGGTTTCCGGCTTTGCGCACGCTACCTTCGAGTACGTAGCGCACTCCAAGCTCGTGGCCGACCTGCTTCACGTCCACGGTCCGGCCTTTGTACGTGAAGCTGGAATTGCGTGCGATCACAAACAGCCAACGAAAGAGAGAGAGGGCCATCGTGATATCCTCGACGACGCCATCTGCGAAATACTCCTGCTCCGGATCGGAGCTCAGGTTCGCGAACGGAAGTACCGCAATCGAGGGTTTATCCGGCAGTGTGAGGACGGATGTCGGCGGCGCCACCGACTTGTCGGCCACTGCCGCGCCTCCGGGCACTTGCACTTCCCGCACTGGCCCGACGAAGCGGAAACCCCTTCGTGGCAGTGTCTTGATGAGGCGCTGTTCCTCGCCGGTGTCGCCAATCGCGCTCCGGGCGACATTCAGGCGGGTCGTCAATGCTGCATCCGACACGCTGCGCCCATTCCAAATGGCGTTGATGAGGTCGTCTTTGCCGACGACGCGATCGCGGTTGCGGATCAAGTAGTTCAGCAGATCAAATACCTGTGGCGCCACGGAGACGACATCCGCGCCGCGATATAGCTCGCGACGCTCCGGGTCTAATGCGTAGTCCTCAAACAGATAGCGCAACGAAATCCCTTGCATGAGGAGCCCCCGATCACCGGCTAGCGCTTTGGCCCCGCTAGAAAATGCAAGAATAAGCTGCCGATGAGGAAAATGTAAGCTGCCGGTCAAGCTTTCAATTACCCATAACTTTGGCCACCGGGCTGATCCGCTGATCGGCGAAATCTTGAATCGAAAGAATCACTTGTGATTCCTTGCTGAGCACCTGATTCGCGAGGGGGTGCTCTATGGGGCTGACATTAAGGGATCGATCGGCAAAAGGCTGTTTGCGGTCCTTGGAAGGTGAATGTTGGATTGATCGAGAGAGTAGTGGATGCGAGTTTAGGGATGCGCGGCTCGGCGACAGATTCCGCAAACTGCTCATGCAGATTGGAAGCGCCATGGGACAAAGCATTCCGCTCGTCTGCCAGGATTGGGCGAATACCAAGGCAGCCTACCGCTTCTTCTCTAATGACCGGGTCAGCGAAGCGGACATTCTGGCCGGCCATTTCCAATCGACACATGATCGTGCCGCCGGCACTGAAGGTCTCGTTCTGGTGCTGCACGATACAACCGAGTTCAGCTATCAACGCGAGAAGTCAGAAGCGATTGGCATCACCAAGAGCATAAACAGTGGACGGGATAAGGCGGGTCGCCTCAGATCGCACACGGTTTGCGGCATCCTGATGCATTCGAGCCTCGCAGTTACAATCGAAGGGGTGCCGCTGGGGTTGGCTGCCGTTAAGTTCTGGACCCGGAAGAAATTCAAGGGGACGGCAGCGCTTAAAAAGAAGATCAATCCGACCCGGATTCCCATCGAGAAAAAGGAAAGCGTCCGGTGGTTGGAAAATCTCAAGCAGTCTACGCAACTCTTGGATCATCCGGGACGATGCATCCATGTTGGTGATCGCGAGAGTGACATCTACGAGCTTTTCTGCGCAGCACAGGAGATCGGCACTCATTTCCTGATCAGGACCTGCGTCGACCGCTTGGCTGGAGAGGGGGATCGCACGATCGCCGACGAAATGGACGAGGTCGCCGTCAAAGGGCTCCATCGCATCGAAGTCAGAGACAGTAACGGCGATCCCGACCAGGCCGTTCTTGAGATCAGGTATCGCAAGATACGCGTCCTGCCGCCGATCGGAAAGCAGAAGCGCTATCCTGCTCTGACCTTGACGGTGATCCATGCCGAAGAGCGCGGGACGCCGAAAAACAGAAAGAAGATCGATTGGAAGCTGATCACCGACCTGCCTGTTAGTTCCCGCACCGACGCCATTGAGAAGCTCGAATGGTATGCTTTGAGATGGAAGATCGAGGTGTTCCACAAGATCCTCAAATCGGGCTGCAAAGCCGAGGAGTCGAAGCTCAGGACAGCCCAGCGTCTGACCAATCTGATCTCGCTCTTTTGCATCCTGAGTTGGCGGGTCTTCTGGATGACGATGCTCAACCGTTCCGCCCCAGACGCGCCGCCAACCCTCGCGTTGACTGCGACTGAAATCGGCGTGCTCGATCGGCTCGTCAACGACAAATCAAAAGCAAGACAGAAAACGCTCTCGCACTATCTGATCAAGATCGCCCGGCTCGGCGGTTATCTCGCCCGCGCCAGCGACCCGCCGCCCGGCAATACCGTCATGTGGCGTGGGCTGTCACGCCTCACCGACATCGCGCTGGGCGCCATGGTCGGACGAGAATTTGTGGGTAATTGAAAGCCGGTCAAGCGCGCCCACCGATCTCCTGGCACCCTAGAGAGCATTCCGAGGGAGACACCGCAATGAGCACGACCTACAGCACAACGTGGCTGGAACGGACATCCGCATCGACACGGTACGCGTCTGGCCTCATCTGGAAATACTGGGATGCCTTTCAAGAGCGGCGCGAACGGCAGAAATTGCGCGCGGCGTTGTGCGACCTAAGTGACAGGGAACTGATGGATATCGGCACTTCCCGCGGTGAGATCGACCACGTTGCCTCGAATCGAGGCATCGACCCGCGAGGTATCCGGAGTGGGATTCGCTAATCTGGCGCCGACAGGGCGGCCAGAACTGGAGGCGACCAGAGGCACCAATCCGAGCGGAGCCCGACTCAACGCAGCGATCGCCGTGATCGGCATCGATATCGGCAAGAACTCGTTCCATGTCGTAGGGCAGGATCACCGTGGTGCGATCGTGCTGCGGCAGAAATGGTCGCGTGGCCAGGTCGAGGCGCGACTTGCCAATCTGCCGCCGTGCTTGATCGGTATGGAAGCCTGCGTCGGCGCCCATCATCTCAGCCGCAAGCTCCAAATGCTTGGCCACGACGCCCGCCTGATGCCGGCGAAATACGTGCGCCCGTATTCGAAGGGACAGAAGAATGACTTCCGAGATGCGGAGGCCATCGCCGAGGCTGTCCAACGCCCGACCATGAAGTTCGTCGCGACCAAGACCGCCGATCAGCTCGATCTTCAGGCACTGCACCGCGTCCGCGATCGATTGGTCGGTCAGCGTACCGGCGCCATCAATCAGATCCGTGCGTTCCTGCTGGAGCGGGGCATCGCCGTGCGGCAAGGCCTGCATTCCCTGCGGTTCGAGTTGCCGGGTATCTTGGCAACTCGCACTGATGTGCTCTCGCCTCGCATGTTGCGCATCATCGAGGCTCTGGCGGACGATTGGCGCCGGCTGGATGAGCGTATCGAGGGTCTCTCGAACGAGATCGAAACACTCGCCCGTCAAGATCAGGCCTGCCAGCGACTGATGACGGTGCCTGGGATTGGCCCGATCATCTCGAGCGCGATGGTGGCCGCGATCGGCACTGGAGACGTGTTCTCGAAAGGCCGCGACTTCGGCGCCTGGCTTGGACTGGTGCCGAAACAGATATCGACCGGCGACCGCACGATCCTCGGCAGTATATCACGGCACGGCAATCGCTACCTGCGCGCGCTGTTCGTGCAAGCCGCGTGGGTTGTGCTGGTCAAGGTCAAGTGCTGGGAGCGCTATGGCCTCGACTCCTGGATCAAAGCCGCCAAAAAGCGATTACACCACAACGTGCTGGCGATTGCGCTCGCCAACAAGCTCGCCCGGATCGCCTGGGCGGTCCTCAACAAGGGACGCGCCTCGCGTCAGCACGGAGGAGACGGCGTCCCGACCGGCCTGATCCTCGCGCCGTGCGCAGGTGAGGAGCGATCGATGACGTAACAACACCCTTACCCGCCGAGGCCTGCGAGAGGATGAGACGACGATGGAGAATCGGTCTTCCCGGCGCATGCGAACCCTGGTGACCCAAATGGCCCGGTCGAGGCCTGTCCGCTAACCAGATCACATGCGTGCTGATAACCATGATGGCCCGGAGCACTGTGCTCCAAGCAGAGGCCGGATACATTGATGCAAGACCGCATCTACCGGATCGTCGAAATCTTCTTGCACCGCACGGCCGGACCATACATTGGGTCAATCGCGTCGCTTTTGGCCGGTTTACCGGATGTCTGCTTCTCCCCTGACAGCGGCGAATAGCGGAATCCCCTAACCGCTGCTTGGGGCCAACAGCCGACATATCTCCGCTTTTTTGGGACGCGACCAGCCGTAACTCGCTACACGGCTGAACGCACATCGGAACATCAGATGGAGAAATTGATCTTCCTCCGCGCCCGCAATTCCGAAGGCAGCAGGCAGTCATAGATAAATTGATTGGCGGGCGTCGGCACGGCAACCTCACGCCCGAGGCGGACGATGGCCCCGTTCCAGTAGTCCAGTTCGCTCTGCTTTCCGACTGCAATGTCGCGCTGCAACGACGTAGTAGCGTTCGTGGGTAAAGCGTCATAGAATTTCATCGTATCTGCGACGGCAGTGTCTGCCATCGGTACGTTGCGAGCCTTCGCTACCGTTAGGGCTTCCTGCAGGCACTGCTCCAACAGCCTTCTGGTCTCGGGGATGGCACGCGTCACCCCGATAGGCGCTCTCGTGATTGAACCCACGCCACCAAATGAGGTCACCATCAAGAACTTGTCCCACAATGCCTTGACGATATTGGCGGGCACCTCCACAGAAACTTTCGCATGCGCGAAGCATTGCCGCAGTCGTTCGACGCGTTCGGTTCGTCTGTTGTCTATCTCACCAAACTTGATGAAGTTCTGACCTCCGACGCTCCGGATATGGCCTGGTCCTACGATAAAGCTCAATGTACCGCACATGCCACCGAGCGTGTTGGACGCGAATACGGCCATCAGTTCGCTGGCGGCTTCAACGCCGTTCTGCAAGGGCACGATAACAGTGTCGGGACCTACCAGTGGACGGATAGCATTAGCTGCGTCGATCACCTGCCAAGCCTTTACGCCAACAAGAACAGCCCCCACATTACGTGCTTCGGCCGGATTGTCGGTTGCCCGTGCCCGCACAAGGGTCTCGCCTGAAGGCGTTTCAAGGCGAAGACCATTAGCCCTTATGGCGCGGAGGTGATCACCCCGAGCGATAAAAACAACATCCTCTCCGGCGAGCGCGAGTTGCGCACCAAAGTATCCGCCAGCACCACCTGTTCCGAAGACTGCGATCCGCATGCCGCCCCTCGGTGAATGTTTCATGAGACTAGCGCAAGATGATCGACCAGCAAAATCATATCCGGAACTGAGCCGGTGTCATCACCGGTTTGACGAATGGATGCCTGTGTCGGTGACGGATCAATTGCGTCGATCTAGCTGCGGCTAGGTCAGGTCGGGTGTTACCCCCGTCAGCCGACAGCCGGACGAATGCCGGATTCCGTCGGAAAGGGCCGGCAGCTGTCATGCGTCGGCTTGTTCAGGATCACTATATTGGCTGACGTCGATGGACTGTCGGAGCCTTCCCATACTAAGAGTCTGGCTTTGCTAATGGTTGGGATCACAAATGAAAGGCATCAACCATCTCGTGCTCGCGGGTCACGACTTGGAAGCGATGCGCGCGAAATATCAGGAGTTGGGATTTACGATTATGGCGCCCGGTCAGCATCCTTTCGGAACGGGCAACTCTATCATTCAACTACACGGCACGTATCTCGAACTACTTTCAGTTACGAGGCCACAGGACGTTCCCGAGCACCGCACTGATAACTTTTCATTTGCCGCTTTCAATCGCGACTATCTTGCGCGACACGAGGGGTTTTCGATGATGGTGCTCGACACCTCGGATGCCCGCTCCAGACTTATGGAATTATCAGGCCTGCGTCAATCCGGAACCCAATCCGTTGGTCGGAGGCTGATGGGATTATTTCGAATATCTCGTCCCGTCTCATGCGCGTCCATTCACGTTTGTTGATTTTGGTGCTTGAATTTCTGTGGGGCGCAGGAGCCTCAGCCAACGTCCGGACACGCAAGTGTTGATATCGCTGGTGGGCCCCGGCAGGACTCGGCCGGTGTTCGTCGCCGACGCCTCAGCGGATCACATAGTCTGCCGTTCCGCTCCGTCTCGCCTGGGCGCCACTTCGACTGCCGAAGCCAAAAGGCTCGGCTGGAGCAAGACAGCGAACTCTTCGAGCGATAGCGGCGGAGAAAAAATATAACCTTGCGCCATGGTCGCGCCGTTTTCGGCCGCGAACCGAAGATCTTCGGCTGTTTCGACGCCTTCTACGACCGTCTCGAACCCCAATTCGTCCGCCAGTCCGAGCGCCAGGCGAAGGATCGTCTGCTTTTCGCGGTCTTCCGCGACACCTGCCACGAGCGTGCGATCGAGCTTCACGGCATCGAAGGGGAGTCTCGCCATCGTCGAAAGATTCGAATAGCCGGCTCCGAAATCGTCCATCGCGAAGCGTATGCCCAATTGCCTGAGCAAGCTTATTCTCTCGCGCACGACATCAGGATTGCGCATCGCGACCGACTCGGTGACCTCGATCTCGAGGTGTGGCGGCGGGAAGTCGGCCTCGCGAACGGTCGTGACGATAGCCTTGATGAACAGCGGGTCCTCGATTTCCGTCGCCGCCACATTCACGGCGAGCACGAGGTTCGAGCCGGCCCGGATCAAGCCCCCGATTTCGGCGAGCGCGCGCCTGAGCACGAAGCGGTCGATCTCCATGATGAGGCCGATCTCCTCCGCGATCTTGATGAAGCGCTGAGGGGGAATGTCGCCCTCCTTCGGGTGATGCCAGCGCGCCAGCGCCTCTACCCCGAGGATGCGGCCATCCACGCAGGACACTTTGGGCTGGTAATGGACGACGAGCTCTTCATTGCGGATCGCCAAGGCGAGATCGGTTTCGAGCGCATGGCGTGCACGTGCAGCCTCTGCGAGATCCGGAGTGTAGAACGCGTAGGTATTTCGCCCCGAGCTCTTCGCGACGTACATCGCAAGGTCGGCGCGGATCAGGAGATCGTCATAGGTCGTGCCGTGGATGGGACAGATCGCAATGCCGATGCTGACGCCGATGGTCGCATGATTGCTCTGGAGCTTGAAGGAAACCTGCAGCGTCTCGATCATCTCGCGGGCTCTGAGGCTCGCGGCCTCGACCGTCTTCACCCCTGCGATGATGGCGACGAACTCGTCGCCCCCGACCCGGGCGAGCAGACATTTGCCGGCAGTGCCTTTGGACGTCAGCAAATCGCTCAAGCGCTCGGCCACCATCCTGAGCAACTCGTCGCCAGCCTTGTGCCCGAAAGTGTCGTTGATGGATTTGAAGCCATCGAGGTCGAGGAAGAACAGCGCTGCGCCCTCTTCCGTGCCGATGAGCGCTGGCGCATCGATGCGTATCTTCTCCCGATTGGGAATGCGGCTCACCGTGTCGTAGAAAGCGAGCTGACGAATTTTTCGAGTGCTGGCCCGCAAATGCGTCAGCATTCGCTCGAATGCGAGGCCGAGGCTGCGGACCTCGCCAATGCCAGTTGCGCGGAACGGAGCGTCGAGATTGCCACCCGCGATTTCCTGGGCGGTCTTGGCGAGCGCCGAAAGTCCTTTCGTGAGGTGCCTTACGGCGGCCAATAGCGCGACGACCAAGGCACCGAGCGCCAGTGCCGCGGATGCGAGGAACTCCCACATCAGCGAACGCGTATGGGCTGCGCCGATCTGGAACATCTGATCGCGTGTCGTCGTCACGAGCGATGCGCTCGCGAACGTACACACCTTGAGCGTCGCCTCATAATCGACACAGCGCGCGACGTAGTTACCGTCATCCGAGCGCTGCAGCCCGGCCAAAGGCGTCCTGGTGCTGCTGAATCTCACCCCTTCAGGCCCCGCGGAAGACACGATCTCGTTGTCACCCGTGATGATGACCACGCCAGCATTAGCCAGCGAAGTGAAGTTCTCGAGAGTCCGCTCCGTGCGCCCGAGCGGTCGGATGGCGACAAGCGCGCCGATGAGGTCGCCGAAGTCGTCGAACACGGGCTCGATCGCGGTGTGCGCTATGGTGCGGCGCTGCGGCAGGCCGAGCGCTGACAATTCACGCAATTTGAGCTCATCTATGTCTTCCTCACCCTGCGGGTGCGAGCGGCTATTGTCCTTGAGGATCGCCCTGAGATTGACAGAGAGGGCGGTCCACTCGAGCGCCCCGTTCAGAGCAAGGAGGTCGAGGGGCGTATTGGCGCCGATCACGCGACCGGTTTCGTCAAAGGCGATCAGCCTTTCGAAGCCGGAGGTCGAAGCAACGATGCTGAGCAGCTCGCGGATAGTCACATCGTTGTTCGAGGCGATCGTCTTGGCGACATCGGCGCGCTGAGCGATCTGACGCAGGCGAGATGCGGTTTCCGCGCCCAGGACCTCGATTCGCGCTCGCGCCAATTGCGCCTCGCCGTCGAGGCGATGAGCGAGCTGGTCTTCGGAGAGTTCACCCAGTGCCGCAGCCTGCTGCCTCAGTTGCTGCTGGAGGCGTAGCGCCGTCAAGCCGCCGATGAGGCCGAGCCCGAGGACGCCGGTCGCGAGCACGACGGCAACAAGGCGCATGGCGATAGACGAGGGGAAACTCGGAACGCCGGACGGAACGGCCCAACGACGCCAGCGGGGCGGCGCCCTCGATGCCTTCGCCATATCCGTGTCAGTCGCCACCACTGCCAGCACCCTGAACTTGCGGGGGCCGGTCAATGTCGCTCACTGAGGCCCCCAACTGAGCGTCTTCAGGCGCCGACTTTAGGCGAGTGAACCACCCAAAATCGTCAATTTAACTCCTATTTGTGGCTGGCTAATTAGCAGGTGGTTTTTCGAAACCGTCAAATTTTCTGCTTTTCCTTTCTGTCCACCGCACCTGATGATTCCATCGGCGACACTGATGATTCAAAAGGCACGGCGTTGCGACAACAGATGGTTTAGGTTTCTTTGCCAAATTGTGCATCTCGTGGCTCGAGGGGGTTTGCAATGGCATTTTCGAGGATATTGGCGGCGTTCTTGGGCCTCTGCCTTGCGGGGGTGAATACCGCTAGCGCCGAAACACGCAGGCTCGACATCGTAGGAACGGGAGACGGCATCGATGTCCTGCGCGCCATTGCCGCAAGCTTCATGCAGCAGGGAGGATCGGCACGGGTCGAGGTACCGCCGAGCATCGGCTCTGGCGGAGGCATCGCGGCCGTGGGGTCCGGCAAGGCGATCTTAGGGCGCGTCGCACGCCGCCTGACTGACGCCGAAGCGGCTTCCGGCATCGTCTACAAGGCGATCGCCCGCCTGCCCTCGGCTTTCATCGTCCATCCCGGCTGTGGAGTGAATGCCGTCACGAGCGATCAGCTCGTTGCGATCTATTCGGGCCGCGTTGCGAATTGGAAGGAGCTGGGCGGCGCCGATTTGCGCATCCGCGTCGTGCGGCGCGAGGACCAGGATAGTACTCTCACCGTGCTACGGGCCAGCATGCCCGGCTGGCACGATCTCGAGATCACCGAGAAATCGAAGACGGCAACGACCACACAGGAAGCGATCGAGACGGTTCGCGATGTTCAAGGCGCGATCGGCTTCGGTCCCTTCTCGCGGCCGTTGGAACAGGGGCTCACTGTGCTTCGCGTGGACGGCCACTACCCGACCGACGCGGATTATCCCTCGAGCGTGGTGCTGGCGCTGATCTATCTAAACACGTTGCAGGATCCGGACGCATTGGCCTTTCTACGCTTTGCCGATGCACGGAAGGCGGCCGACGTCATCACCAGCCTCGGTAGTCTGCCCGTCAAGCCGTGAGCCGCCGGGCTGGGCGGCCGCCGCCGCGGCTGAGCTAGAGCTTTTTCCGTTCCGATGGAATCTGAAACGGAAGCTCTAGATTTTTGTTTTGACGCGTTTTCTTGACGCGAACCGGTGGCCACTTCGCTGGAAAACGCTCTAGGCATCGGCTCACAGACCGGGGCGATGAGGCTGCTCCCGGCTTCGCCATAGACGGGTGATCTTGTCCATCAGCGATGGGGTTTGAGAGCTCGGCAGGAAAGGATCGGCGTAGCATTGCGCATTGGCCGAGCGCGCCTTGTTCTTCACGATCTCGACGAGACCAACGGGGCCGGCGACATAGACCGTATCCTCCAGCCCTAGTAGGGGCAGGTAGTGCGATGGGCGCCCGGGCCTGATCGGCAGGGTAGACCCGACCTCCGTCGTCGCAATGACGTCGCGGACACCGTCGTCGATCAGCCACTGCAACGAGGGAAGCATATAGAGATTATCGGCATCCCGGCTGCCGGCGACGACCACCATCTCGCGGTTGCGCTGGGTCGAGCGCGCCGAGCGGGCGAGCGCCCAGATCGGGGCCCAGCCTGCTCCACCGGCGACCAGCACCAGCGGCCCCTGGCCCTGTCGTAGATAGGCTTGTCCGAAGGGGCCTTGCACATGCGCCGCATGGCCGGGCCTGATGGCCTTGCCGAGCTGCCCCGACACGGTGCCCTCGGGCACACGCCGGATGTGGAAGACGAGTTCGACTTGCCTGAAGGAACCATCGAGCCTGAAGGTCGGGCTGAACTCGCGCGCAGGATAGCCGGAAAACTTGACGCGCATATATTGGCCCGGCCGAAACTCGAGCGGCGCTGAGGTCGTCAGCACGACTTCGGCGATCTCCGGCGAGAGCTCGTTGATCTCGGTGACGGCGCCCGCCCGCTTCATCGGCAGCGGCAATTCTTCGAATTCGATCTCCGCATCGCCTGCGACCGCGGCCTGGCAGGCGAGCACAGTGCGGCCGTGGCCCGAGCCGCCGTCATCGACCGAGCCCGAAACGACTGTCACCCGGCAGCACTGACATTGTCCCGATCTGCAGTCGTGTGGAATGAGGATCGAGCCGCCGAGCGCCGCGTCGATCAGGCTTTCGCCGGCGCGGGCTTCGACGAGCTTACCGTTGATGACGAGCCGACAATGCCTCTTCATCGCGAGGCCTCTGGGCGCTGCGAATTTCGGCGAGGCCGCTGCGCGCCGAGCCAGAATGCGATGCGCGGATGAGGGCGAAGCCATGCTTTGGCGCAGCCGCGCCGCAGTCGCCTGCGGTCGAGCACGTCGCCCCCCATGAGACGCCTATTTCTGCGACACGATCCGCACCGGGCGGTTATGGCTCGCATGCCGCGTCTGCGCATGGTCGAAGACAGCGACCCACATGTAGAGATCGTGGCCTGGCACGAAGGCTTTGTCATATCTGCCATCGCTTTTCATGTTGCGCGTCAGCTCGAGCGTCCAATGTCCGTTGCTCCATTTTGAAACCCCGGTGACATTGGCTCGCTCTCCTTCGTTGTCGCCGGCAATAATCACGCCAGGCAGGATCGTGCCAACGGGAATCCTCGCGTCGGCCTCTGGAGTGTAGGGTTCGCTCTCCCGGTCGAACATGTACCAGCGGCCGTTCTCGTCGTCGCTGCTGTTGGGATTAAGATCGAATTTGCCGAGGGCTGCCACCTGCGCATTCCAGTCCTTGGGAAGCCGCAGAACCGTGACGGGCCCTTTGTCGTTCTTGTGGATGAACTTGAAGTTATACGAATAAAGAGCGCGACCAGGCTTATTCCAATAGCCGCCTTGGTAGCGGGCATCGTAATTTTGCTCGTCCAAGGTCGGGGCGTAGGGCGGGCCGATATATTGGCTGTCGACACGCCCGAGCATGCCCCCGCGCGACGCCTTCCACTGCCACATGTCTATGTAGCTGCCATCCGTCGTGTAGTGGAAGCCCCGGCCGTTGATCGGCATCGGCTTACCGGGCAGCGGGTTGGCGCCGAGACCCGTCGCGCCTGCGCCGCCGAGCGATGGATCATCCGAGAAAATGACCGCCAGTTTATCCTCGTAGAAGTCGGCGGCGTCTTGCAGGCCCGCATGCTCGTCGAGGACGTGCCAGCCATCCTCTTTTTTGATGATCGGAATGCGGCGCAGGGAGCGCGTGGGATCCTCCCAGCGGAAGGCGAAATAGATCTTCTGCCCGTCGTGCAGGGCGCGCACCTCCACGAGCGATTCGCCCGATCCGCCGAGATTGGCACCCTGCTGCGTGCGGATGAAGACGGGGGGCGCGCGCGACCAGGCGAGATCGCCCATGGCGCCGTCCAGCTTGGGCGCGTCGCTCACCCGCGCGACGACGAGCGTATCGCGCGTCGCCCAGTCGAGCCCGGCGACGCCAAACGCGACTGCCACCCCGATTGCAGCGGCGATGAGAAGAGGCCTCGGCCGCACGGCCTTCGTGATCGCGAGCGGCGTCGGCCGAAACACGCGGAAAATCTGCAGCCAGCCGCCATAGAGATAATGCGCGGTGACATGCACGAAGATATAGAGGAGCGCGACGAAGGCGGCGGTCGAGTGGAGATAAGCCCACCAACCGCCATGGCCGAGATACATTATGACGCCCGTCCCCGTGAGGAAGATCACGAGCGCATAGACGAACCAGTGCAGGATGATGTTGACGGCTCCCCACTTGAGGCGAGCCGGAGCCCGCATCGCGAGGATCCGCGTCTTCTTGGGGCTGTTGCGCTCGACGAGGCCGCTGCGCGCGAGGTAGGCGACGTAGGCCGACCCGCAGAAGAAGACGGCGAGCCCCGCGAGGAAATGCCAGGAAAAGATCTCGCCCTGCGGCAGGACCGGAGCGAGCCACTTCGAGAAGGGGGCGTGCAGCGCGTCCGCTGCGATGCGTATGCCGGTAACAAGGCTTACGACGAACGCGAGCGCGGTCGCCCAATGGAGCGTTATCGTCCCGACATCCGTGCGTGGCGGGCTTTCTCGAGTCTTTGTTTGATTGAGGCTTCTCTCGGTCAAGGCGTCGGCGTTCGTTCGAGCGGTGACATCGTTCATTGCATAAAGCTTCACGGTAAACCAGCAGAGCTACAGCGTCCGCTTTTCGCTTCTCCCAGAAAAGTGGACAGCTTGCGAACCAGCTACCTCGCAATATCATAAGCAAGTTATCAAGTCTGGCGAGATTGCTCGTTTCGCGACAACTCGTCCCCGGTCGGCCGGCGCGAGCATCACGAGGTTTCTGTGGGATTTCTGGTGGGCAGTTCTGCTTTCCCTTGGTGACACCCGCTGCTCGGAGGCGATCAGGCGTCTGTTGGCGATGGCAACGCGGCGGGTGTAGCGCGACAGATAGGCGAGCACGGCCTCGGGCCCACCGAACGGCCGCTTTGCGTAGACGACCTACTCCGCCTTGCGCAGTGGCGCTAGAAAGGCCGCGAAGCATTGGGGATTTGGCGAGATGGGCGTGGTCGCCGAAGAAGCTAAGGCGGCCGGCAACGATCACTATCCCAATCGAAGCGGTCGGCCAACGAGCCGCCCTTGGGGCATACCCCAGTCTCGAAGTCTGGTCTCTAACCAGGTTAGCTCTGGCGCTGGGCAATTCAGAGCGTGGCCGTTGCGCGGGTCGCTAAACCACATCCAACATAAACTGGGCGGAAAACCGTTGGGGGGACGTAGGTAGCCTTCGGTGAGCCGATCATCCCCGGTAACTTGAATTTATATAACAACTTCAATTATATATGACCGCGCCGAAAGTATTAAGTGCAGATGGAGTAAGGCGAGAGAGCTGGGAGCACGCCGTGCTTCCTATCCGATCGAGCACGTCATGAAGACGCTGGAGCTCACGGACGAGCAGCGCGCCGGCATCCTGGGCAACAACGCAGCCAAGCTACCCAAGAACAGCCTCAGCTGACGCTGCCCCAGCGCGACGACGCTGGCGCCCAGTAGCTCCGGCGTCGTACCCTCAGACGGCCGCCGTCTCACCGAGCTGCACCGGCGAGAGCGTGGACCATCCTTGAGCTATTTCGCAGCTGCCAGCTGCCTGCGACTCCGTGGCCGTTCGCCGAGCGGAACAGTTCGGCATCGGAGACGTTTGTTTGCACTGAAGAAACGCCATTGGCGGGCACGCATGTGCTGATGCGAAACGACCGAGCTGCGCTTACGATTAAGTGTCCCGCGTGCAGTCGGGCGACGCCGCATCGGCTTCTTTACGTCAAGAACAGTTGCAACATCCTCCAATGTCGTGACTGCGGACTGGGACGCACCGAGGTATCGAGCTTCGATCCCCTCGCCTATTATGACGAGGGCTACTTTTCCGGCCGTCAGACCGACGGCTACGCCGACTATCGCGGTGCCGAACCCGTGCTACGGCGCGAGTTCGCCGGTACGGTCGAGTTCATCCAGCGTCGCAAGCCACGGGGCTGCCTGCTCGAGATCGGTTGCGCCTACGGCTTCTTTCTCGATGAAGCCCGCCGCACCGGATTTGAGGTGAGCGGCATCGAGCCGGCGGAGGCGGCTGCTGCCCATGCTAGCGATCTCGGCTTGAACGTCGTCTGCGGCCTGCTGAACGAAGCGACTCTCAACTCGTTTGGCACGCTGGACGTCATCGTCCTCCTCGACGTCATCGAGCATCTGCCCGACCCGCAGGAAGCTCTCGCGCTGCTCGCGGACCATCTCCGGCCCGACGGAATCATCGTGCTGACGACCGGAGACTTCGGTTCCTTGGCGGCGCGGTCGACCGGCGCGCACTGGCGCCTGATGACGCCGCCGCAGCACCTGTGGTTCTTCAACCGCGACAGCATCGCGTCTCTGGCCCATTCGGTCGGCCTTCGCGTCGAGAGTTCCGATCACCCCTGGAAATTCGTGCCGTTGTCGCTGATCGCCTTCCAGGCCGGTCGCATGCTCGGCCGCAAGATCGCGGCTAACCCGGCCGGCAACCGTTTGGCCATTCCGGTGAACCTGTTCGACGCGATGCGCGTAGTCTTGAGCAAGGCGCCCCCATGTCCGGAAACGAGCCACCCATGACAGAGCGCCTCAACGTAGGCCAGATCGCGTTGCTCGTCGTCTACGCGACCGGCATGACGGCGGGCCAGCTCCTGTTCAAGGCCGCCGCGCTGCGTGTCGACGACGGCCATCCCTTGTCCAAGCGTGCGCTGCTACTGTTGCAGGATGCACCGTTTATCGGCGCCATCGCGCTCTATTCGGCGCTATCCGTCCTGTGGGTCTGGCTTTTGACGTTCACGCCGCTGTCGCGCGCGTATCCGTTCGTAGCGATTGCGTTTGCGCTGACGCCCGTCCTCGGCGCGCTGGTGTTCGCCGAGCCGCTGTCGGCGCGTCTCCTGGTCGGAATCGCGGTGATCGCCTGCGGTCTTGTGCTTGTTGTGGGTTGATGAGACATGAACAGCCGGATTCGCAATCCCTGGGTCGTTGTCGCGGCGTACAATGAAGCGCCGGTGGTCGGCAGCGTCGTGTCCGACATTCGCCGCGCGGGATACGCCGTCGTCGTAGTCGATGACGGCTCCAGCGACCGCACCGGCGACCTCGCGTTGCTCGCAGGCGCGGTCGTCGTCCGGCATCCGATCAACCTCGGACAAGGCGCTGCGCTGCAGACCGGCATCGACTACGCCCTCGAGCAGCGTGCGGATGCGCTCGTCACGTTCGACGCCGACGGCCAGCATTCAACCGCGGCCATCGCAGCGCTGCTCGCGGCGATCGAGCAGTCCGGCATCGATTTCGCGCTCGGCAGCCGCTTTCTCATCGGTGCGACCGCAAATCTGCCGATGTCGCGCCGCATCCTGCTCAGCGCCGCGCTCTGGTTCACGCGCGCGAGCACCGGACTGCCGGTCACCGATACCCACAATGGCCTTCGGGCGATGACAGCGCGCGGCGCCCGCGCGATCTCCCTGCGACAGAACCGAATGGCGCACGCGTCCGAGATCCTGCACCAGATCGCGCAGAGCCGCCTGCGCTTTGTCGAGGTGCCGGTGAACATCGAGTACAGCGCCTATTCGCTGGGCAAGGGTCAACGCATTACCGATGCGCTGGCCATCGTGATCGATCTGTTTGCGCGGAGGCTCTACCGATGATCGCGCAGCTGTTGCTAACGGCCCTTCTGGCCTTGGTTCTTATCTACGCCTGGTCGGTGCATCGAACGGTGCCGATCATCGGCCTGCTCGCGAGCAACGCTGCGCTCGCCGGCCTCTACTTCGTCTGGGTGCCGGAGCATGCCAACGCGCTTGCGGCCTTTGTGGGAATCGGCCGCGGCTCCGACCTCATCGTCTACACCTGGGTCGTGATCAGCCTGCTCATCATGCTCAACTTGCATCTAAAGCTGCGGCTCCAGCTCGACATGATCACGCGGCTTGCGCGCGCCGTGGCGATCAATCGCGCCAAGGACCGGCTTGAGACAGGCCCGCCGCGAAAACGTCGCCCGGCCATGTTGGGCAGAATGGCCGAGGCTTCCCCGATCGAATTGCAGGCGAAGAAGTAGATGCCATTGCCAAGCCGCGCCGGAACTTGGCGTCACTCACCGAGCCCGCGATGATTGGCGTAGATCCTGGCGAACGGGCGGCCAAATCGCGTGACCTCGTCAACCAGTACGGCCGTCGTGCCGTCGGCACAAGGCCAGCGCTCGGTGGCGATCAGGTAGTCGGCCTCTTCCACATGTGTTTCAGCAATCCAGTTGCGTCGGAACATCACGCCTGCGAGTTGCTCGCGCCAGGCCAGGCAGAGGAGCACGCGCGGTGGATCGCCCGCGAACCGGCCTTCGGCGTCAATTCGATCCTCGAGGCGGCGCAGCGCCTCGGGAGCCGCCATGCTCCAATAGTCGAGGTCGAAACGGCCGTAAGCGCCGGCGATGCCGCCTGCCAGACTGTTCATCGCGATATATTCGAGCGGGTGCAGGATGACGAGCGTCACCACGAGGGCGGCCGCGTGCGCGCCCCCGAGGGCCACGGGCACAATCGGAAGGCGTCGCAAGAAGGGCAAGAGGCTCGTGAGCCCGCGCGCGGCCACGACGGCGAGCATTGGGATCACGAACAATACATGGCGGACACCGTCATAGAGCGTCGAGCCCTGCAGGATGAGCACCGCGATAGGCCCGAACGCCGCCACACTGACGACCAGCACCGCGCGCGATCCTGCGAGCTCGGCCGCGACTGGTCGCAGCCCCACGAAGCCGGACCGGCGCAGGGCGCCGAGGGTGGCGCGGGTCCACGACGCTGCAGCACCGATCCAGACCGCCATGCCGAGCAACAGCAACGCCAAAAAGCCCTCAGGCAGACGCGCCAGGAGCTGTCCGGGGATGTACCAGGCGGGCACGTTATCGGTGAACGTGAGCCGGCCCCAATTCTGGAATTCAAACGAGGTGTCGAGCGTACCAAAGTGCCGATAGGCCTCGAGGAATTGTATGAGCGGATTTCCAATCTGCAACCACGGCCAGAGCGCAATCGCCGTCAGCCAGGCGATGAGGATGACGAGCAACGTATGCAAGGCGATTTGGCGCAATTGGCCATAGCCCGCGCGGCCATGGCGCAGCAGCGCCTCGAGCGCGCACAGGCTCATGCCGCCGACGAGGTAGGCGTGCGTGATCACCCCGCCGGTGCGCGTCGCGATGGCGAGGCCAGTGGCAAGGCCCGTTGCGAGGGTCAGAGGCCAGCTCGGCACCTCCTGCCGCACCATCAGGACGATCGCGAGCGTCGACCAGCTCATGGCGAACAGGAACGGCACGTCGATCGGGGCGAAGAACAGGTTGCCGTACAGGTAGCCGGTCAGCAGGCACAGGGTGAGCGCCATCAACCCAGCCCAGCGCCCGACGGTGAGCCATGCCATCGGCACGACAGCGGCGAGCCCAGCGAGGCCAAACAGGAAGGTCGTCGCGTGCCGGACCGTGATCGGGCTCGCGAGATCAAGCGACTGCACGGCCGCGACGAGCACCTGAAACCACGGTCCATACATCCACAGATACTCTTCGACCGTCTCGAACTGAGACCGGTCCGCAAAAGCGCTCGTGTACCAGCCAAGTGCCTTGGGACCGTACTCGTCGGTGTTGAATTCGTCGGTGGACAGCCCGTAATCCGCGGCGGTCACAAGCCCGATGACCAAGGCCACGCCCAGCACAAGGAGCACAAGCAACGTCTCGGCATGGCGAGCAGCAATTGCGAGGCCGAGTTTCGGCCTCACAAACCCAGAGCCGTCGTCATCCACGCGTTCAAGCGCCATGCATTGCCTCGCGATCGAGCGGCTGCACGAGGAATTCGAGCGGCGGATCAAGATGCAGACGGCCATCGGCCGACACTGTCGCCCGCATCACATCAGGCGACATCCCGCTCACTCGCTTAATCGCGACCGAACCGCAGCGCACCTCAGGTGTTATCCTTCGCTGGGCTTTCATAACACGCCTTAGGGAACTTTGTTCCGAACCGTCAATCAGGTCGCCCAGGGTGGATTAGCGATGGCGATCCTTATCACCGGAGGTGCCGGATACATTGGGAGCCATATGGCACACGAACTCGCTGATCGTGGCGAACAAACCATCGTAATCGATGATTTCTCATCGGGCCTCAAATGGGCAATACCCTCCGGAGTTCCCGTTTTCCTTGGAGACATCGGCGATCAGCGGCGAGTTGCTCCGCTGATCGCGAAGTATGGAATTTCGGACATCATTCATTTTGCGGCGTCGGCAGTTGTTGCGGAGTCGGTTGCCGATCCGCTTCGATACTATCGCAACAACACCGTAAATTCCCGAAACCTGATCGAGGTCGCAATCAGGAGTGGGGTACAGCGCTTCATCCTCTCGTCTACGGCTGCGGTGTACGGGAATCCGCCGGAAAATCCTGTCACTGAAGAAACCCCCGTTGCGCCCGTATCACCTTACGGCTCATCCAAATTGATGGCCGAAACAATGCTGCGTGATGCTGCGCGCGCTCATGGCCTACGCTACGTCATCTTGAGGTATTTCAACGTAGCAGGCGCCGATCCTGCTCTGCGCACTGGACAGACAACGCGGGGGGCAACGCATCTTATCAAGGTTGCAGCTGAAACCGCCGTGGGTCTGCGAGAGAAGATGCAGGTGTTCGGCACCGATTATCCCACGCCCGACCGCACCTGCATTCGCGACTATATCCACGTGAGCGACCTCGTAAACGCCCATTGTCATGCGCTTTCATATCTGCGCGGTGGTGGAGAATCCCTGACGCTAAATTGCGGCTATGGCCGCGGTTTTTCGGTTTTGCAGGTGATCGACGCCATGCGGCACGAATCCGGAAACGACTTTCCCGTCGAACTTGCCGCCCGCCGGCCTGGCGATCCGGCAGAGATCGTGGCCTCAGCGGAACGGATGCGCAGACTGCTTGGCTGGCGGCCTCAATGGGATGATCTTTCCCTGATCGTCCGTCACGCGCTCGCTTGGGAACGCAAACTATTGGCACAAGGTAACGCAAGGCTCCCTCCAGAGAATTTCAGCCAGTCCCGTTCCGTCCGATTGTCGGCGAGGTGAGATGTGGGACAAGCGACTGCGCGCGGAAGAACACTCATTCATCCAAGAACAGAACACGCGCCGGCGATGAGCCTGGTGATGGAAATCGTGCCATGGCGCGCACGTTTTCCGCCTGCCGGGTGCGGGACTAGCGACGAGATCGGCGAGAAGGTGGGCCATGCGCAGAGGAGTCCTTGTTTGTCTAGCTGGCGACAGCCGCGACTCAAGAACCCCCTTTACCGGCCGCCACAAGCCGGACTCGGCCTTCCCTACGAGCGCATATTCTGTAACCGCTCATTATGCGAATTGAGCCGACAAGTCGCAAAACTTCGCTGATGCAGTCGGCTGTGAGTCAGTCAGGGAGTCTAACGGGGGGCGGCATCGTAGAATGTCGCAGAACATCGCCGAATATCGTCAACGGCGCTCCCTAGCGAAGTGGCAGGGTCGAGCAAGATTAGGCACTTGGCTGCGCAAACATCGGTAAAGGTCGCTTAAACCGGCCATTGATCCGATACGGCTTTTTCCATATTGCGCAAACGCATCGGCAGGATTTCGCCACGCGAGTGTCACATTTTTTCGGCCCCGCAAGGCAAGGTCACGCGGTACCCGCATTGAACCGCGTGAGCACGGGTTTTTACCCGCGACTCTGTCTCCCTACCTTGTCAGCGACAGCTATTGCCTACCGCCTCCATCTTTTGCCGCAGCTCAGCGAGCGCACGCGCATCGGGCTCCGTCCTCAGTTGTCTGTAGGTCGTTCCGTCGGCCGCCTTTCCGCTGACGCATGTACAGTAGCCCTGAACTTGTGCTTCTGTCGCAGTTTGACTGATCGAGCGTTGTTTTCGAACACAAGAAGATTGAACGCCCGCGACAAACGTTTTTCGGATCTCTCCACTGATTACGTCGTCGCTCGCGAAGAAAATCTCTCCATAGACAAAGAGAGCTAACCACACTCCCACGAGAAGCGCCGCGAATGTGGCCGCCCAAGCAACAGCACTGGCGCTCGACTTTGATTGTCGCCTGTTGAATAGATTTCGCACTAAGGCGATCAAGACAAAGATGAGCGGCGCTGCCAGAGTTTGACCGACTAGATAGCTGATCGTCCCAGCGCTGCGAGCGTGTGCATAGTTCGCAAGTTCAAAACCTCGGCCGTTTGCAACCTGAATTACTAGGGTGAAGGCACCCACGAGAAGTCCGATACTGGCACTTTTCCAGAGGCTCCACTTTTGGCCGACGATTGCTTTGTCTGGTGTACGGAGCGGGTCAGTCAAAGGGGTCGGCTGAGCAGGCGCTTTTACCCCGGCGGTCATTCGCGGTGGAGGCTGCCAGAATTCGTCGATTTCGCTAACTGACTTCCAGTCAGGGAGACCGGGACGCCAGATTAGGTCGCGCCCGGTCAGCGTGCCGACTCTGAGGATTCCTGAACTAGGCAGTTATCGCGATAAACGCTGGCGGTTCATGAAGATTTCCTGCCCGCATTCGCCACGGCCTACCCTCGCCTTGAGGCGCTGACCGAGATCGAAGATGGCTGCCGGGTGTCCCCCAGACTAAATCAAGCAGTCCAGGCTGCGCTGGCTCCTCGCCCGTTGCGAACAGGGTGACGTCGTGTCCGAGCTCGATCAGTCCATCGACCAGCCAGGCGACCACCCGCTCCGTGCCGCCGTAAAGCTTCGGGGACGCTCTCGGCCAACGGAGCAAGCTGGGCGATCCGCATCGGCTAGGCCCCGATCACAACCGCAGGGCAATCACGATGACCGCGGAAATAAGGTATGAAATCGCGAGCAGCGTCCAACCGGGCCTTGTGCTCTCGCGAACCACGCGCGCGACGAGCATCTTCATGCCCGTCAACATTCGTCCTCGGGAAGCTGGTGCAGGTAGGCTATCCGAAGCTGGCGAGTTCTTCGGCATCGCTCTCTCGCTCTTCCCGTCTCCTTTGCAGATAGCGCTCAAGCAGGCAGCGGCGGCTGTCCTGAACGTCGACGTCAGGGTGCGCCGCCCGGTATACGGTCCAGGCCGTCTCTGCCGCCGTTCTCACCGTGACTTCGTCGACCATCCTCCCGCTCCAAGCGATCGCACCCAGTCGCTGCCAACTCAACGCGATGGCGAGAGTTTCCGGTGTTTCCCGAAGCTTCGATACCTTTGGCGGAGAAGCGCTCGGTAGGTCTATCAGGTTGCTTTCGCCCGCGCGCGCTCGCGAGCGGCTCGGCGGCGTTAGGCTCGACCAAGCCGTGCTGAGTCCTGAAGGCGAGCCGCATCAAGAGGCTGGATCGTCCTGATGTCACGCGCCGAAGGCGCACGAACTGCGATCTGAAGTACAAAGGCCTGCGCTGGCGAACCGGGGCGTGCCTCCAATTGCTGACTCGCGTTGCCCCCCGCTTTGCCAATGAGTAAGCCGACCGGATATTCATGTCCCGGATAGAACCGCGACTGAACGGCTTAGTTGGGCGTCGCCCGCCCCCTGTGGAGGCTCCGCTTGTGCTGGTCTACCCCTACCGCGCAGCCTGACGCCAGCGCGGGGCGGCCGATCTAGGTAGGGACATCCGCCGTCGCGTAGAACGGGCTCTCGTTTTCGCGATCCGTATCCGCCTTCTCGGACCGCCGGCATTGGCCAGCGTATTCAGTGGAACTGGTCTCGTCTCGCTCTAGAGGCAGGCTGAATTGAAAAACGGCACCCCGAGTTTCATTGGCGCCCGCCCATATGCGTCCCCCGTGCGCTTCCACGATTGAACGGCAAATTGATAATCCCATGCCCATGCCACTGGGCTTGGTCGTGTAGAATGGATCGAAGACGTGCTCAAGGCTCGCCGGATCCAGTCCCGGCCCCGAATCTCGCAAGCTGACGAGCACGCCATTCAGGGCATCTCTGTCGGTGCTGATCAGCAACTCACGCGGCTCCTCGCGGACGGCGCTCATCGCTTCGACGGCGTTGATGATCAAGTTGAGGACCACTTGTTGCAGTTGGACCCGATCTACTCGAATGAGCGGCAAGCCCTCCGCGAGGTGCGTCCGCACCGAGACGCCGTTCTTCACCACTTCGCCATGGGTCAGAGCTATGACCTCAAGCACTGCCGCGTTGATCTCCATTTCCTCTCGCCGCGGAGGTGCCTTCTTGATAAGCCCTTGGATCCGACCGATGATCTCGCCGGCTCGCAGGCTATCAGTTATTATCCAACCAAGCGTCTGGCGAATCCGATTCAGTTCTGGCGGTTGAGCATCAAGCCAGTTCAACCCAGCCTCTGCGTTGGCGACAACCGCCCCGATCGGCTGCTTCATTTCGTGTGAAATCGAAGCCGTCAGTTGGCCCATTGTCGTGACGCGATTGACGTGCGCGAGCTCCATCAGCGCTTCGCGGTAGCGCCGCTCGTTTTCGCGGGCTTCCGCTTCCGCCCGCTTGCGCTCGGTCAGATCGAGCACGAACGCGACGCCTTGGTCTCGCTGTTCATCGAACGCCGCCGAGCCGATCAGCACGGGCACGCGGCTGCCGTCCTTGCGAAGGTACTCCTTCTCAAAGGGTTGCACCGCGCCAGTCCTCTTTAATTCTTCCTGGGCGCGTGCGGTGCGATCTCGCCATTCCAGCGGCGTGAGGTCCGTCCAGCGCACACGACCCGAGATAAGATCCTCGCGATCGTATCCCACCAGACGCAGGAACGTATCATTGGCCTCAAGGAGCCGACCATCGAGCTCCCAGATGTAGATTCCGATGATGTTGGCATCGACCAGACGCCGGATCTTCGTCTCACGTTCTTCGAGCTGTCTGTGCTGTGCCGCTAACCTTTGCAAATCAATCTGCACCGCGTCGCGCAACTGATGCAGGAGTCTGAGGTAGGGCTTGCTGTACTCGTTGCTTTTGTTGTCGAGAACGCAAATCGTTCCGAATACCTCGCCATCGGGCCAACTGATCGGTACCCCAAGGTAGGAAATCATCCCCAGCTTGATGTCAGGGTTTGATTTCCACGCTTCGTCGCGAAGGGCGTCTGGAACGAGCAGAGGTTGGCACGTCTTCATCACGGTTTCGCAATAAAGCCCCGTGTTAAGGGGTGCGAGTTCATTCGGTTCGTAGGGGTTCCCTTTGGACTCGCTGGATACGAAAACTTTGATGTTGGGCGGCTCTACTCGCATGATCAAAGCAGAAGGAACGTGCATGATCTCGGCAAGCACATCCACGACCTCTTGCCATTTATGGATGATTTCAGAAGGTACTTGGATAGAGTTGTAGAGCAACGGTTGACCTCACCGAGTGGCCCGCCGCGGACAGCGGCCAGGATAGCCTTTCGCTTGCCATCGGCGCGCCCGGCGCCATTTCGGGCAAAAGTCTCGCTCGACATGCCCGCTGGACCTGGAAGCCACTATCGCTATCAGCGCCGAGCCGAAAAGGCGGGCCAAATTGCTGGACTCCGCCGTCAGGCAAGCCACTGAGAAGGACGCTGATCTTCGTCCGGCCCGGCCAAGGCGCGCTGAAAAGCAGCTTATCACAGCCTCGACCAGGATGTCCCGCAGAAAGGGCGGTGCGAGGCTGGGTTGAGCTTGAGGGCTTTGATCCCGAGCAGGTTCCAATGCTCAACGTCGAGACCCGTCTTGAGAAGCTCGGCAGACCGGGACGCCTGTTTATTCCGAGGTCATCGCGCGCGACGTTGAACCCAACCACCACAGCCTGATTCTCCGAGCCGTCACCGAAAATGCGGTGACGCCCCTGACCCTTGTAGGCAACGTCTGCACTTGATGCTGTGGACGGCTCCTCCACAGGCACGAGAGTGCCAAGGAGTGGGCGCCGTTTGAGGCCCCCACGATTCGGAGGAGCAAGCTATGCAGTCAATTTCGACAATTGGTCTGGATATCGCGAAGAACCACATCGAGCCGACAGACTTGGGTGCTGAACTTATCACCGTCCAAAAGGACAGTTCTCAACACCGCGCCTCATTCGGCAAGTGGTCTCCGGCGGACGGATACGGCGAGATCGAAGCGTTGTCCGTCCGTTGTCGTCATGCCCGCCGCAGCACTTCGGGGACGATCGGCAATTTGCGAAGCCGCTTGCCAGTCGCCGCGAAGATTGCGTTGGCGACGGCGGGAGCGATGCCGGAGGTGCCAGGCTCACCGATGCCGCCAGCCTCGTCGTTACTCTGGATGATGTGAATCTCGACGGCCGGTGCCTCGTCGATGCGCAGCATCTGGTAACTGTCGAAATTGCTCTGCTCTACCCGTCGAAACGCTTCGCAATCAGATAAGATTCCCGGATCGCCAGTGGTCGCCCGGTTGCCTAGCGAAGACGTGATGCACACCTAAGCTGCCACCAAGGACCGGCCGGGCTGACGAACCCTAGGGCAGCAAACGGATCGTGGTTCGGCACGCATTCGCGGCATCGGCTCGATCGTTCTTGAGCTCCGGACAAGTCACCCAACCCCGGCTCACGGTCGGCGCGCTGCAGCGAGGACAGCGGTGTAATGCGCGCCCGTCATCCATTTGATCGAGCAACCATTCGCTCTTGATGAAGTCAGGGAGTTTCTGCTGCAGGCCGCTCGCCGTTGTCTATTGGGTCTTCACTGGTGCACCCGGAAGCACGGCTGCCACACCTTCCGGATTGATGTTGAAGGCCAGGAATATCAACGGCTCATCGCCTGGGTTTCCCCATTGGTGCACGAGGTCGTGCGGTTCATAGATCAAGGACCGCGGTCCCCTTGCTTCTGTTTTGCCGTCGACCGTGTTGGCCCCGGTGCCGGAGAGTATGAAGTATAGAGCTGCGCCTGACCGATGGTGGGGCGGGTTGGAAGGCATCTGCGCCGGAAATGTGACCCGCGTGAGATTGAGATCATAATTACCTGGCTTCAGGTCGGGGATCGGGCTCGCCGTGCGGTACAATTCTCTTACGACGGCAGGTGCCGTCTCGGTAGGACGACCCAATTCTCCAGCGGGGACGAGAAAGAAGTGGAGAAATATTGACGGCGCCCCACTGCCTGCCGTCAGCGCGGCGGCCTTTCCGCCGGCGATGAACAGCCCCTCTCCGGCATTGAGCACTTTGACCTCGCCACCGAGCGCGACCTCGGTCGATCCTGACATCTGGTAGAGGATGCCGCTGGCTGCCGAAACGCTGCTCCTCTCGCCCGGCTGAAGGGTAACGCTCACCGCTTTGAAATGGACCGGCGCGTCGGTGACGGTCGGCAGTTTGGTTGCGGCGATCACTGTTCGTGTAATTGCCGGAGGAGCCGCGGGGGTTTGCGCGGTCCCGGAGGCGGGAAGCGCCATCGCGCCGAGCAACAATAGTCCGGTTGTCCTGAATTGCATGATTGCCTCCCAGGTTCAGCGGATCATCGGAGCATGATACGCTCTCCCAGCGCCACTTGGAATGGCAGGGCACTTGGCCGGAGACCGCGAGCAACGCCGCGAAACGGAATTCGTGCGGTCGGGGATCATTGAAGTGGAGGAAACTGCAGCGGGCAGTCTTAGAAGATGGACTTTGCCTCTATCTCGAGCTCTCTGATCCGTTTGATCCAGGTCCATGGACCCTGGATCATTTCCGTGGTCGTTGCGCTGGAAAGCGCCGGCGTGCCCCTCCCCGGGGAGACCATCCTTGTTGCCGCCGCACTCCTGGCCGCCGCCACCAATCAGATCGATATCGGTATTGTGGTCGCCGCGGCCGCCGCAGGTGCAATCATCGGAGACGGGATCGGATACACGGTCGGGCGCCGCTTCGGAATGCCGCTACTTCGCAAATACGGGCACTACATTCGCCTGGATGAAAACCGGTTGCTGATCGGTCGATACCTGTTTTTTCGATACGGCAACGCAGTCGTGTTTTTTGGTCGCTTTATCGCGGTGCTGCGCATGTTTGCGGCTTTGCTTGCCGGCGCAAACGGCATGCCGGCGGGTCGCTTTTTCCTCTTCAACATCACCGGGGGCATCTGCTGGGCGTGTGTCTTCGGCTTCGGTGCCCACGCTGTCGGAACCGAAATCTACAAGATTTCTGAAACGCTGAGCCTCGTGTCACTGGGATTGTTTATTGGCGCGGGATCTGCGCTTTCGATCATCGTGCGGCGATATGAAATTGTGCTTCTTCGTCAGGCCCAGCGGGCACTGCCGGATGGCTAGTGCAAATCGAAACGGACATCCATTTTTGGTGGCTAAGTGGACATGATCAATTTGTCGGTGCGCGCCCCAGCGCTGGTTGGATCGGCAGGCGATTTTAGGCAAGTCGCACGCTTGTGTCGAAACAGCCGAACGCGATCGAGCTGTACCTCCGTTCCGTACCACTTGATGATCCGCTGCGGTTCCTTTGGCGCAGCCCTAAACCACCGCATCCTCTCGCCTTTGCGCGAGAGGATGCCTATGTCGTGGAGTACCTGCGGCGGCGCCAAATAATGGGAGGCATGCATGGACGCGCCTGGCAAGGAATTTGCGCTGGCGGGCAGCCTTGAGGAGCTGAAGATCAAGAGGCGGCTCGTTGTGCACGGTGGCCATCGTCCGATCCTCGTCATCTACGACCGCGGGCGCATCTTCGCCCTCGACAATCGGTGCCCGCACATGGGCTTCCCGCTCGAGCGCGGCAGCCTCGAGGACGGCATCTTGACCTGTCACTGGCATCACGCTCGCTTCGATCTCGAAAGCGGCTGCACCTTCGACCTGTGGGCGGACGACGTGCCGATCTGCCCGGTCGAGGTGCGTAATGGTGACGTCTGGGTGAAGACCGCGTTCACGCAGGCCGATCCCGCCGGGCACTGGCGTCAGCGGCTTGCGAACGGCCTCGCCCACGACCTCGGCCTCGTCATTGCCAAGGCCGTGCATGGTCAACTCGCGGCCGGCGTACCGCAGGGCGAAATCGTCCGGCAGGTGGCGCTATTCGGGGCGCAAAACCGCGATGGCTGGGGCATCGGTCTTACGATTCTTACGGCACTCGCCAATCTCCTGCCTGTGCTGCCCGAGGAGGAAGGCTATCTCGCTCTCTTCCACGGCGCACGCCGCGTGGCCGCGGACTGCGACGGCGAGGCGCCGCGGCGGGAACGCGCGCCGCTTGGCAGCCGGCCGGATGCGGCTGCGCTCAAACGCTGGCTGCGGCGTTGGACAAACGTGCGCCATCGCGAGGCCGCCGAGCGCACCCTGCTCACGGCAATTGCCGCCGGCTTCTCCCCGGCTGAGCTCGCTGATTCCCTGTTCGCTGCCGCGACCGATAGGGCGTTCGCCGACACCGGGCACTCGCTCGACTTCATCAACAAGGCGTTCGAGTGCCTCGACCTGGTCGGCTGGCAACACGCGGCGGCTCTGCTGCCGACTGTCGTCGGTCAGATGGTCGGGGCCCGTGGCGCCGAAGAATCGACTACCTGGCGCCAGCCCGTTGACCTTGTTGCATTGTGTGAGGAATCAACCAGCCAACTCGCGGACCTGTTCGCTGCCGGACGCGGCGCGCGTGACTGGTCGGGCCACGCCGCACTCGCTCAAGAGCTACTCGGTGACGATCCGGCCGGAATCGTTGACGTGCTCAAGGAGGCGATCTGCGCCGGTTCCGCTCCTGTTGATCTGGGCCAATCCCTCGCGTATGCAGCAGCGCTCAGGGTGGCGCGCTTCGGCACTGCCAACGAGCACGCCGATTGGGAGTCGGCACATCACGTCTTCACCTACGCCAACGCGGTCCACCAGATGCTGACGCGCATCGGGACCACCAACATCGACGCGCACGGCGCGGCCGTCCGGAGCGTCTTGCACGGCGCGATGGCGCTCTACCTTGCTCGCTATCTCAATGTGCCGCCGGCACGCATCCCTGGCGACGGCGGCGAGCAGCTCGATGATCTGCCCGCGGAGCCAGAGACGATCCGCGCCGCCTTGCTCGACGCCTTCGACCGGCAGCGACAGGTCGATCTTGCCGCGCGCCTGGTAGCACGGCACCTCACGCTCGGCCATTCGCCGCAGGCGCTGATCGCCACGCTCGCGCATGCGGTGCTGCGCGAAGATGCAGGCTTCCATACATATCAGATGCTGGAGGCGGGGGTCCGGCAGTTCGGGGCGTGGGGCAACACGGACGAGGGCCGGCACATCCTCATCGCGGTTGCCCGCTATCTGGCGGCCCATTCACCGACCGAACGCGCGTCACACCAGACAGCCGACATCGCCCGCCGCTTGATGCGGGGTGCCGAGCTACATCAAGAGGCTGGATCGTTCTGAACATCGCGCGCCGAGGGCGATCTGAAGCAACAAAGGCCTGCGTCCGACACGCGCTTCCAGTTACCATTTTAGCGAGCACCAGTACGACGCCCGGATCATGTCCCGGACAGAACCGCTACAGCACGGCTCAGTTGGAGGTCATCTGATCCGGCAGAGACCGCGCCTGCCGGGACCTCGATCGTCGGCGTCACGCCCACGCCCTCCAGGCGCTCGCCATCGACCCGAACATCTTCGACTGCGAGCAGCAGCAAGCCGCCTCCGATGAGGAATGCGGTGGCGGCAAGGACCGCGCCCTCTGTCCGGGTGCCGATGAGCTCGCCCAACCGGTACTTCTTGAAGCCATATGCAAGCACCTCCTTGCCGCTGCGCGTGTCGCCGTTGATGAGCATGGCAACGGGCTTGCGCCACTTCACATTCACGAGTTCGCTAGTGCCGCCTCGGTCGGTGACCTGCATCGTTGGCGCCCGGGCGTTGAACAGGTCGAGATATTCGGGTTGTGCGCCGCCCCAGCCATCCCGCAAATCCCAGATCAGCGCGTCCGCGTCTTTTAGCGCCCCTTGCCACAGCAAGCGTTCAAGAGCGCGTTGGTAGATGGAGCCAGCGTAGCACCAGACATGGACATAGCCGATGCGTCGTCCGTTGGATTCGATGATGCGCGCGCTCGACTCCAACCCACGAAGAAACATTTTCGTGGGCTCGAGGTCGACCGGCCCGACCGCAATTTGCAGCACCGCGGCACCCCGCTGCACCTCCAAGATAACCGGTTTGTCTACCTTCCCACGGAAGGACCTGACCGGTTCAAATGCCGTGCCGTCAGCCGCGATTATTTCGTCACCGACGCGGAGGCCCGCCTGCTGAGCCGGCGTTCCATCGATCACGCCAGTGATCGTGTTACGACCAGCCGCCTCGGAACGTGAAATGACACCAATGCCAGGGTACGAAACGCGGCCGTCCGGAAATGCGCGCTGTAGTCCCCGCCGTCGCAACGCGCCGACAAAGATGTCTGCAAGCTGATAATATTCAGGCTCATCTGGCGTATAAAAGTGCGTGTGCGAAGCGTGCAACTCAGACAGCATGGCGTTGATGACGCGCGCCAGCGAGTTCTGGGATGTTGCCCGCTGGACGTCGGAGAGATATCTCTCCCGAACCGCCGTCCAGTCCAGTCCGCTGTGACGCGGATCGAAAAAGCGATCACGCACGGTCTGCCAAACGCTCTCGAAGGTCGCGACGCCATCAGCGGGAACATAGGTGTCGTTGGCCTCTCCCTTGAGAGGCTCCGCGGCACTCGGGGCCTTCGCAGCCACGGCACATGCCGTAACCATGGCTGCGAGTCGCAACACTTGGCGACGCGAAGGCGATGTATCGACAACCTCTTTCATCATCTGAACTCGCGGTGGAGCGTCTGCCGCGGCGCGTTCGGCGGCCATTCGATCCCGGCACGTTACCGAATGCTTGCGCTCCATTGGCGAACAGAGGCGTCGTTGAGAAGGCAGATTCGAACAGATGTTGAGGCCACTGGTCTGCGCCGCTCGGAATGGAGAAGGCGGCCGATGCCTCACCAGGCAGTGACGCGTCCCGGCGGAAGTGGTAACCGGCTTCTGGCCGCACTGCTGCCACCGGAATTTCGCTCTGGCGCGTCCGGAGCGATTAGATCTGAGCGACGCGGGCACATAGAGATCGACCGACTGAAGCTTGCGGCAGCGGCGTGCGATGCCACGGCACCATGCGTCGCGAAGTTGAGGACAGCTTCTCGATGAAGGCGGCCCGTCCTTCCGTCGCGGTGCCGTCGATTGGATCAGGTGAGAGGATTAGCAACTTGGAGAGCACTGAGCTTCCGCGAGACTGCTTATCTTAGGTCGCGATCAGAAGGGTTGAATTGTTCGATCTGCTGCACCGGACAGCTTCCGGCGTAACAAAGACGCACTCCATGCCAAACGGCGGAGCCGCACTTTGTTTTGCGGCGGGCCGACTGAGACTGCCGCGCGGCTTGCTACTACCAGTACTTTCCACCGGCCCTCGTCTTGGTGTCTCGCTACGCCGCTTCGCGCTTGCATCATGGATCGATTTCTTCAACTCCAGCAGCATATCTTTGACCTAGTCCATCGACGTCTCCAGCGCCGTAAATCTACCGTTCGCGTACCAAGTACCGCAAGGCGGCTTTTTCAGGATCCCAAGGCTCGGCCGGGAGTGGAGCCAAGAACTGGAAGCGGATGAAATCGGGCAGAAGCTCGGCGCAGCTGCCAAGACTCAAGATGAATCGGGTTTGACGCAGAATGCCATCTTTGGTGCTATCGCGGCTTATGCGCCGGCACTGCTTCTGCAGATCGCAAATGTCCTCGACGACGCGATCTTTTGCGGAGCAAGGGCACGGTCAGGAAGATTCGGACAACGATCGCGCGCTGCTCACGAGCCAGATTTCAGCGCTTCGCGATTACGGAAAAAAGATAATTGTGAGCGATGACTTCGCGGAGATACTTGAATGTCGTCAGGATGGACATCCGCCGGCCTGGCTTCGCGCGGAGCTTGCGTTGCGCCGCGCAGACCGGAAGTTCGTAGTTGCTCCAAGTCGACCCACACCCGAGGTTAGCTTGGTACGAGCGCTCGTGACGAATTCACTTTTGCTTTCCCCGCTGGCTGCACCCGATATCAAGCGCCAACTATCACAATAGCCGGATGTCGGTGACAGCACGAATAGATGGGATGCAAGCGTTCATCCTACCGCGTCGAGATCAATCCGCGAGGCGTAGCAACTATCCAGCGGTTGCCCCAACGCACGATAGAATCAACTCGTCCGATGCCGGGGACCACGTCGCCCCGTGCTGCCATTCGAATTCCATCGGGCCCTTCGAGCACCGCCGTTCCGCCGCGAACATCAAGGACTGCCCAACCCACAATAGTCGTTGGCCTTGTCTCGGGGACCGACAAGAGCGGCCCCGCAGGCTCGAGTGAGCCGGTCACAGACATGTCCGCCTCGACAACCGAAGAAGCTGGGTTCGAAGCTTCCGCCGATTGCGCCCCACTCGACGCTTTGGCCAGAGGCTTCGGAGCAAGGCTCGCGCTGGCTGTGGAGGGCTGACCTAAACCGGGCGGTGCTCGCGAGCCTGATGCTGATGTTATCTTTCGCGCGCTTTCGGCCTTACGACCTGACTTTGTGTCCGGCATGCGGCGCGAAGCTGTTTCTATGTGAGCAATTGGATTGAGAGCCGAGATAGTTGCGGGACCATACCAAGCCCCAGCCCATCCCAATCCAAAGCCTCCAGCCAATGCGACTGCGACGAGCCAAATGGTGCGTTTTGGATGGCCGCTTGGCGCCAATAGCGCCAGGACCTCATCTCGATTGGAGGTCAAGAAATTTGATTGGTCGAGAGTGATGGGCCACGTCGCGACCTCGCCACTGCCCTGATCCGCGACCTTCTCGATGATTTCCAAGGTATTGGCATGGTACAATTGCATGCTCGGGTCCCTTGTGGTCCCCAATGATCATGCCGGGAACTAAACCAACCCTTAACGGCCGATGCACCTCAGCACGAATAAGACAGCAGTGGATCGCGCAAGAAACCAAAGGCGTGATCTCTGCCGGTCGCCCGGGAGCTCGACCACATGACGGCGGGACTGCCTTTTGCAACCGCGAGCTGCTGGACCGGACTTGCATTCGGGCCCGGATCTCACGTCAGGAGCACAATGAATCCATCGCACCGACAGATTTGAGCCGCATGGCCGCCTATGTCGGTGCGAAGGGTCATGCCGGGCGGGGCGCAACACCGGGAGTCTTCGATGTCCGGTTATTTGCGATTTTGCTTCGCTGGTTTGGTTTTTGTTGGAACTCTTTCGTCGGCGCCTGCGTCCTCCAATCCTCTTGCGGATATCTTCAATACTGCTGCGCCCCAACCTGCGGTAACCTCTCCGCCGCAAGCGGAATGCTTGGGACGTCCCGGCAACTCGACCCCCGACGGGCAGCATTGGGTCTATCGAATGGACGGGCACCGCAAATGCTGGTTCCTGACCGAGGGTACCGCGAAGGTGAAGAAGACGGTTCGTCGGCGCGTGGCCAAAGATAGCACCGCCAGTTTGGACGAGAACGGGGCCGCGCGGCCCAGGCAGAGCGGAGTCGTTGATGCACGCGCGGAGTTGCTGCGCTCCGCGCCGGCCGAGCCGTCTCACCCCGAGGTCAAGGTAGCTGATGCTGCCGACGATCTCGGCACGGGCAGCGCTCTGATGTCGGCGGCCCCCATCGCTGAGCACGGCCGCCGGCCGACGCCCGCGCACTCCGTGCTCAGCCAAGTCGATGTTGAGCAGCTTCTCGCAACCGCACCGACGGTCAACGATGCGGTGACTTCGTTCGGACCTCCTGCTGTCCCGACCGGCGTGGGTATCGCGGAAGCTCGCAACGAGGCGCCGAGCCAGACGGCAACTTGGCTAGGCGCACTGCTGATGATGCTGGGGATGTTCTCCATCTTAAGCTCGAGCCGCTCGCTTCGGCACGCAGTGAGAATTCGCCACTAAACCGCACTTCGCAGGGTCAGAATCGCCAGTCCTCGTCGGAAGGCGCACCTCAGATGGGCGGCGCGCCGTGCTATTCGATCGTCAATCGTCTAATCAAGGTCGACGGCCTTGCCCTACTGAGCAGGGGCAATAACCAGCAAGAAGATGACCCCTATTTCAAGAGCGTTTGGAGCGGTCAGCTTAATCAGTTCGAAGGTCGGCGAGCGTCACTCGAGGGGCAACGAAGCGTCATTCGCGAGAAGATCAACCAGCTTGGGTCGCAGATCGTGGGCGCGGAGGCTCAGGTCAAGGCTTTCACCGACCAGATAAACTCTGTCCGCAACGAGGCACAGGATATAGCCCCGCTTGTTGAACGAGGCCTGATTGCCCGCCCGCGAATTCTTCAGCTGGAGCGAACGGCGTACGGTTTGGAAGGCCAGATCGCCCACACAAAAGCCAGCATCGCGAAGGCGCGCCAGGCGATCGCCGAACAGGGGCAGCAGGTCGCCCAACTCGACAATGATCGGATGACAGAGGTCACCAAGGATTTGCGCGACACGCAGGCCAGATTGCTCGAGGTCATTCCGAAGGCGCTGAGTGCAAAATCGATACTTAGTCGCATGGAAATTCGGGCGTATAACGCCGAGCGCAAGCGGTTGAAGAAAGAGGCGAGCATCTTTTGGCCCGTTTGAGCCATGCCAACCAGCTCGGAAACTGTCCGCTTATCGAAGTAGACCGGAAGTGGCTCGGCCGCGGTCAAAAACGGTGGGTTCGATCCCAACCGGACCTTGCACGCCCCAACGCAGGAACTGTGGTATCCTCCGTCAAATGCGACGGGAACGGTTCGATGAGGCGGCCCCTCAACTGTGGCACTTACCGCTAGTGCTGCGCGTCCTCGTATCCCCGCGCTACTCGATACGCGCCGAGGAGGTGATCGAATGAGTGCGCTAGGCTAGCTGGTGCGGTCCAGCCGGCGGAAGACCGGTCCGAGTAAAGGGTAGCGCTCTCCCGGGTTCGAGGAGGACCAACGTCATGAAGCGGGACTTCGACCTCATCGTCTATGGCGCGACCGGTTACACCGGCCGTCTCATCGCCGAATATCTGGCGACGTCCTATCGCGGCGACGAGGCTCCGTCCTGGGCGATCGCGGGACGCGCGACCGACAAGCTCCAGAAGGTGCGTGCCGACATCGGCGCACCAGACGATTTGCCTTTGGTGAAGGCGGATGCCGCCGAGCCGGCCAGCCTACGTTCGATGTGCGAGCGTGCGGCCGTGATCATCACGACGGTCGGGCCTTATCAGCTCTACGGTCCCGAGCTTGTGGCAGCCTGCGCGGCCACGGGCACTGGCTATGTCGATCTGTGCGGCGAACCGGCTTGGATGCGGCGCATGATCGACGCCCATCACGAAGAGGCGAAACGGACCGGCGCGCGCATCGTCTTCTCCTGCGGCTTCGATTCCATCCCGTTCGATCTCGGCGTGCTCACGTTGCAGGAGAAGGCGCGCGAGAAATTCGGACGCCCGGCGCGGCGGATCAAAGCCCGCCTGCGCAAGGTGAAAGGCGGCATGTCGGGCGGCACTGCGGCGAGCGCTCAGGCGACGTTGGGCGCCGCCGCGCGCGACCCGGCCCTGATCCGGCTGCTGAGCGATCCCTTCGCGTTGACGCCGGGGTTCACCGGGCCGTCTCAGCCGTCGGGCCTCATCCCCGAATACGACCCGAGCATGAACGTGTGGCTCGTGCCGTTCCCCATGGCGCCGATCAATACCAAGAACGTGCACCGCACGAATTTCCTGTTGGATCATCCCTACGGCACGGACTTCGTTTACGACGAGATGATGGTCGCGCCGGGATTTGGGGAAATCGGTCGCGTGACGACGGAGACCTTCGCCACCATATTTTCCCTGCTCGGGACCGGCGGTCTCAAAGCCGGTGCAGGCCCGACTCGGGAAGAGCGCGAGAAGGGCTTCTACGACATTCTCTTCCTGGGCGAACTGCCGGATGGCGGACGGGTTGAGACGGTCGTCACGGGCGACCGCGATCCGGGCTACGGCTCGACCAGCAAGATGATCGCCGAAAGCGCTCTCTGCCTCGTGCGCGACGTGCAGGGCGAGGGCGGCATCTGGACGCCGGGCGCGCTGATGGGGCCGGCGTTGCGCAAGCGTCTGAAGGAGCGCGCCGGCCTCACCTTCGCCGCGCGTTGAGATATCGCCCAGAACTGCATCGGCGTGCTTGAGGCATCTCCTCTGGCTCTGGAACTGCGCGATTATCGGGATAGCGACGAATTCCATCGCAAGGTTGCACGATGAATAAGTTAATCAACTCAGCACTCTCGCGCCGCCACTTTTTGCGGCTAACATCCATGGCCACGGCATCAGCTCTAACTCCAACGGTGTTGTGGGCCGAGCAGCAAGAAGCAGCGGATTCGGCCACATCCCAAGCCGTGCCCGCACGCATCGCCACGTTCGATGAGGTATGGCGGACCGTGCGAGACCGGTTCTACGATCCGCACCTCCACGGCCTCGATTGGTCGGCGGTCCGGGAACGTTACTTGCCGGACGCCACGCGGGCGAGTTCCGAAGAGGCGCTGGCCGGCGTCATTAATGGCATGCTCTCTGAGCTGCATGCTTCGCACACCCGCTATTACACACCGTACGAACCAGAGTACTACCAGCTTTCCGATATCTTTGCTGGTGCGTTAAGGCGGCGCGGACTGGAACGTGTTTTTCCGAGTGGCCGTATCTCCTATCCCGGCGTTGGCGTCCTCTCGCGTCTCGACACGCAGGGCCGCAGCATGATTACCGGTGTTGTAGACGGCACGCCGGCCCAACAGGCCGGTCTGCTGGCTGGCGATCTGATCGTCTTCGCCGATGGTGCACCGTTTCAGCCGGTCCAGTCATTCCGTGGCAGGGTTGGCAAGGAAGTTGTGCTGCGGCTGCGTCGTGCCGGCGCATTTACGCAAATATCGGTTACCCCGGTCGAAATTGAGCCCAACAAGCTGTTCTTGGACGGCCTGAAAGCCAGCGCCCGTATAATACCGGCCAACGGCCGAAGCATCGGCTATGTTCGTGTCTGGTGCTACGCTGGCTCGGTCTATCAGCGGACGCTCGAGCATCTTCTATCGCAGAGTCCCCTGAACGGCGCCGACGCGCTGATCTGGGACTTGCGCGATGGCTGGGGCGGCGCGATCCCCGGGTATCTTGATTTGTTCAACACGCGAGCGCCGACGATCCAGGTCACTGATCGCAATGGCGCCAACGAACTCGAGAACGTGAAGTGGCGCAAGCCTGTCGCCATGCTTGTCAACGGTGGCACCCGCAGCGGCAAGGAGATCCTTGCCTATGGCTTTAAGAAATATCGGCTTGGCGAGGTCATCGGTAGCCGGACCGAGGGAGCTGTCCTCGCTGCGACGGCATTTCTCATTGACGGCGGCTTGCTGTTGCTCGCGGTCGGGGACGTGCAGGTCGATGGCGAGCGGCTGGAAGGTGTTGGCGTCGCACCCACGATCGAGGTCCAAGCTGACCCGGCCTCAATGGGTCTAGGTGATCCTCAACTCAATCGTGCAATCGCAGTTCTATCCGTGGCCTGATCCTCGGGAGGCCGCCCTGCCAGCTCTGGCCCTGATCCGCGAAGACCGGACGCCACAAGCGAAATGCTGCGTTTCTTGCTTGAGCATTCGCCCCCACGGCAGCCAGGTTGGAGTTAATCCGCTCGTGATGCTGTGGACGGCTCCTCCACCGGCACGAGAGTGCCAAGGTATGGGCGCCGTTTTTGAGGCTCCCACGATTCGGAGGAGCAGCCTATGCAGTCAATTTCGACGATCGGTCTGGATATTGCGAAGTCGGTCTTTCAAGTGCATGGCGTCGATGCAGCCGGGCAAGTGGTCATACGGCGTCAACTCAAGCGCCGTTTCGTGCTGTCCTTCTTTGAGAAGTTGCCACTGTGCCTGGTGGGGATCGAGGCTTGCGCATCATCCCATTATTGGTCCCGTGAGTTGCAGGCGTTGGGACATACGGTGCGATTGTGCCTCCGGCCTATGTGAAGCCGTACGTCAAGCGGCAAAAGAACGACACCACCGACGCGGAGGCGATTTGCGAGGCGGTCACGAGACCCAACATGCGGTTCGTGCCGACCAAGACGGTCGAGCAACAGAGCTGTCTGATGCTTCATCGAGCGCGCCACCTCTTCATCCGCCAGCAGACTGCCGTCATCAATTCAATCCGCGCCTATCTTGCCGAGCTCGGGATTGTCGCCCCGGTCGGGCGCCGGGGCGTCGATCAGTTGCTGGAAGTCGTCGCCGATACAGCTGACCGCCGGTTCCCGGAGGTGGCCCGCGCATGTCTTGCTGTTCTCGGCAGTCAATTGCGGGCGCTGAAGGTGCAAATCCTGGAGTTCGACAGGCGTATTGTCGCCTGGCATCGATCGAGCGCGACGAGCAAGCGACTGGACGCGATCCCTGGTGTTGGTCCGGCGCTGGCAACGGCGCTGGTCGCGAGCGTTGCTGATGCCAAGGCGTTCCGATCGGGGCGAGACTTCTCGGCCTGGGTTGGGCTCGTGCCGAAGCAGAACTCGAACGGAGGCAAGGACAAGCTTGGCAGTATCAGCAAGCAGGGCGATCGCTATTTGCGCAGCCTGTTCACGGCCGGCGCACTCGCCGTGATCCGCTATGCCAAAATCCATGGAACGGGGCGTCGACCCTGGCTCTCCGCATTGCTGGCGCGGCGAGCAACTAAGGTCGCTGCCATCGCGCTCGCCAACAAACTCGCCAGGATAGCCTGGGCGATGATGGCGAGGAACGAACGCTACAAGGAACCCGCCGCTCTCATGGCGTAAACGAGATTACGCCGGACATGCCGGTGTGACGTAACGGTTGGAAGGGCGAACAGCACTTAATGCAGCGCCGGTCGATCCGGCGATCAGGACAACCCACATCGGCCACGGCATCTCCGAATGCGTGCTTTTGATCGGGACCTGATCCGCGGAGGGCATTATGGCCAGCGGTCACGTGAACCGCGCAAACAGGCCGAACACATGGCCGCTCCGACCAACGCCGCAAAGTGAAGATTCTCCTTGCCAACCCGGAGCCGTCCACACATGGCCCCTCTGAGACGTTCGGGGCCAGCCGAATGTCCGGTTTGCGCGGCTGGTTCAACGGATCGCCCGCAACACATTCTGCGAACTTCTCAGCAAGCCAGCTTGCAACGCTTCAGACGCCGCGCCCGATCCCAGGCGGCCTGATCTGACCCGGCAGCCCGGCGAAAATGTCGTGATGAAGGGAAACGCTTGCAGAGGCGTTGACGGTGCTCTTTGTGGAATCAGGCACCGCACCACCCGCGCCGGGCGCTGCCATAGAAACCCCCGGGTGCCGGCACCACGGCGAGACAAGCACAGGAGGCGGTCGACCGCTTCAACCGCGCCATGGAGAAGTTGAAAGCCGGGGATTGAGCGGGCTTCGGCAAGCACACCGATGCGATGCGCGGCCTCTTGGAAGACATGAACCGGCAATCAAGCGGGCGTTAGCCGTTCACCCGTGCGTGAAGTCGCCCGGCTTCAATCCGAGCGCTTTCACAGCGGCCTCCGGAAGCGGTCCCCACGCTTCCACCTTTTCGTTCGGAGCCATCATCGCAGCGATAATCGCCGCGGCGGTTTCCGGATCCCTTTCCGCCACGAAATAGACCGAGCGAACAGGTGGCCCGCCGCCTAACGGCTGAGTTGTTACCAGGACAACCTGACCATTTGCCATGCTTCGATATACCACCGCCGCAGTGCCGCTTCCATGATCGCGTAACCCCGCGGGGCGGCAATGGCGCACGCCAAGGCAACCGCGCCATGGTCTTGCATCTTCCTGGGTCACCATAAAATGGCCCAGTCATGGGGGGCACAATGGCTCGAGGAGTAAGAACGTAGCCAGCAAAACAATGCCAACCCAGGGTCTCCGGTGATCACCCCTTCGAGGTATGCCACCGCAATTACCTCGCGCCAGACGGCTCCATCAACCGCCCGCTCCCTGCCTTAGCCTCCGATGCCAACCTGCTTGTAGCGCTTTACCGGTCGACGGTGCTCCTGCGCCTGTTCGACCGGAAGGTTGTTGCATTGCAGCGCACCGGGCCGTCGGAACCTATGCCGTTTCGCTCGGCCAGGAGGCGGTATCGGTCGGAATAGCCAGTGCGATGCGAGATGACGACGTACTGCTGCCCTCCTATCGCGACAACGGCGGGCTGCTTTGGCGTGGCGTCAGACTGAAGGAGATCATGATGTTCTGAGGCGACGACGAACTTCACCGCACCCGATATTTGTTCGCGTAGTGCTTGGCCAGAAGCTTCCGGGTCTGTTCCGCCAGGAGGAAGGAAACAAGCCCCCGGACGGAAAAAGAGGGGTTCAAAGGAGGATATCAACATGGCGAGCATTGCACGCAATCTACTGTTACTGGCGGCCGTCCTGTCTGGCGCGGTGGCCAGCGCACCGGCCGCAGCGCAAAACGAGCAGTTCATCCCTATTCTGTCCTACCGGACCGGACCGTATGCTGTGAACGGCGCGCCCTACGCAAACGGCGTTGTGGACTATTACAACCTGATCAATGAGCGTGACGGCGGCATCAACGGCGTCAAGATTCTGACGGAAGAATGCGAGACGAGTTACGCGACCGACAAGGGCGTTGAGTGCTACGAGCGCCTAAAGAGCAAGGGACCGACCGGCGCGGCCTTCATCAATCCGCTGAGGCCACCGGCTACAAGTCGCTGATGCTTCAACATGGCGCCGGCAAGTTTCCCATGCATACCGACATAGAGAAGTACGTCTACGCAAGGGGCAAAGGTTCAACGGAGCCCGGCAAGATCGGTGAAGTTCTCTACAACCGCGGCATGGTGAATGCCATGCTCGGCGTGGAGGCGATCCGGAAGGCGCAGGAAAAGTTCGGCAAGAAACCGCTAACGGGCGAGCAGGTCCGTTGGGGGCTTGAGAACCTCATCCTCACCGGTGCACGCATCAAGGAACTCGGCTTTGAGGGGATGTTGAAGCCGGTCAGCATTTCCTGCTCCGACCACGAGGGCGCGCGCTACGGGCGCGTACAGCAGTGGGATGGCAAGGCCTGGAAAGTCATCTCCGACTGGTACACGGCTGACGAATCGCTCATCGAACCGCTCGTCGCAGACGTGTCCGCGAAGTATGCCGCGGACAAGAAGATTCAGCCGCGCGACTGCGCGAAAGAAACCTGAACGTATCTCAGCAATCCGGGAGGTGGATTTGCCTCCTCTCGGATCCTCTGGGAGCTGCAACCTTTGGAGAGCTGCGTGTCAATTCCCAAGGCCGCTGCGGCGACAGGAGCAGCGGCAGTTCCCTCGGTCAATAATATCGAGGTTGTCTACGATCACGTCATCCTCGTGTTGAAAGGCGTATCGTTGGATGTCCCGCGGGGCGGCATTGTCGCGCTTCTCGGCGCTAATGGTGCCGGAAAGACGACGACGCTGAAGGCGGTCTCCAATCTGCTGCATGCAGAACGCGGCGAAGTCACCAAAGGCTCGATCCTGTTCTATGGCGTAGAAGTGCAGTCCCTGTCGCCAAACGATCTGGTGCGCCGCGTGTGCATTCAGGTGATGGAGGGGCGGCGTTGCTTCGCTCACCTCACGGTCGAAGAGAATCTTTTGACCGGCGGCTTCACCCGCAGGGATGGCAGGTCCGCGATCGCGCAGGATTTGGAGCGAGTCTATGCCTATTTCCCCCGTCTCAGGGAGCGGCGGCGTTCGACCGCCGGCTATACGTCGGGCGGCGAACAGCAGATGTGTGTGATCGGGCGTGCACTGATGTCGCGACCCAAGATGATCCTGCTCGATGAGCCTTCGATGGGCCTCGCGCCGCAGATCGTCGAAGAGATCTTCGAGATCGTGAAGGATCTCAACATCAAGGAAGGTGTCTCGTTTCTTCTCGCCGAGCAGAACACCAACATGGCGCTCAGATACGCGAGCCACGGCTATGTCCTCGAAAATGGCCGTGTGGTGATGGACGGTGAGGCGCGGGCGCTCGCCGCAAACGAGGACGTCAAGGAATTCTACCTTGGCATCGCCGGAGACAAGCGAAAATCGTTCCGCGATGTGAAGCACTACAAGCGGCGCAAACGTTGGCTCGCTTAGCCGATGACGCTGAGTGATCCGTGCTGGGGATAGATGTAAGCCGGCATCCGCCAGCAGGTTCGGCCCCGGGTGCCTGTGCGCTAGTGGCGGAGGCCGCCGATGCTGCGGCTGTGGTGCCAAGCTGCACCATCACAGAGCGCTTGCATCCGGACAGGCTAAGTCGCAGCAGCCGCATGAGGTCGAGGTCGGGCCGTAGAGCGTGACCGAGCAGATCGTTTGCGGCGATTAGAGCCGCTACTGGATACCTCAGGCATCCTCGTGCTGACTGCAAGCGACGCGCCGGGCGATCTTCAAGGGATGCGGCCCATGTGGCGCGCATCTCGGCGAAAAAGATCCCTAATAAGGTTTCTAGGTCCGCCGCGGTTTGGACAAGCGATAGCGCAAGTCACCGCAATCGATCGAGCAAAGCCTTCGCTTCCTTCAGATCGTTCGTTTCAAAGCCCTCGGCATACCAAGCGTAGATGGGCGCGAGCAGTTCGAGCGCTTCCTTGCGTCTGCCCTGGTCCATCCATAAGGTTGCAAGGTCCATTGCAGCTCGAAGTTCGAGGGCTTTAGCGTGTTGGCTTCTTGCCGTGGTCAATGCTTGATCGAGCTGTGATTGCGCCTCGGTGCTGGCTTCCAGCGCGCCGCGGACGAGCAGCGCGCGCGCTTTCAGCCGATACAATTCGGCCTCAAATACCCGCTCGCTATTATGGCTGCTTGTAGCAAGGCCTTGCTCGATCACCTCCACCGCAGCCTCCCATTGATTGCTCAACAACAAGGCCGGACACAGGAGCACATACAGTGCCGTGATGCCTAGCTGATACCCTGCGCCACGATATTCGTTCATCGCAGTCCGGATTTCCTCGAGTGCGCTGGATGAAGGGTCAAGAGAGGTCATACATATCCCCCGGACGGCGAGCGCCAATCCTCGCCATTGCCGGAATCCGTGTTCCTCCGACAAGGTGAGACAGCGTTCGGCATAGCGGCGCGCGGTCAATAGCTCGCCACGAAGAGCGTGGAGAACAGACGCATAATAGCAAGCGTAAGCCTGCGAATGTGGATGACTGATGTCGTCTGCCCGCTGAATGGCGGCGTCCATTCGTGTAATTGCCGTGTCGACATTGCCGAGCAGCCAGAGAACCCAAGACATCAGGGCAAGGTCCGCCACTCCGGCATCCTGGCCGGCGGCACGGGCCGCCAGTCTCTCGTCCTCGGTGCTTGCGTCAAACGCCTCAACGGCCCGTTCGATCGCTTCGCGGGCACCGGTGAGATGTCCCATGAAAAGGCGAATCATGGCTTGCCCGCGCATTGCGTTGAGCAACGCTGGTCGATTGCCGCGCGTCTCGGCGAGATGAAGGAGGACCGCGACCATTTCCTCGGCAACCGGCAACTCACCGCGAATGACGCTCGCAGTGGCCAACCAAAACATGATCTGTAGCTGCTCGGGGGGATCTCCGAGGCGCTCGCACAACTCGCGAGCACGCGTGAAGGTCGCCACCGCCTTGTTCGAGGCAGGCCCCTGGGTAGCGATCAGACAGGGTCCCAGAGCGAACTGGAAATCAAGCTCCAGCCTGTCCTTCCGTGCGCCGTCGGCCAAATGGACCGAAGCCTCGATACCTCGCTGCAGGTGGGCGATGGCTTCAACGTTGGCGGAGCGCATCGCGGCGTTCTTGCCGGCCTGTAGCCAATATCCTCCCGCCTTTTCAAACAGTCCCGACACCGTGAGATGATGCGCGAGAGTTTCGGGTTGAGCCTCCACAATTTCTGGGAACCGCTGCTCGAACGCGGTTGCGATGCTGGCATGCAGCGCTGCGCGTCGGCCCTTCAAAAGTCCCGAGTAGGCAGCGTCCCGCACCAGCGCGTGTTTGAAGGTGTAAACCGCGTGTGGAACTTCACCCCGGCAGAACAGCAGTTCCGAACGCACCAATTGGTCGAGCGCCTCGTCCAATCTCTGCTTCGGCAGCCCTGCGACGGCACTCACAAGTTCGTAATGGAATTCGCGACCCGCGACGGCACCGATTTGGGCGACGTCCCGCACCGGTGACAACCGGTCAAGGCGAGCCATCAACGAAGCTTGCAACGTGGTTGGGATCGCCAACGATGGTAGAGGCGCTTCGAGAACATATTCCCCATCCCGTTCTCGTAACAAACCGCCTTCCAGCACCATCTTCGTCAATTCCTCGACGAAGAGCGGCACCCCATCGGTGTGTGCGAGAATGTGCTCCATTACTTCCTTGGGTAGTGTTTTGCCCCCCGTCACCCGCAGGACCAACGCTGTGCCGTCGCGTCGGCCAAGGCGGGTGAGCGGGATCGTTGTGGTGTGGGGATAGCTCGGCCAGGGCGAAGTGAATTCGGGTCTGGCCGTGATCAGCACCAGTGCCCGAAGCTGCGGCACGTGCTCCACAATAGCTGCGAGAAGCTCAAGCGAGGTTGGGTCAATCCAGTGTACATCTTCGAAAATGAGTAAAGCCGGCTGCTGCGCCGCTAACCCGTCGAGCTGGGCCAGCAATGCCGCAAAGGTCTTCTCCTTGCGCTTTTGTGGAGTGAGGTCCTGCAGTCGGTAGCGGTCATCGGTCGGCAGCGCCAATAAGTTGGCCAGAACTGCCAGGTGTTCGGGATCGCCTGTGGATTGCGCCAGCAGAGCCTCGAGCTTCGATAGCTTCTCCTGAGGTGAGTCGCTGTGCCTGAACCCGGCAGCACGTTCGAGCTGGCTGATGAATGGGAACAATGCGCTGTGGGTATGATGCTCAGAACAGAAATAGCGTAGCGTTATGTGTGATTCACCGTGGAGCCGCTCATTAAGCGCCAACGCAATGTGTGATTTGCCAATCCCCGGCTCTCCCGCAAGCGCCACCACCCGGCCTTCTTCCTGGGTAGCTTGTCGCCAGCGGCGTAACAGCAGCTCTATTTCCTCCTCACGCCCGAACAACGGCGGCAGCCTAGTGGTGTGCATGGCCTCGAAGTGGCTCTCTACACCGCTCATTCCCAGCACCTGATAGACCCGGAGCGGCTCTGTCCAGCCTTTCAGCGCGACGGGACCGAGGTCGCGGTAGTGGAACTCTCCCCCGGTGAGCCGGCGCGTGCCAGCGGAGATCAACACAGTCCCAGGCTCCGCCATCGTTTGCAGGCGCGCGGCGAGGTTCGGCGTCTCACCAACAACGGCTTGCTCCGCCAGACTTTTCTCAATCAGAAGTTCGGTGACGACCACAGTCCCCGTCGCAATGCCAACGCGAATCTGCAGCGCCTCGGCGACATTCCGGATACTCGCTACGGCACCAACGAGTGTGAGCGCAGCGCGCACAGCCTGTTCGGCATCATCCTCATGGGCGTGCGGATAGCCGAAATAGACCAACGCACCGTCGCCCATATAGCGAGCAATTCTTCCCTGATAGCGGCCTATGACTTCTGCGATGCAGCTGTGATACGCGCCAATCAGCGTCCGCATGTCCTCCGGGTCCAACCGCGCCGAAAGGGCTGTCGAGCCAACCAAGTCACAAAACATCACGGTAAGGTGGCGCCGCTCTCCTTCATCCCGCCCCTTCAGTTCGGTCGCTGTTTTCGCCGACTTTGATCTAGCTGCGTCATCAAGGTCTGCGATGGCACGCAATAGCTTGCGGCGATGACCTAGCAGGACGCCGAGCTCCTTTAGGTCCTGATCTGTCAGGTCGCACAAGACCGAAAGGTCAATGCCGTTTTCGGCGAAGCGCTGGGCGTACTCTGACAAGCCGATCGACTCGAGCCACTCGGTGACGCCTCTCATGACAATTCGGCACCTCCCTCGGCTCAGTTCTCAGTTCCGGCAGGTATCGCTTCCAAAGCGCAATCGCTCCGCCCTGTACCGAGGCCAGCCGGATCTCGGTTATCTCTCCGAAAGGTACGGTGGTGAGGGTGCGGCAACCGCCAACTCACTTGTTCCGGACTGAATCAGCAGAAAAGCGACCGCCGCATGCGACCGTACTGCAACCGGGGAGAGACCAATCGTGTCTTCGACGCCGCTCGACATGGCGAGCGGTGAATTTGCGCCTAGAGATTGGTCGTCGCGGCAAAAAAATGGTTCACTGAAGAAGGGCTAGTTCGAATGGGGTTGTCGCCTTTGAAGCGCCTCTGAAAAGAGTGAGCTTCCTATTTTTTAGAGAGGACTTCTTCCCTGAGAACCAGGGAGCTGGCTCCGGAGACCGCTCGACCTCTTTTGGACTAGGCCTCTCGCGAAAGGAGCTGTTTCGGCTCTTCCAGCCGACGCGCCAGCTCCATGGCCGCTGGCACGAGAGCTGCACGGGTTCCCTTCTGGCCCTTCTGAGACCTGCGGATCTGGGACGAACGTCCGCTTTCCGCTAAAGCCTACCCTCCCCGCCAAGTCGCCCAGAGCGGACATGCTGCGCTCAACATGCACTGCGCGATTGCGCGTCATCCCGCCTGAATTCTCCATCGACATCGCAGCTTGATGATCTCGCGGCATCGGAAGCCATATGCGCTGGGCGCAGCACGGAAACGGCCGACTATTTGACCGCGCCACCTGTGATGCCGCTGATGAAGCGGTCCAAAAAGAGATTATAGGCAATCGCCACTGGAACGCTGGAAATAAGCGCCGCGCCCATCAATTCGCCCCAATAAAAAATGTCTCCGCGGATCAAATCCGTCGCGACTCCCAAAGTAACGGGCTTCTCACTGGAAGAGGAGATGAAGGTCAGCGCATACACGAACTCCTGCACCGTTAGCGTGAACGCAAAGATCACTACGGTCAGAATGCCAGGAACTGAAAGAGGAAGGACAGTTTTCACGAATGCCCCCACGACAGTACAGCCGTCGATGATTGCAGCCTCCTCGATCTCACGCGGCACCGACTTGAAGAAGCCCATAAGCAGCCAGGTGCAGAACGGGATGGTGAAAGTGGGGTAGACGACGACAAGAGCCCACATGCTGTCCTGCAATCCGAGCAACGTAACGACTCGAGCGAGCGGCAGGAACAGAAGCGTCGGCGGCACCAGATAGGTCAGGAAGATGCCGATGCTGAGATTTTCGCCACTGCGGCCCGGCATGCGCGCCAGCCCATAGCCGGCCGGCAGAGCCACGAGAAGAGTGATAGCCACGACACAAAGCCCAATAAGGGCGCTATTGGACAGCCACTGCACGAACAGCGTGTCTTCAAACAAATACTTGAGATGTTCGAGCGTAGGCGGCGCGTTGAACCAATAGGGGATGGACTTGAGATTATAGAGGTCGCCGTCCGTCTTGAAGGTGGTGATCAGCATCCAGTAGAAGGGAAACGCGGCGAATACAACCAGCGTAACCACCGCGCCATAAAACGAACTCTGGCCAACTACTTTTCCGGCAAGGCGCGGCATGTCAAATCTCCCGCCGCCGCAGCGACCGCAAGAGCAGGATCACCGCAACCAAGAGGAAGGGGAACAGGAACAGACAAATGGCCGCTCCGTGAGCGACATCGCCCGAGAGGATGCCCACCTGAAACGCCAGCGTGCCGAGCACCTGCGTGCTGTTGATCGGTCCACCCTTCGTCAGCAAATAGACGACGCTGAGATCCGTAAAGGTGAACACCGTGCCGAAGATCAGAGCGATCATGATGATCGGGGCGATGATTGGCAGGATGATTTGATAGTTGCGGCGCCAGAAGCCTGCACCGTCGATCGTGGCGGCATCGAGCACATCCTGTGGCACCGACGTGAATCCGGCAAGGAAGATCACGACGCCGAAAGGAAACAGGCGCCACGCATGCACGGTCGCCACGGCAATCATCGCCAAATCCTCTTGCCCCAGCCATTGGGGCCGGTGTGCCGGATCGATCAATCCTGCCGCGAGCAGCGTCCAGTTGATAACGCTATAGAGCGAGTCGAACATCCACACCCAGGCCAGCGTCGCCAGTGACACCGGTACTGCCCAGGGCAGAACGATAAGCGCGCGGGCCAGCCGGCGCCCCGGGAACTCCTGCATGAGGAGCATGGCGCCGATCTTGCCCAGCAGCAGGCCGATGATTTGGGCACTGATCGTGAAGATGAGGGTGTTGGCCAGTGTCCGCCGGAAGATCTCGCTGTCGATGACCTCGCGGAAGTTCTTCAGCCCGACAAACGTCCAGCTCGGATTGAAGATGCTGTAGGCGCTGACGCTGTAATACAGTGCAAGCAGGAATGGCAGCCCGACGAGCACGACGACATAGAGGATCGCGGGGATGATGAACAGCGGCCCGAGCACCTCGAGCCGATCGAACGCAGTAAACCGCGATCGTGCAGTTCGACGGGGCGCACCTGCCTCGGCGATCGCGCTCATCGAGCTTGCTCCCTGGGGCTGACGATACGCCGACCATCCCGATCGAAATAGCGCAGCTCCGTGTTCCGAACCGCAAATTTGTGCCATTCACCGGCGCGGATGCCAGACAGTGGAACGTGGGCAGGCAGCTTCGCCGTGACTTCGCGCTTCGCCCGGAAGCCATCCAACGCACCGTACAAGATGCGCTCCGATCCGAGATACTCCATGCGATCGATGCGGAAGGGAAGCTCGGAGAGTGCGGCTCCGTCGAGCATCTCCCGCGGCAGGAAATGCTCCGGCCGAAAACCCAAGAGTCCACCGCTATGCTCGACCAGGTTCATGGGCGGGGTCCCGAGGAAACTCGCGACAAAATCGTCGGCGGGGTGGTCGTAAATCTCGCTTGGAGTTCCGACTTGTCGGAGCTTGCCATGGTCGATAACGGCGATGCGATCGCCCATGCCCATGGCTTCGACCTGATCGTGCGTGACGTAAATGGTGGTCGTTGCCACCTTCTGCTGGAACTGCTTCAGCTCACTGCGCGCACTTGCTCGCAGCTTCGCGTCCAGATTGGACAGCGGTTCGTCCAGCAGGAATACGGTTGGATTGCGTACGAGCGCGCGGGCCAGCGCCACACGCTGGCGCTCGCCTCCCGAAAGCTGGCGGGGACGCCGGTGAAGCAGGTGGTCGATCCCGAGCAGGCCGGCAGCCCAATCGACCTTGCGCTTGATCTCAGGCCGTGGCGTACCCTGCGTCCTCAGCGGAAATGCAATGTTGTTGGAGACAGTCAGGTGCGGATAGAGCCCATAGCTCTGAAATACCATGGCGACGCCACGCGCGCGCGGCGTGATGTCATTGACGATTTCCTCGTTGATCAGGACGTCGCCGGACGTTTGCCGCTCGAGACCGGCAATGATCCTCAGGAAGGTCGTCTTGCCGCAGCCCGATGGACCGAGCAGCACCAGAAACTCACCGTCGCGGACCGATAAGCTGACACCATCGAGGGCAGCGACGTCACCGAAAACCTTTCTGAGGTCTTTGACAACAACCGCGGCCATCTGGACTCCCTCTGTACCTTGAGCAAGGAACGCCTAAGGCTGCCCTCCGCGCCTGGCAGGCTCCAGTGCCTTGCCCGATCGGTATCGACGTTCTACGAGGCGAGCAGCTCGATGTACCTGCCCCGCTGTTGGCATCGGTTTATAATACCTCCGACCACTTCTTGTAGATCAGCTCGATCTCTTTCTGCGCCCAGGCGACCGCTTCCTCTGGCGTCGCTTTGTCGGTCGCGGCCTTGGCCATCATGTCGACGATGATGAAATTGTCCGCGACCTCGTCCGATGCCGGTCCGGCCGGTCCCGGATAGCCATAAGTCGCGTGCCACTCATCAGCCGTCTCCAGCACCTGCAGCTTATCAGCCGGGTGCGAGGTCGGGTCGTTCGACAAGATCGGCATGGGCTTGGGCACGAGGTTCTCGAACAGCGGATGATTGTAGCCCGTGCTCGCCTCGAAGACGGCGACCCAATTGTCGGTCCAGTAGCGCAGGAACTCGATTGCCGTGTCCTTGCTGCGCGCGAAACGCCAGACTCCGTAGGAGTTGGGCGATCCACATGCCAACCGACGCACAGGTCCGGCCGGCGTCTTCCAGACGGAAATCTTGTCGGCTAATTCGGGGTTGGCCTTCTGTATCGACCGATATGCGGAGATCGGGTTGTGAATCCATGATCCCCGACCGGATGCCAATAACCGGTTATTGCTGGCATCGTCCCAGGACAGGACTTCCGGTTCCATGGCGTCCTTATAAATGGCGCGAACGAGCTTCACGACCTCAAGCGTCTCTTTGGAGTTGAGGGTGACGCGCTTGCCCGTCTCATCGCATTCAGAGGCGCCATAGCTCCACAGCATGCTGCGGTACGAGAGGTTCGGGTCGACGGAGTGCCCAAGCGAGATACCAATCGGGGTGCCCTTCGCTTTCAGCTTGGCGCCACCGACACGGATATCTTCCCAAGTATCGGGTTTCACACCGGTCTCGTCCCACAGATCCTTCCGGTAAAGGCCGGGGAACGAGATGTAGTAGGCCGGAAGCGCGCTCCAGACCTTCGTATCCTCGTTGTACCCGATCTGGCGACCAATCTGATGAACCTTGCCGTGCTTCTTCTCCACTTCGCTGACGAGACTGCTGAGATCGACGACATGTTTTTCGTACAAATGCGGGCCGCCCGATCCACTGAAGGCAAAAATGTCATGTCCGGCTCCCGCAGACACCTCGGCTGCGGCGCGCGCCGGTAATTCCAGATGCGGGATGTGATCAACGGTTACAGTAACACCGTTCTTCTTGCCCCACGCCGTTGCAAAACTATCGAACCATTTGTCGTACTGAGGCACGAAATGGCTCCACTGGAGGACCTTTAGCGTCTTGGTCTGTGCAAGAGCTGTAGACACAAATGGCGACGAAAGCGCCGGCGCCAGACCCGCAGTTCCAGCCGCGGCGCCCACCTGTTTCAAGAACCCGCGTCGTGTGACGGATGATGTGGAAATTTCTCGTTCTGACCGCATGTTTGTCTCCTCCTGACAAGTCGTCCTGGCAGCCACATTGCAACGTGGTGGCCGCTCGTGCAGGCTGCGCCAACAATGCCTTAGCCTGCTTGCTCGACTGCGGTGGGCGCCCATGTAAAAGCCTCGCCTCCCAGGTCGGCAGGCGCGCTCCAAAACTGGCATCCTGGTTGGTCCGGCCCCAGCTTGTCCAAAGACGGTTATTCGAGCTGCGATAGAATACGTCAATACCCGGGGCACACCCGTCATGGGCCAGCTCTGACCATAGCTCAACCGGGCCTGTGTCAGTCGGCGCGCTCCACCTTGGGCGCGAGCCAAGCCGAGGCTAGGGATAGGTAACTAGCGATGGGAGCTACAGCACCTGCGTAACCCATCGTTTGCCCCTAACAGCGGCAGGACGAGGTCACCCGGCAGTGCAAGTCGAAGTTATGGTACTCCTTCTTCCGCTCGGCCACAAATATTCCTCGTTCAGCACGGCCATCGAAGAGAATGGCGGACCTGCAAGGACACGCGCCGGACGAGATTGCTGCACCGCAGCCAACCCGTACGTGGCTTTGAAGTGACCGTGGCAGGAACGCCGAGGCCCGCGATCTCCTCGCTCCGATCTGCGGCGGGTCCACCGAGGGCTTCGGCATGCCCGACTTGAGGGAGACCAAAATCCTGCTCGACGCTGGCGCCACAAGCAGACTTGTGGTCGCGAGGCGCGGTAAGGAATGTCGGCTCCTGGTACTTCGGGACACGTCCGGGTGCTCGGAAAATGTCCGTTGGAGGAGACAGGAAAATATCGGCCCCGTCTCAATCGCTGTCATTTGACCTTACCGGATATCTGGCCCGATTAGCACTTGAGGCAGGATGTGAGCCATTTCTCACGCGTCTGGCAGTCGAAAAGTGCTAGTCTTGGGAGACAGCGCAAGGCCGGTTCTTACGGGACACATGCGACGACGGAAATTCGTCAGGCTGTTGGAAGGAGCGGTGACTGTTTAGCCGCTCGCTGCCTGCAGTCGGAGGAATAACGATGCAATTGCGAGCCTTTGGGCGTACGGGAATGCGGCTCTCGGTGCTGGGCTTCGGCTGCGGCGCAGTGGGCGGACTTATGGTACGCGGCGATCCTGCCGAGCAGGAGCGTACCATCGCGCGCGCGATCGCCGCTGGCGTGAACTACTTCGACACCGCGGTGCTGTACGGCAATGGAGAATCAGAAAAGAACCTTGGCCGCGTCTTGCAAAAGCTGAAACCTGCTAACGTGGCCGTCGGCACCAAGGTCCGGTTGCCGCCCAGCGAATTCGGTCGCATTGCCGACGCCGTAACGATGTCGCTCGAAGGTAGTCTGGAGCGACTACGTCTTGACCGGGTCGACATCTTTCACTTGCACAATCCGATTACCGAGAGAGGAGGTGGATTGGCGCTGAGCGTCCGACAAGTGCTCGGAGACGTGGTACCCGCCTTCGAGCGCCTGCGTCAGCAGGGAAAGACACGTTTCCTTGGGACTACCGCAGTAGGCGACACCGCGGCACTGCATCAAGTGACTGATTCGCGCGCCTTCGACAGCGCTCAAGTCGTCTACAACATGATCAACCCATCTGCCGCCGAGGAATTGCCGACGAACTATCCGGCCCAAGACTACGGACGACTATTCGACCACACCAAGGCGGCCGGCGTTGGAGTAGTGGGCATCCGCGTGCTGGCCGGCGGCGCACTATCGGGTTCAGCTGAGCGTCATCCGATCGCGGGTCCGGCGCCCGAGCCGATTGGTTCGGCTATGACTTACGATGCCGATGTCGTTCGCGCACGCCGTCTAATGCCGCTGGTAAATGAGGGGTTCGCCGCCACCTTGACCGAAGCCGCCACGCGTTTTGCGCTGTCTCACCCGGCGATGGGCACTATCTTGATCGGTATGGCGACGCCGCAACAGTTCGAGGAGGCACTCGCCGCGGTTCAAAAAGGTCCACTACCGCGAGCTGCATTCGACCGGCTGTGGGCACTATGGCAGGAATTCTCTGGTGAACCACGATGATCGCCCAGGTTGCCCACGCACGATTGCAGCTAGAAATCGGCAGCCTGCCGCCTCCAATCTAAGAAACGATGACTTCCGAGTTTGGCACGCTTGAGACATGCCGACGGACTCTGACAATGTGAGCTTATCGGGGAAGACCGGAATTGATCGGCACACGAGCAAATCGACACGAATGCCCCTACCAGGCCCCCGCGTGCGCCGCCTCTCGCACAACCTGCAATCAGCTTTCCGCGCCGGCCAATTTCTGCGCCGACGTGGGGTACTCGGCCCTTAAAGAGCAATCTGATTGCTGACGACTTTAGGTGCGATGAGTAGACCTGAATAATTGCTACGAGGAACTTTTGGTCTCCCTGGACGTCGTAAGTGACGCCACGAAGGCTTGGCACAGGAGGTGCCATGTCGAAGTTCGGTGTTGCAGTTGTTGCTGTCGCGTTGGTGACCGCTCTGTCGAGTGCCGCGGAAGCGCGCAGGCACCTTGGTCTCGGCCCACTTGGCGCGTTCACCAGCTTGTTTCCAGGCGGGTTTCTTGCTCGCCATCACGTGCATCACCGCCATGTGCGCGTGCATCAGATTGGGAAGCCTCCCGTCGAAAATGCGCCAGTTGCTTCGCAAAACGTCCCCGCTGCGACGAATGAGCGCTCTGGCGAGGAAAGGTTGGATATTGGCAGGCTGTTCACCGCCCCCGAGGCACGCCGGCAGGTCGCCACGAACGCCGCACTTGCGCTCTGGCATGGCGACCGTGATGCCACGGTCGGGTGGTGGTCTCACGGCCATGGCGGATATGGCTGGGTCGGGCCGCTGTTCTGGCCATTCGCCGACAATGATGTTTACGGCTACGTTGTCTTTGGTGATGGCATGGGCTTCTGGGACTACGGCTATCCCGACATCTATGCCGGACTCTTTGGGCCTTACAGCAGCGACGAACTGACGACCTATATCGCTCCGGACTCTCCTCGCCGAAGAGAAAGAAAGGTCCCGCCGCTGCAGCAGTTCTGCGGTGATGTCGCGCAGGAAATTGCTGGTCTCGCAATTGATCAGATAAATCGGGCAGTTCAGCCGACCGAGGGGCAACGTGCAGCGCTGGATCGCTTTGCCGTTGCGTCCAAGTCAGTTGCCCGGATCATTCAGGCATCTTGTCCGAAGCAGGTCGCATCGACGGCGCCGGCTCGATTGGCCTCGATGCAGCAACGCATTGCGGCCATCCTCCAGGGCGTGATATCGCTGGAACCGCCACTGCAGGATCTTTACGACCTGCTGAATGACGACCAGAAAAGACGGCTCAACGCACTCGCCAATGAGCAGTTCGAGGTGGCGTCCGCAAACGGCACCATCAGGGCATCAGCAAAGGTCTGCGACGCCTCTCCGCCGTTCGCGTTGCAATGGCCGACTGACGAGATTGACGCCAAGCTACATCCGAACGATGCCCAGCGCGAGGCACTTTGGAGGCTGCAGCGTGCGAGTGCCGAGGCTGTCGAAATCCTGAGCTATGAATGTCAGCCGAGAGATGCGATGACGCCATCGGATCGCCTTGCCGCAGTGGATCGTCGGCTTGATGCCTTGCAAAAAGCCATCAATCTGGTGAGCCTCACGATGGATGAATTCCACGCCACGCTTGACGATAAGCAGAAGTCTCAGTTCGAACTGATCGGGTCACAGCGAGCGTCGTGATGCCGTATTCCGAATTGCAGAACGCTCCCGACGAACGCGCTCATGTGAGCGCAGACCGCACCTCTGCAACGAACTGTCCGATATGTGCAATGGCTTGACGCGCTTCAGGTAACATCGGGACGAAGAGAAGACATGCGGCATGCGCGGCCAGATCTCCAGCCGGCTCTCCGCGTTCTGTATCTTCAACTTCTCCGCCATGCGCACGGCGTCGTCGCGAAGAATCTCGTCACTACCGACCTGGATCAGCACGGGGGGTAGTCCGGAAACGTCGCCGTAGAGGGGCGACGCATAGGGATTTTGCGGATCGGCGCCGGCGAGATAGCAATACACGAGGCTCGGAAGATCTCGGGCGTTGAGCATGGGATCCGACGGTGCATTCTCCGTCAGCGAAGCGCCGGTCAAGGCTAGATCTGTCCAGGGCGACATGGCAACAGCGGCGCACGGCAATGGAGTGCCCGCATCGCGCAGTCTTAACAACAGACAGAGAACAAGCCCTGCCCCCGCGGAATCTCCCATAACGAACAGTTCACGGGTCGCAGCCTTGCTGGCGAGCCAATCGTATGCAGTGACCGCATCATCGAGTGCCGCCGGAAAGGGATTTTCCGGTGCCAGCCGATATTCGAGAGCCCAAACATGCGCTTTCGTGGCGCTCGCGATGCGCCAGGTGAAATGCCGATAGATGCTACCGTTTCGCTACGGGAAGGCTTCGCGAATTTTCGGCTGCGCCTTTCAGCCCAGCTAACACGCTGATAAAACAACCGAATCATGGTAGCGGGGGTCCGCTACATCGCTAAACCCACTATTTCGGAGGCCCTGTTCTCTTACTGGAGAGCAGCCTAACTGGCTCAGCGGCGCTTTGATAGTCCGCCAAATGCCGCCCTTTGTGCGCGATCCAACTACGCCTTCGAAAGCTGCCGAGCAGGTTCAAAGCCTGATCAGCCAATGCCCATGATCGTCAACAACCCCATCAAGCGACTAGCCATTGGTCCCTGCATCGGCTCACGGGGCAGCGGGAGTGGATTGCGAGAGTCAAAGTGCCGCCACGATTGCAAAGCCGTGCTCCGCTGCCTCGAGAGCAACGGCGATGTCGGCCTCGGTATGGGCGGCGCAGAGGAACATGTTGTGCTTGGGATGGAAGTAGACGCCCCTTGCAAGCATCGCGCTGCAGAAGGCCGAACCTTTCCGGTAGTCTGGGTCCCCTTCAAACAAAAGGGTTGGCATTTGCACAGGCCCCGATTGACGGATTGAAAGACCGAACTGACGGGAACGCGTCTCGAGGCCATCACGCAGCGTTTGCCCGAGCTGCGCGAGGCGGCTCGGAATATCGTCCCTGCGCACGATCTTCAACGTCGCGACGGCAGCAGCCATGGCGACGGCGCCAGCCCAGAATGACCCCGTGACAAAGACCTGGGACGCGGCACGGCGCAGCCAATCGGCTCCGGTAACAGCCGCCAGGGCATGACCATTGGCGATCGCCTTGCTCCAGGCGGACAAGTCGGGCCGAACACCAAGCCCTTCCCAGCTACCCGCGGCATTCAGGCGGAAGCCGGCGCGAACTTCGTCGATGAGCAGCGCGGCCCCCTTGCTGTCACAGATGCGACGCGCCGCACGCGCGAACTCCACGGTGGGCAGTTCCTGGTCGAACCCGAGATCGTGGCGGAACGCCGAAATCAAAATCCCGGCAAGATCATCGCCCGCCGCCTTGGCCGCCGCCTCAAGACTCTCGACGTCGTTGAAAGTGAAGTATGCGAGATGGGCGCGATCCTCCGCGGTCACACCGAGAAGCGACGGTGAGCACCACGGCACGGCACCATGATAGGCCCCCTTGGCGACGAGGATCTTTCGTCGACCTGTTGCAGCCCTTGCGATCGTGACGCAAGTCGTCGTCGCGTCGGTGCCGTTCTTCTGAAACTGCGTCCAATCGGCATGGCCCACCATATCAACGACGAGCTCGGCCAACTCGACCATGACTTCGGCTGGACCATTGAGGCAGTCGCCGTCGCGCCGTTGACGCTCGGCGGCTTCCTCCACCTCGGGATGATGATGGCCAAGCAGATTAGGACCCCAGCTGCACATGAAGTCCACGTACCGGTGACCATCGACATCCCAGAGGACGCCGCCCTCGCCGCGGCTGAAGAATTGCGGATACGTATCCGGCAATCTGGCCGCGTGGAGATGACCCCACATCCCGCCTGGCACAACCTTTTCGGCCCGCGCGCGCAGGGCAGCATCCCTTGTCCTGATCAATCCCGGCATGCCTTCTTCCCTAGTTTGATATATCATATATTATGTTCTCGGTTACAAGGGAATTGTTGCTTTGCCGGCCCGGAGCCGTAGACCTCCTATCGAGGGCTGCGGTTCTTCCGAGCTGACGAATTTGGGTTTCGGGACGCGGTGTGAGCGGGCGGCGCGAACCTTCAAAGGCTCTGTCGCTGCACGAAGCGTGGGCGGTCAGCGCGCAAAGACATCCTATATTATATATAAAATGGATTCGAACCCGTATCGGCGAGGATTGCCGAAACGGCCCAGACCTTTCGGGGACCGAGAATGGCTGACGTTGAACAGAGGCATGGTGAGGGCGGTGTGGGCCCGGTCGCTCGCGACAGCCTGACAAGCCTGGTCTACAACAATCTGCGCCAGGCGCTGATGGAAGGCCGGTTTTGGCCGGGCCATCGCTTCAAGATTCGCGACCTTGCTGCGACCATGAACGTGTCGGAGACGCCCATTCGCGAAGCCCTGATGCAGCTCGTGCGCGGTCGTGCGCTCGAGATGCAGGCGGGACGCTCGATCATGGTCGCCCACATGACGGCCAAGCAGTATATCGAGCTCAGGACTGTCAGGCTGTTTCTCGAGGGACTTGCCGCCGAGCACGCAACCACGCGCATCTCGGAAGCCGAGATCGACAAGATGGAGGCCACTCACCGCGAGCTGATCAGCGCGGAGAAGGAAAACAGATGGTCCGACGCGGTTCGCGCCAACTGGCAATTCCACCGCGGTCTGTATGATAGATCGGGTCTTCCCGAAGTGCTCGCCATCCTTGACGATATCTGGATGCGCAACGGACCCTTGTTGAATTTCCATTACCCGCACGCCCCCCCGACGTATCCAAACGAACATCAGCACCTGTCCGTTCTTAAAAATCTGCGGCAGCGCCGACCGGATAAGGTTCGCGAGTCGATACAGGCGGACATGATGGAGGGCGGCCAGAATCTCGTCCGGTTGCTGGAGAAGCATGGCGGCACGCGCTTCATGACTCCAGAGGCGGCCATTGACGAAGACGTCGAGATTGAAGCGACGCAGACGCGTGCCGCACCACCTGCCAGAGCAGCACGCGCGAAATCTAAGCGTCGCTGAAAGTCGCTCACGCGGAGCGGGGCGCGGTGAAGCGATCGAGGATGTTGCGGGTGATCCGCTGTGTGAACGGATCGCCGCGCTTCAGCCCCATTACCCATTCGCAGGTCGCGGCTGTCAGCACCTCGCCCTTGCCGCGGGTCATGTGCACCATCATGCCGGAGCCGTATTTGTAGCGGGCCAGCCCCTCGGGCGTGACCTCGCCGGTGATGCATTCCACCAGGCCTTCGTGGTCGCTGCTGCGTACGTAGTAGCGGAAGCCCTCACCCTGCGGCTCGTCTTCGGCCAGGACGGCCGGCGCCATCGCCAGGATCTGAATGGTCTCGGGCTGCCCCTCGGCCGGGACCGGAAAAGGAAGACCATTGCGGAACGTGTAGTCCAGCCCGTCAACCTCGTAGGCGAAGATGTGCTGCTTGTCGCCGAAGATATCGGCATAGTGCAGCCCTGTGCCGGCAAACACCCAATGCTCGGGACGATAGACCGTAAAGCCTCTTTGGCCGTTCGGCGCGAAGCCGCCCCAGGACGCGTAGAGGCCGTGCGCACCGTTCACCCCCACCGTCGAGGCGCCGGGCCAACGGACGTTGCGATCTTCCCAGGCGGACGTCATCAGGCGCGCTCGGTCCGTGCCGACGATCGGATCCTTGTGGATGGCCTTGAACTTGTAGCAGACTTGGCGCTTGCCATTCTCCTCAAGCCGGATCTGCCACAGGAAGTTGGCGCCGAAGCGCGCGAGCCGCCCGCCGCCTTCCACATAGCGCTCGATCGCCTCGCGCATCTCCCATGTCCAGTACTCGTCATGGCCGATGATGGTTACACAAGGGTAGGCGTCGAGCAGCTCGGGCCGGTAGTGAAGATCGGTCTGAGTGATCATGTCGAGGGCGTAGCCTTCCTTCTGCGCCCAGAGCACGAAATGCCGGTCGAACTGGGCCCAGCCCGCTGCCGCGTAATACTGACCAAAGCCATTGGCGAAAGCCCACTCCTTCATCGGATAGCGCGGCGCGTCACCCATCTCGGGTGCAGGATCGGCGCAGATGCGCGGCGCGCCGGGGGGCAGCCAGACCACGCCGCGCGTCCATGGTCGCTGCAGCGACAACACCGGCGAGGGCCCGTCCCGGTTCGGACCTTCGACGCCGAAATAATGATTGGCACCGCCGAAATCATTGTAGGCGGTCCAGGTGCCCGTCGGCAGTATCATCAGAATCTTCGCGCGCCGCGTCTTCTCGGTGGGGCGAACGACGAAGAAATGATGCTGGACGAAGCGGGCCCCGTTCGCTCGCTCGCACGACGACACCACGCGATAGAAGCCCGAGCGCAGATCCGGCGGCAACTTCCAGCGATAAGCGACGGGCCAGTTGCAGCCATTGCGATAAGCATCGGACGGCGTGGCCGCGAATACGCCGTCAAGCGCGTCTATCTCATGCACCATCTCGGGCTCGAGATCATCGCGATAGATCTGCAACCGCCAGGCCTTTGCTGTTGCGGAGGAGCGAAAGACGACTTCGTCTCCCGGGTCGTAAGACACCGCGTCGGTATAGGTGTAGACCTCCGCCATGGCGGGATCGCCGCGCGGAGCTTCGTACCAGGGCTGGCTGCCCCAGTGCTCGTCCGCATGCATCGGGCGCGTCTTGCGGGGAGCGACGTTGAGGGATCCCAATTCCGGGGGTTGAAACTCGCGCTTGTCCGACATGACAGCCTCCCTGGTTCGAGAAAACCATCTCTGGCTGGCGACGAGATGGCTATTCGTGTTGGGCCGAAGTCCAGGCAGCCTGCTAGACTTTGGCGGGCATGACGAAAGGCCGTGGATCGAGAAACCGGTTCACGACGTTCAACGTGATAGTGCTGATGTTGTTGTCGTAGTTGTTGTGGCCTAACGACATGCCGTAGGTGATCGATCCCGTCGCAAAGACGGCGCCACCATTGGCGGTCTCGAAGAACACCATGTCGGCGCGCACCAGCGCGTTCTGCGTGCCGTCGAGTCCGTCGACCACGGTGCGAAACTCCTCCGGCGTGGGCAGCGCGCCCGCGCCCAATCCTTCGGACGTCGCGATCCGCAACGCATGCCGCGGAGTTCCGAGCTCGAGATCGTACCGGTCGATCTCACTGCCGACGGCACCGTTGTAGCGAAATCCAAAATCACCGAACCTCTCGTGACGGCCTGTGCCCTCGAAGATGAACGCGACGCGCGCATCCTCGCTTTCGGCGGTGCGCAAATAGTAGCCGCAGGTATCGTTGATCATGGCCGAGAACCCGACCCCGACAAGCTTTTGCGGCGCAAAGCCCGAATGCCGCCACAGCGAACCCGGCTCGCCGGTGCCGGCAAGATGCACTTCGCCCGGCTCCGATTCCCAGGTGCGCGTTCCGGCCATGCCGCGGCGGACCTCCAGCGCGGCGGGCGCGGCCGGATGAAAGCCGCAGCGCCAGTAGAATGCATTGCCTCCCATCGAGATGTGCCGCCCCCCGGCGTTCTGATGCGCCATGATCGCGTTCATCATGTTGAAGCTATAATACTCGGGATGGGTCGGCGTCATCATGACCCGGTAAGGGGCAAGCGCACGCGCGCCTTCCCGATCGAGCTCGACATCCGTGATCAGATCGTAGGCGATCCCCTTCTCCTCGAGCCAGTCGAGGATGTGGGTGTCGTTGACCAAATTGAACCAATAGCCGCGCGGACGCATGTTCAGGACCGGACGCAGCCAGGAGCTATACGCTCGCCCCGAGCCGTCGACATGGCAATCATAGGTCGACTGGCCGATCTCCGGGTTCTCCTGCATGAAGACGTCATCCTGCGGCAACCACAGAACGTGCTCCATCAGCGTCTCGAAGTGAACCTGATAGAGGCGCAACGCGCTGTTGGCATAAGCCAGGTATGTCGCGACCGAAGCGACCACGACGAGATCCACGCGCAGTGACGCCTTGCCAGGCGTCACGAAGAAGGTGACGTAGCTTTCGCAGTCGCGGTCAGGATTGTTGCGACCCGGGGTCAGCCGGAGCGCGTAGACGCCTGACCGCCAATGAGCCGGCACATCGAGCGTGCAGGTGGTCTGCCATTCGCAATCGTAGATATCGTCGCTGTGGAAATGAATCGCCGCATATTCCTGCGGCGACAGCCGCCAGTCGTGGACGGATCCAGACCAGTGAAAGCCGGTGACGCCCCTGCGGGGCAGCTGGCGGAGGACGCCATGCAGGCCGTTCGGCGAAAGATCCTTGATCGACGTTGATGAGATTCCATTCGAGAAATCCCAGAAGGCGACAAGCCCGGCATCGCTTGCGCCCGTCCGCTGCCGGCCGTCGAAGACACGCAACGCCTCCGCGTCCAACGGACGGGAAAAGACACGCGGCGCTTCGATCTTGCCGTCAAAGTGCGAGGTATATTGGCAATCGCCATTCAGATGATGGGCCGCGATCAGGAACGGCAGGCCGGAATCGAGCGCGGGCGCTTGTGGCAGAGCGAACGATTTCGAACAGGCAGCGGCCGGCCGAACGCCGTCAGCCGGAACGATCAGTGACAGCGACGCCGATCCCTGCGCAAGGTCAAGCGCGCACGATACGAACGCCCAGACGCGCGGGCGCAGCTTGACGTCGAGGGCAAAGCGGGCTGGCCTACCGCTCGCCTGGCCCAGCACCAGGACCAGATGCCCCTCCTCGTCGAGCTCTAGCGCAAAGCCGCGCGCAGAGCGCTCGCACCAATTTCCCATCACGGCCTTGGCATTATCAGCGATCCGCGTCGGATACACGTAGGCTCCGAAACACCAATGCCCGCCGGTCGGGACCAGTGCACCGTCGTGGTCAATGACGGCGTTGGATCCCGGGCGTATCGGTTGGTCGAGGCAGGCATGCTCACCGTCAATGGGGCTCGTCATCACCTCATATTTGAAGCCCGGGCCGTTGGTATCGACATCGCCGCAGCGCAGCCTGAGCACCTCGACCTTCACGCTTGGCCGCTTGCTGCTGAGCTGGAATCTGACGGACTCGCCTGCCGGGACGCTGATGCGATCCGGATAGCCGAGATACTCGTTGGTCCTATAGATCACCGGAAACCTCCGCAGGCAGCAGCGTTCCCGTCATTTCCTGCCAGCGCAGCTTGAAGACATGCCACTCCGCTTCAACGAGAGAGGTGAAGACGCGATCATCGACAAAAAGCATCGGATCGCCCCGACGCTTGGGGATACGTGACAGCCGCCAGGCCTTGCCGGGTTCGAGTACGATCAGGACCAGCCGCCCTTCCGGCCTGCCCCATCGCATCCGCGCCAGCAGCTTGCGCAGTTCCGGACTATGCACGCCGAGCGGACTTGCCCGGAACTCCTCCACGAGATCGAGCCTTTTGGGATCGATCACGTAGCGCAGCGCAGCAGGGTCACTGGTGTGATCCATGGTCGATCCTCTTGCAAGGGCGAATGGCGGGAGGGGTTGCCGCGGTTCAGCGGGTCAGCCAGGCCATCCACCGCTCACGCAGCTCGTTACGATGTTCGCCGATCCAGGCGAAATCGGGCTTGACCAGCTTTTCATAGTTCTCCGGCGAGGTCGCGTAGAGATTGCGCTCCTCCGGCTTCAACAGCTCGATCGCCGACTTGCTGGCCGTCGCATAGTTGACAGCGCGCATGAACGGCACATGCGCATCGGAGCTTGCATAGAAGAAGTCGAGATAGGCCATGGCGGCATTGAGGTCAGGAGCACCCTTGAGAACAGCCATGTAACCGGTGTCGCGAATGGCCTGGTCCCAGGACATGGCAGCCGGTACGCCCTCCTTCACGACGGCGAGCGCGCGGCCTGAGTAGCTCATGGCTATGACGACCTCGCGGCTGCGCATGATCTGCTGCACCTGGTCGCCGGTCTTCCACCACACCGCGACATTGGGACGGATCTCGTCCAGCTTCTTGTAGGCGCGATTGATGTCCAGCGGGAAAAGCTGCTCCGGCTTGACGCCATCGGCGAGAAGCGCGGCGACCGGCACCCACCAATCGCTGTCGCCGGTATCGGGCAGCCCTCGCGGCCCCGGAAACTGCTTGACGTCCCAGAAGTCCGCCCATGTCTTGGGCGCCTTGTCCTTGAACGTCTCGGTATTGTAGGTGATCAGCATCCCGCCGGTCGTGCGTGCAACACCATAGGGCTGACAGGCATCGGAGACACCGAACTTCTGGACGCTCGGCAGTTTCGCACAGTCGATCTTCTCGAGCATGTCGGTGCGTCCGACCAGATCGGGACCCGTTGCCGTGACGATGTCGAACTCGACCTTGCCGGTTCGTTGCATCGCCTTGGCGCGCGCCCACTGGTCGGGGACCTCGATTGCGACCGGGACGATTTCGACATTCTTGGCCTTGTTGAAGGGATCGTAGAAATATTTCGCGAGGGTGTTGCCCATCAGGCCACCGGTCGTTGCAATCACCAATTGGTCTTCCAGTTTTTCAGCGGCAGCCGGTAACGCTCCACAAAGAAGCGAAGCAAGCACGACAGCAGCCGAGTTCCACATCCAACCTGTTTTCAGCATCGACAATCTCCTCTCTCTGGCTTCTCACTGGCTCGCTACTGGGTGACGCTGCGGGATCGGAGGACATGGGCCCCCAGCAGAATCAAAATGGACAAGACGATCAGCAGTGTCGCGATCGCCGGAATCACCGGCGTCAGGTTCTGCTCGATGTCCTCGAACATTCGGCGCGGCAGCGTCTTCTGGCGCACACCGGACAGAAAGAACGACACCACCGGCTCGTCGAAGGAGATGATGAAGGCGAACAGCGCACTGCTGGCAAGACTCGGCAGGACGAGCGGCAGCGTGACCAGGCGAAAGGCCTGGAAGCGCGTCGCGCCGCAGCTCATGGCCGCCGCCTCCAGATTGGCATCAACCCTTCCCAGGGCGGCGGCCATCGTGAAAACGACGAACGGCAAGGTGAGCACCGTATGCGCCAGCACGAAGCCGGGAATGGTCCCGGAGAGACCGATCGTCTGAAAAAACAGATAGAGGCCGACAGCGAGCGCGATATGCGGCACAATGATCGGCCCGATCAGGAGAATCTGGAAAGCGGTGACCAACCGGCTGCGGCCGCGGATCATTGCATAGGTCGCGGCCGTGCCGATGACCGACGCGAAGAGAGCGGTCAGCAAGGCCACCTGCACGCTGAGCCAGGTGGCTGCACGCCATTGCCTGCTGTCAAAATATTCCGCGTACCATTTCAGGGTGAAGCCGGACGGCGGAAATGCCAGATAGTCGTTCTGGCTGAACGACATTGGAATGACGATGACCAACGGAACGATGATGAAGGCCAGCACGGCATAGACATAGGCCCCCAGCGCGAGCGATCCGCGGTCGGTCGGCGGTTTCATGAGGCGTTCCCCATCAGCCGGTCGAAACGGAGCGTCTTGCTGAAGATGATCGCCAGCAACGTCACGAATACGGTCAGCACCCCGACCAGCGCCGCAGCGAAGGGCCAATCGAGGACCTCACGTATCTGCTTCGAGACGAGCGTCGAGATCATCATCTCCTGCGGCGAGCCAAGCAGCGCGGGCGTAATAAAGAAGCCGAGCGCTGTGAGGAACACGAGCAGCGAACCGGAGACGACGCCCGGCAGGCTCAAGGGAAGGATCACCTCCAGAAAGGTCCGCAGGCGCGTTGCGCCGAGCACAGCGGCCGCACGCTCATAATCGTTCGGAATGCTGCGCAATGCGCCGTAGATCGGCAGGATCATGAACGGCAAAAGCACGTGGGTCATGGCGATGACCACAGCGCTCTGGGCGTAAAGCAGCTTGAACGGCTGAGAGGTCAGACCGAGCCCCATCAACGCCGAATTGATCAGCCCGTTGCGCTGGAACAGAAAGGACCAGGCGGCGGTGCGGACCAGGACGCTCGACCAGAGCGGCAGGATGACACAGACCGCGACAAGGGCGGCGACTGTCCCCTTCGCCCGGCTCATATAATAGGCTACCGGGAAGCCGAGGATCACCGACAAGGCCGTCACCAGCGTAGCCGTCCACAGCGTGCGCATCAGGACGCGCATGTGAACCGGATTTTCGACGACGCGCGCGTAGTTGTCCAAGGTCGGATGCGGCTCGAGGATGCTGATCACCAGGAGCTGCAGGATCGGATAGACGAAGACGAAGGCGATGATGGCAAAGAATGGCAGGAGCAGCAGCAGCGTCGACAGGCCGCTCAGCCGGCGGCCGTCGGAATGCCAGAAATGCGATCGCCCCGCCTCGATCATTGCCGCTTCCCTCGGTAGAGCAGCATCGCCTCCGTGGGGATAGTGAAGGACGCGACGTCGCCTGGCGCCAAAGAGCTGAGCTGCGAGGCACCGGGGATGCGCGCGCGCATCTCGGTGCCGTCAGGCAGACGTCCGATCAGAAGCAGGGCTGCCCCGGCATAGACAATGTCGCTCAGCGTCACCGTCATGACTTGCCCGGCGGGACTGACGCCGAGTTGCAGCCGCTCGGGCCTCACGGCCAGCACCGCCGCCTCGCCGGCTGCAAGGGGCTCAACCGCCGCCGTGGCCGGCAGGCGCCATGTTTCACCCCATGGCAGCGCCACAGAGGTGTCGTCGCCGACGCTTTGGACGGCGACGTCGACGAAATTCATCTCGCCGATGAAGCCGGCGGTGAAGAGATTCGCGGGCCTTTCGTAAAGCTGGCGCGCCGGCCCGATCTGCTGGATCTTGCCGTCCCTCAGGACGGCGATCCGGTCGGCCATGGTCAGCGCCTCGCTTTGGTCGTGGGTGACGAAGATGACGGTGATGCCAAGCTCGGCATGCAATCGCTTGATCTCGAGTTGCATGTCTTCGCGCAGATTTTTGTCGAGCGCACTTAGCGGCTCATCCATCAAGAGGACACGCGGCTGATAGACGATCGCACGCGCGAGCGCCACGCGCTGCTGCTGACCGCCGGAAAGCTCATTCGGACGACGGTGGCCATAGCCTGCCAGGCGCACGGTCGCGAGCGCGGCTTCGGCGCGCGCATGACGTTCAGCCGTCCGGAGACCGCGCATCTTCAAGGGAAAGGCGACATTGTCGAGAATCGACATATGCGGGAACAGCGTATAATTCTGGAACACCATTCCCAGATTGCGTCTGTTCGAAGGAACGTAGGTCAGGTCTTCGGAATCGACGTGAATGGTGCCGCTGGTCGGGAATTCGAATCCTGCAACACTCATCAGAATCGTTGTCTTTCCCGAGCCGCTGGGTCCGAGCAGGGCGACAAACTCACCGGCAGCAATATCGATATCGACGCCATCGACGGCGGACACGGCACCGAAGCGCTTCTCCAAGCGACTGATGCGGATCGATGCGCCCGACGCCGATTGCCTGGCCGATGCAATATTCACGGAGTCTCGCTTCCCTTCCGTTTGCCGTCGATGCGGGGACCGCCCTCGCACCAATCCAAAGCCACCGCCGGTCCGATATAATATTTGATATATCAGGCTATCGCGCGATGAACCGCGCGACAAGGGCCATCTGCGCATCAAGCATCGGCTGTCCGCCGATAGCCTTTGCGCCCTGCGCGGCCGCCCTTGCGAGGAGCTGCGTGACTGCAGGATTGACGATGATGTCGCTGACGGTGGCGCCCGGACCGACACCTTCGATGTCCAGTGGAAGCGGATCATCCACCTTCATGCCGAGCGACGTCGTATTGACGATGAGATCGAATGCGCGCGGCTCCGCGCGGCCGGCGCTGACCTTCGTGGCGGGATAATGCGCGGCCACGGCAGCGGCAAGCGCGCGGGCTTTCTGGTCGTCCCGGTTCATGATCGTGAGTTCGCGCGCGCCGGCCTCCGCCAGACCGAATGCGGTGGCGCGCCCCGCGCCACCAGCACCGACCTGGAGCACCTTCCGATCGCGAACCGCAATGTCATGCTGAGCGAGGCTGGCGATGAATCCCCGCGCATCCAGATTGTCGCCGACGAGGCGCCCTTCCGCCGTCCGCTTGACAAAATTGACCGCGCCAATGAGCTGTGCCGTCGGCGTGATCTCATCCAGATGCTCGATCACGCAGGTCTTGTGCGGGATCGTGACGCCGAAGCCGAAGACGTTGCGCATGAGCCTGATGCTTGCAACGACATGGCCGAGATCGCCGGGCATGACATGGATCGGCGACACCGCCAGATCGTCGCCGATCGATCCGAAATAGGCATTCATGACCGCACTCGCCCGCACATGATCGATCGGATCGGCGAGCACGAACATGATCTTGGTCTTCCCGGTGATCTCCATGGGGCTGTCCTTCTCAGGCCGGCAGAGCAGCGCGGCCATAGCTGCCATAGCGCTCGACCACCCGCGCCATTTCGTCGTCGGCAAGGATCGCGGGCGCGCCGGCCTGACAGGCGAGCAGATACTGCCGGGCAAGGGTTTCGAGCTTCACGGTGAGGTCGAAAGCCGCCTGCAGCCCTTTGCCGACGGCAATCATCCCGTGGTTCGCGAGCAGGCAGGCCTTGCGCTGTTTCAGCGCTGCGACGGCGCCGTCGGCGAGAGCCCTGGTGCCGAACGTGGCGTAGGGTGCACAAGGCACATCGTTTCCGCCAAAACTGGCGACCATATAGTGGAATGCCGGAATTGGTTTTGCGAGGCAGGACAGCGCGACGCAGCAGTCGGCATGGGTGTGCACCACCGCGTTGACATGCGGATAGGCGTTGAGAATCGCCAGATGCATGTGCCATTCACTGGAGGGCAAGCCGTCCCCAACCACCGTTCCGTCGCACTTCAAATGGACGAGTTCGTCAATCGTCGTGTTGCTGCTATTGCCGCCCGTCGGCGTGATAAGAACGTCTTCTCCGATGCGACAGCTGACATTTCCGCTGCTGCCGTGATTGAAGCCCCTGACCTCCAGGCGCCCCACAATATCCAGCACAGATTGTCTAAGTTCGCGTTCGTTCAATTGACTCCCTCCGGATTCAACATCGCTTCGAGCGTCGTCGTAAACAGGTCGACGGGGCCCAGCTTGCCGGACTTGAGACAGAGGGCCACCGGATCCTCGTCTTCGGTCACCGCGGTGCCGATGCCGGGTCCACCATAGGGACCGACCCGCAAACGTCGAACGCCGAGGTGCTCGACGATCGCACCAGACGTCTCGCCACCGGCCACGACGAAGCGCCGCACGCCGATACTGCGAAGGGAGACAGCGAGCCGACCAAGAATGGTTTCGGCGAGTTGCGCCGCGCCTTCACGGCCATATCGCTCCTGAGCCATCTTGACGGCCTCGGGCGCGCCCGAAGTGGCGAAACCGACAGGACCACCGTGCAGCCGTGGCCGCGCCCAGTCGAGCGCGTCGCCAACCGTCGCCGCCACATCTTCAGCATTCAGAAGATTGATGCGAAGCACGGGATGAATCTTCTCGAATTCAGCGAGTTGCTCCAATGTCCGCCCAGCGCAACTCCCGGCGAGAACCGCGCCGCCGCCGCCAACCGCGCGCAAGCCGGGTGGTCTCCTGGTCGTGGGGATGAGCCCCCGCGCCTTCCAGATGTCCGGGTAGTGCTGCACGATCGTCGCATTGCCCGTCATCAGCTTCCAATCAGAGGTGAGCATGGCAAGCGTATCGAGATCCCGATCGTAGATCGCGTCCGCAATGAAGTAGCGGATACCCCGGGCCGCCGCTTCTGCGATGGCGCGTCTGGCCGAGTCCGAGCCGGCGTTGACCAGCGAATGCGCCAGAAGGCCTACCTTGGCCCGCGTTTGGCGCTGCAGAACCCGGACCAGATCGGGATCGGTCATCGGCGTCAGCGGATCATTGCGTTTCGGCGAGTCCGAGATCAGCTCGGTCCCGAGAAAGAGATGGCCGTTGTAGACGGTTCTTCGAAGGGCGGGAGAAGCCGGGCAAAAGGCGGTGTATCCGGCGCCAGTCAGTTGCATCAGCAGGTCGGAGACGGGGCCGATATTCCCCTGGTCGGTGGAATCGAACGTCGCACAATACTTAAAGAAGATTTGCCTGGCGTCCCGCGCAAGCAGCGCCCGTGCCGCCTTTGCCGTCATGCTGACGGCTTCGCTCGCGGGGATTACCCGCGTCTTCTGCGCGATGACGATAGCCGGCACATCGCCGCAGCTGCCGACGAGATCGGGGTCGCTGACAAATCCGCATTCGATCCCGGCAGCGACCAGCATGGCGGCCGTTTCCATGCCGCCCGTCAGATCGTCCGCCACCACTCCGAAGATAAGCTTCGTCATGCGCCTCGCAGATCTTCATGCAGTTGCTGGCTATTTTGATACATGATATATCAAATATTTGCAATACCGGCCGGGCATGCAGAGATCGCCGAACTTTCGGGGGAATCGCCGACAGCTTGCACATGGTGGGTCCGCCGCATCGCCGAGCCTGCTTCCCGGCCGCACACGCTTTGCTGACGCGACGGAACGTGCCCCATGGTGAGGCGGCGCCCCAAACGGCGCGGAATGCCTCGGCGACGAAAAGGAACAGGAGGGGCGTCGAATATTGCACCATGTGCCAGACGACGCCGGCGTAGGAATCGACATTGACCAGAGACGCCTCGGAGCCAGACGTCCACCGCCAAACGAGATTGATCACACCGACCGACGGGTTGCCGAGCACATGACCCGGGCCATCGCTGTCAGAATGGGCGGAACGAAGAACGGCAGCGTAATCAAAACATCGGGCGCGCCGCGCACCGGCGTGTCGGTACGCGAAATGATCCAGGCGAACAAAACGACCAGCAGAAGCGAGAAGATCGTCTTGAGGAAAGAGATACCGTGCCGGCGAACAGCATGGCAGTCGGCCAGGTCACCTGCGAGCTCGCGCGGCGCGGCGTGCCCTCTTTAGGCTGCAGGCCGTTCACCAAGGAAACCGTCGACAGCACTGAAGACCTGCCAGCGATTTTTCTCCATGAGCGGCGCCAGCCGTGACGCAAGCGGGGAGCGGGCGGCTTCTGGCGCAAGGGCAGCCACCAGCAGCGTCGCCAATGGCGAATTTAGCGGCCGGGCAAGGCAACTGCGCGTTCCTCTCCCGCGCCGTGGCCTTCAGGGGAGGGCAAATGGCGCTCGACCTTCTTTCCGTTCAGATACGGCCGATAGATCGCTACGTACGTTCACCCACTCACCCTAAATCCACCACGCACTCGGCAGCATCGATAACGTACGCCGCGTGACGAAAATCCCTGATGGTGGCGAGCTTGTCGTCGGACCACTTCAGCAGCATGAAATATTTCGGCCGCCCGTTCGGCTCATTCGGATCGAACACCAGGATTGCGGGACGTCCGTCGACCTGCCCCGTCACCAGGTGCCAGTCGCTGATCTTCGAATAGTTGCCGAAATAGCGCGTCACCTCGGCCTTGCCTTTCAGCCTGGTGCGGTTGACGAGCTCAAGCCTGACGTCATCGGCGATCATGGCGCGGATGGCGTCGAAGTCGCGGGCATTGAAATGGCCGACATAGGCGTTGAGCCTCGTGCGATCGGCTTCCGAGAGGCCCGGCTGCGGCACATCGTCCGGCTCCTCGGCGAACTCACGCAGCTGCGTGCGCCCTCGATGCAGCGCGGCCTTCACCGCCGGCAGGCTGAAATCCATGATGTCGCAGACCTCGGCAAGCGAGCAGCCGAGCACGTCCATCAGGATCACGCTGGACCGCTGCGCCACTGGCAGCCGCATGAAGGTACGCAGGCTGGTCGCAGCGATCTGGCGGCTTTCCACATCATCGAGCTGGTCGGCAATCATCTCCACCTCCTCAGCCGAATGCAGCGCCTCCTGCCGGTTGCGGCGGCGCAGGAAATCCAGCGCGGTGTTGTGCGCGATGCGGAACAGCCAGCCCTCCGGATTGACGACTGGCGTGACCGATTGCAGCGCTTCCATCGCCTTGATCAGCGCATCCTGCAGCACATCCTCACCGTCGATGACCGAGCCGACCATGCGCGCGCAGTAGCGATGCAGCTTCGGTCGCATCGTTGCCAGCAAGGCCTCGATATCGATGGTGGCCAGTGGGGCTGGCGCCATTGCTCCTCCGCCTCGCCTGTTCAGGACTCGTCCAGCATACGGTAGTTGCCGACGATGCTCACATCACGAACCAGCGGCGGCTCGGCGCAGCGGTCGCGGATGCCGTCCTGGAACGCCTGAAACGCCTTGAGCTTCGGAATTGGGCTCGAGCCGTCCTCGGCCGCGGTCTCGACGAAATGGATGAAGGTGTCGTCCTCCAGCCGTAGCGTCAGATAGCGTACGCCGTCCGGCCTGGCCGCCTTCAATTCCGCAAACACCGCCGAAACCAGCTCGGCGTTCTTGTCGGCCAGCTCCGGCTTGGCCTTGTACCTGATCAACGTCCTTCTCATCGCGCGCTCCTTGTTCATGTCGCGACCTAGGCCGCGTTGCAACGCTCCATCTTGCTATTTCCCGAGAGATCGGTGCCCCACTCTTCCGGATCAAGCTTCGAGCAGATGGCCGCGTCAGCCCCTAGGACGTTTGCCGGCCGCCGAAGGATGCGGCCCGCAAAAGATTATTTTCGGGCGCATCCTTTGCCGCTCCGGCCTCGTCTAGCCCGCAGAACGCGCTGCGACAGGGTGGCGCGACACACGGAGAGAGGGCGATGCAGACCCCGACCAATCGCGCCGAGCAGAACTGGGTGCTTGGCGTCACTGCGCTGGCATCCTTCATGATGGCGCTGGACGCCATGATCATTACGACGGCATTCGCGGCCATCCGCTCCGAATTCGGCAGCCCGGTCGAGACGCTGCAATGGACCGTCAACGCCTTTAACCTGACGTTCGCTGTGCTGCTCCTGACCGGCGCCGCGCTCGGTGACCGCTTCGGGCGCCGCCGCATGTTCGCGGCCGGGATCGCCCTGTTCGTCGTTGCATCGGCGGCCTGCGCGCTCGCAGGCAACGCCACCGCACTGATCGCCGCCCGCGCGCTACAGGGCGCCGGCGCCGCGCTGGTGATGCCGCTCGCGATGGCGATCCTGAGCGGCACGTTCGGCCGAGAGGAGCGCGCCCGCGCGCTCGGCATTTTCAGCAGCATCACCGGATGCGCGCTGATCATAGGCCCCGGCATCGGCGGCTTTATCACCGAACACCTCGGCTGGCGCTGGGTCTTCTGGATCAACCTGCCGATCGGCCTGATCGCGATCGGGCTGGTGCTGGCGCGGTTGCGCGAAAGCTTCGGACCTGCCGCCGCATTGGACATCCCCGGACTAACGCTCGTCGCCCTCGCGGCGCTGGCGCTGGTCTGGAGCCTGTTGCGCGGCAACGCTGTGGGGTGGGCGAGCGCCGAGGTAACGGGCACGCTGATGTCAGGCCTGGCGTTCACAGCCGGCTTCGTATTCTGGGAATTGCGCGCGGCCGCACCGATGGTGCCGATGCGGCTGTTTGCATCGCGCGCCCTCGCCTCCGGGATGTCCGCAAGCGTGCTGTTCTACGCCGCGATGTACGGCGTATTGTTCCTGCTGCCGCAGTTCCTGCAGACTGCGCTGGGCTTCGACGCCTTCAGCGCCGGACTTCGCCTGCTGCCCTGGACAGCGACGCTGTTCATCACCGCCCCGGTGGCCGGCGCAGTCATCAACAGGTTCGGCGAGCGGCCGCTGGTGATCACGGGATTGCTGATGCAGGCGATCGGCCTTGGCTGGATCGCCGAGATCGTAAGCCCCGCGGTTCCCTACTCCGCTCTGGTCGCGCCGCTGGTGCTGGCCGGCGTCGGCGTCTCGATGGCGATGCCAGCAGCGCAAAACGCCATTCTGAGCTCGGTCGCTGTGGCCGAAATGGGCAAGGCGTCCGGCGTCTTCAACATGGGCCGCTTTCTCGGCGGCATGTTCGGTATCGCCGCGCTGGTGGCGACTTTCTCGGCCAACGGTGCGGTCGATTCGGCCGCGCATTTCGAGAGCGGATTTGCTGCGGCAATGAGCCTCGCCGCAACGCTGTCGTTGGCCGGCGCGATTGCCGGATTTTTCCTGCCGGCACGGCGACGCATCGCCAGCGCAGCCGCGCCGCAAGATGCGTGACGCTCATAACGATAGAGGTTCGTTATCGGCCGATCGGCCCATTCGCCTTGGAACAGGAGCGCAACAAATACATAATCGGCCCGGGCGCCGTTTCGAAGCCGAGCCCGTGATCGCTTAACAGAAGCGCCGACCAAACCTCATCGCGTGGTGATCGTCGGCGCCGGATTCCGGCGGATTGGAAGCCGCATTCGGCCATGCCGGCGCGCCGGTCGAGATCACGCTGATCGACCGCCGCAACCACCATTCCAACCGCGCTCTACCAGGCCGCGACGGCGTCTCTTGCGACCAGCGATATCGCCTGGCCAATCCGCCATCTCCTGCGCGACGGTCCCGAGGTCACGCCATGCGTCGCCAGTTAGACCGTTACGACAATCTTGCCAATGAGCTGTTACTCGTCGACCTTGGCGCCCATCGCCAAGCATTGCGCTGGCCGTCCCTTCCGGTTTTGGGGACTACCCAAGCGACCATCTCCGGAACCGGCTTGGCCTTTCCGCGGGCTAGGGGGCTATGCTGTGGGCCGGATTCACATGGAGGGATCTGAGAGGGGCGAATGGGAGAAAAGGATTCGTCCGTAAGGTGGCGTCCCAAATCTGGGTGAGCGGATGGGCAAGATTCATCACACGCCGGCTGTTGAGCGTGACACCAAGTGGTCTGACGGAATATCCAGTATGCGCCCGCCGATACTCAGATCATCTGCCCCGCTCGGCCAACGCCGTTCGGGCGTAGCCCGCCAATCGCTACCATCAGGAGTACGAAATCGTGGAAGATCGTAGTTTGGCGTAGAAAATCGCACGATTGGTAGCGGGGGTCCGCTACATCGCGAAACCCACTATTTCGGAGGCCCTGTTTTCTTACTGGAGGGCAGCCTAACTCGGAACGTCGCCTCTCGATAGTCCGCCAAAAGCCGCTGTCCGTGCGCGATCCGTCGTTCTTTGAAATGGTCGACGAGTAGGTTCAAATCAGGGAGACGCAACCATCGATACCGAATTCAGTCGGGTTGCGATCTAACCGACGGCTTTTCCATTTTCGAGTCCGACGTCGAGCGGCTCGAGCTTTCTGGGTCATGTTCCTGAACACGAAATCCGTCCTCCGACCCAACGTTCCGAAGCCACGGTTTGCGCGGTGACTACGGGTGACATCACGGAACTAACCGCGACAGCCGTTGTCGCGCTATATTTTTATGCTTTGCTGTCGCTTCGAACGGCTCGATACAGTGGAGAAGCAGTGCGGCGGAGAGAGTGTCAGTTAATCCCCATTGAAAGATAAAGCATTTTCGAGTTTCGTAGACCAAAACCCACAATTTTGGCTACGCGCGAAGATGGAATTCCTTGTACGCGAACTCGCCCCGAGCGAACTTACCCCGTTGCTGGCTTCTCGATAGTTCGCCCCTTCGGTTTCACACTGATCGCGGCTCACCCAAACTCTGACTTAGTCCTCCAATTTCCGTCGGCGGTCGCCCCTTCTAGACAATTTGGCTGGCATGGCCTCAAGCGTTGACGATCTGTAGGCCCGAACACATCTGTAAGGCGAACTTTGCGGTTGTCGAACCGCCGATAGACCTAGCATGCACGATTGGCTCTGAGCCGCCGCCTCAATGAAAATCTCGCAGCAATCTTTCGCCCCGGATCCCTCGCGCACAACCTGCGTTATTTCGGAGCGATCCAGAGCCGCAAGGCGAGCGAAATCAGCGCTACCGTGCCGACCCCACCGAGCCAGAGTGCTACGAACCACAACAGGCGTTGCGCGAGCGGACGCGGATTCCGATCGGGTGGCATCAATGATACCCGCGTTCTGGCCGTACCTTGCCACGAAACACCCAATAGGCCCACCCGGTGTAACCGAGGATCAGCGGGATCAGCACGGAGACGCCGAACAGCAAGAAGGTCTGGCTGTTCTCCGGCGCGGCCGCCTGCCAGATCGTGATGCTCTGCGGCACGATGAAGGGATACATGCTGATGCCAAGCCCGGCATAGGACAGCGCGAACAGTGCAAGCGACAGGAAGAACGGCTGGTAGTCGTATTTGTTCGTGAGCGCGCGGAGCAGCAGTGCGGTGACAGCGGCGACCGCGATCGGTACCGGCGCGGTGAAGATGATATTCGGCCAGGCGAACCAGCGCTGCGTGTACTGCACATGCAGGAACGGCGTTGCGATGCTGACCGCAACGATCGCCCCTAACATCCCGATCAACAATAGCCAGCTCAGACGATAGGCGCGGTCGCGCAAGCTCCCTTCGGTCTTCATGACGAGCCAGGTCGCGCCGAGCAGCGCATAGCCGATCACGAGCGACACGCCGGTGAGGACCGAGAACGGCGTCAGCCAATCCCACCAGCCGCCGGCATAATGCCGCGCCTCGACTTGCACGCCCTGCAGGATGGCACCGAGCGCAATGCCCTGCGCCAGCGCCGCAAGCCATGAGCCGCCGGCAAAGGCAAGGTCCCAAGGGTTGCGCTCTCGTTGCGCGCGCCAGCGGAATTCGAAGGCGACGCCGCGGAAGACGAGCGCGATCAGCATCGCGATCATGGGCGTATAGAGCGCGGGCAGCAGCACGGCGTAGGCGAGCGGAAATGCCGCCATCACGCCGCCGCCGCCGAGCACGAGCCAGGTCTCATTGCCGTCCCACACCGGCGCCACGCTGTTCATGATCACGTCGCGGTCGGCCTTCGCCGGAAACCACGGAAACAGGATGCCGAGCCCGAGGTCAAAGCCGTCCATCATCACATAGACGAACACGGCAAAGGCGATGATGAGCGCCCAAATCGTTGCGAGGTCGATGGCGAGGCTCATTGGGTCACCCCTTCGATCGCGGGCGTGATGCCGGCCGTACGTATCGGCACCTCGTGGGACGGTCCGGCTTCACCGGGATGCGGAGGCTGCGCCATCAGCCGCAACAGATAGGTCACGCCGGCGGCATACACGACGAAGTAGACAATGACAAAGGCGAGCAGTGAGGAGCCGACGGCAGGGGCCGCCAGAGGTGAGGCAGATTCAGCGGTCCGTAGCAGATTGTACACCGTGAATGGTTGCCGTCCGGTCTCGGTGGTGATCCAGCCCGCGAGCACCGCGATGAAGCCGGCCGGTCCCATCAGAACCGCAAAGACATGCAACAGCCGCGAGGCGAACAACGTTCCACGCCAGCGGCACCAGAGGCTGAACAGGCCGAGGCCGAACATCAGGAAGCCCATGCCGACCATGATGCGGAACGACCAGAAGGTGACCGGCACCGGCGGCCAGTTTTCACGTGGCACGGTGTCGAGGCCGGGCATCGGCGCATTCGGCGAATGTTTCAAGATCAGCGAGCCCATCTTGGGAATTTCGAGGGCGTATTTGACCTTGCCTTCCTGCTGGTCGGGCAGGCCGAACAGGATCAGCGGCGCGCCATCGGGATGGCTTTGGTAATGGCCTTCCATACCCATGATCTTCACGGGCTGGTGCTCAAGCGTGTTGAGGCCGTGCTGGTCGCCAGCGAGAATCTGGATCGGCGCCACCAGGGCGGCCATCCACATTGCCATGGAGAACATCACGCGGGGGCCGGCGATATGTGGGTCGCGCAGAAGATGAAACGCGCCGACGGCGCCGACCACCAGCGCCGTGGTGAGGTAGGCCGCCAGCACCATATGCACGAGGCGATATGGAAACGACGGATTGAAGATCACCTCGAGCCAATCCGCCGCAACGAACTGGCCGTCGGCGTTCACCGCATAGCCAGTTGGGGTCTGCATCCAGGAGTTGGACGAGAGAATCCAGAACGCCGAGATCAGCGTGCCGATCGCGACCATCAGCGTCGCCAGGAAATGCAGCCGGGGGCCGACGAGCTTGAGGCCGAACAGCATCACGCCGAGGAAGCCGGCCTCGAGGAAGAACGCGGTGAGCACCTCGTAGGCCATCAGCGGCCCGATCACAGGACCGGTCTTGTCGGCGAAAACCGACCAGTTGGTCCCGAACTGATAGGCCATCACGATGCCCGACACCACGCCCATACCGAAGGCGACCGCAAAGATTTTGAGCCAGTAGTTGAACAGGTTGAGGAAGACCTCGCGTCCGGTCAAAAGCCACCGCGCTTCCAGCACCGCGAGGTAGCTTGCGAGCCCGATCGAGAACGCGGGGAACACGATGTGGAACGACATCGTGAAAGCAAATTGTGCGCGGGCGAGCGCGACCGCATCCCATCCTTCGAACATGACGCACCTCTATCCTTCTACCCTGCGCGATCAATTTTCCTTCGAGATCTCTTCTTATGCAATGCCGATAAGGTATCCCTGTGAAATGTGTGCTCAAGGCCGACCACGGCCGCACTGCAATCCATTAGCGCTGGATCAGTTGCCACCCGAAGTTGCTGCATGGACGCTGCCAGCCTGAGCAAACATGTTCGGTGACGAGATTCGTCAATCGCAATTCTTCCCCGGACTGCTGTCCAGCGAGCGATAGCGAAGTCACTCATTGCAGGGCTCCGCTAGGATGGCGCTATCTGCCGGAATCAGCCAACGCGTGCTGCGGGTTACGTGGTGCGGCAGCGTGCGAGCCTTTAGTGCGCAGCTCGATGAGGCCGAGCAAAATCTCGTCCCGCTCCGCCTCCAACTCGTCGATGGTGCGCGATCCGACCTCGGCATGAACGCTGTCGACGAGCTTCTTTTGCAGCTCCGTCGTAAGCACTGGCGAGCCGAGACTCTTCCACGAGGTCGTCATCGGGCCGGCAAACTGGTGAAGGAAATGCTCGATGCCGCCCGGGCCGCCGCCGAGATGATTGAGCATCATGTTGCCCATGATGCCCCAGCGCAGACCTGGACCCCAGGACAAGGCGTCGTCGACGTCGGCAGCGCTCAGCACATCCTCGGCAATGAGGTAGTAGACTTCCCGCGCCAAAGCACCCTGCAGGCGGTTGGCGACATGGCCCGGCATTTCCTTGTTGAGCCGTACGGCCTTCTTGCCAATCGACTTGTAGAACGCGATCGCGCACTGGATCGTCTGTTCCGAGGTCTTTGTCCCCCCGACCACCTCTACCAGAGGAATCAGGTGCGGCGGATTGAAGGGGTGACCGATCACACAACGCTCCGGATGCAATGCAGCGCCCGACTGAATGTCGCTCATCTTGATTCCGGACGAGCTCGACGCGATGATCACGTCCGGCGGCAGCAGCTCGTCGAGCTGCTTGTACAGCTTCTGCTTGAAGTCCAGCCGTTCCGGCCCGTTCTCCTGGACGAGGTCGACACCGACAACAGCTTCGGCAAGGTCGGCGGTGAACTTCAGGTTCGCCAGCGATGCGCCAGGCGACAGACCCAGCCGTTCGAGAGCCGGCCAGGCCGACTTCACGAACTTCCGCAGCGCGGCTTCCGCGTCAGGCGCGATGTCCGTCGCGACGACTTCAAGTCCCTTGGCGAGGTACTGCGCGGCCCAGCTCGCGCCAATCACGCCGGTGCCGATGATTGCGACACGGCGAATGGGTTTGCTATTGGTCATGGGGATGCTCCGATGCGTTTGTCAGACTTCGACGTAAGCGATGCCGGTGAGATTGCCCTGGGCGGCGAGAAGCATTCGCTTGTCCGTCCCGACGAGCTTCGCCGCATAAAGCGAACCGGCGAGATCGGTCACGAACATGCGGTTGCCGGGAACATCCAGAGCGATGCCGATACCTTCCATCAGGTCCGAGACCACGATCTGCGGCACATTTTCTGCGGGCTTCGCGTCGATGGGTGCGCGGTTCACCGTGTTGCCGCGTGGGGGATTGCCGCGGTCGGTCCAGTAAAGGATGCGATGTTCTAGATCGATTTCGAGATCGATCGGCTCGGGAAGCCCGTTGAAGAAGACTTCGATGTCGCTGCGATCAGCCGCCGTCTCGCCCTTCGGGATCTCGATCCCGGCGCGCAAAATGCGTCCGACTTCGGCGTTGTCGCCGCCTTTTTGCGTCCAGTAGATCTGCCCCCGTTCGGAATCGACGGCGATCCCAACGCACCATCTGGACTGATCGCGGCGGTCATTTTCGCCCGTTCCGGTCTGGACAAGGGTTTCGATCTGCGATCCGTCAAGATTCGAACGCATGACGCGCATCCCCTCGCGATCGGACCAGTAGAGTTTGCCGTTCGCCTTATCGAGATGGAGCTGCTTCGGCGTGAATGTGCCGCCGGGTGCAACGATGAACCTGCGATTGCTTCCATCGAGGTCGGCGCGCTCGATGGAGCCGTCGTTCCGGTTCGGAATGGCTCCCATGTTGGTCCAGTAGACGTGCCCCGCTTCCACGTCGACGACGATCCCGTCGGGATGAGGACAGTCGGCCGCGATGACGTGGGCATGCGAGCCGTCCGGATCCATCGACAGGACGCGCCCGCCGCTCAAGTCGAGTAGAAACAACCGGCCGGAGCGGCTCGCGCCCGATGCGGCTTTTGTCTGCGTGGCATGGAGTACGGTCATGGGTCTGTCCTTTCGTGGCGCTTCGCTGGCATCGGACTATTCGGCGGCGAGCGGCTTCGGCAGGTTGGTGAAATTGGGCGGCCGCTTCTCGCGGAACGCGGTGAAGGCTTCGATGGCTTCCGCGGAGCGCAGCCGTTCGCTGAACTCCCGGCTCTCGGATTTCGCAGCCTTCCTGAGCTGGCCGATCGAAGCCTGCTTGATGAGGCGCTTGGAGGCGCGCAATGCGCCGGCCGGCTTTGCCGCGAGCCTCTGCGCCGTCGCAGTGGCTGTCGTGAGCAGATCGCGATCGGGCAGCACACGGGTCACGAGGCCGAGTTCTGCCGCCCGCGCGGCTGTGAAGGGTTCGCCGAGCAAGAACATTTCCGCCGCCCGGAGATGCCCGACGCTTGCCGGTATCGAAAAGCTCGAACCGAATTCCGGCACCAGGCCGAGATCAATGAAGGGGAGCTTGAACTTGGCGTTCTCTCCGGCGTAGACGAAATCGCAGTGCGTCAGCATGGTGGTTCCGCCGCCGATCGCAACGCCTTGCACCGCCGCAACAATTGGCTTTTCGAACGCGATGAACGCGTTGATCAGGGCGGATTGCGGGGATTCGCCGGGCCCGGGCGGATTCTTGAGGAAGTCGACGATGTCATTGCCGGCGCAGAACGCGTCGCCAGCGCCGTGCCAGAGTACGACACGAACCGCTTCGTCCATGTCAGCTTCCCCGAAGATGCCGGCAAGGTTCGTGTACATGCCCGCCGTCATCGCATTCTTCTGGGCCGGGCGATTGAGCTCGACCCGCAGGATGCCGCCGGAAATTTCCGTAATGATGTCGCTCATTGCGTGCTTCCTTGTTCGATGGTTTCTGCGCGGTCAGGCCGCATGTTCCCTTGCTTTCGGCACGGCGCCGCTTTCGCGCAGGCTCTCGATGTCCTTTGCGTCGAAGCCGAGCTCGCCGAGAATCTCCTCGGTGTGCTCACCGAGTTCGGCCGCACGCCGGGCCGGTTCCTTGGCGACGCCGTGCACCTGGATCGGGCTTGAGATCGTCGAGGTCAGCTTGGCGCCGGCGCCCTCGAGCGGAACGATGATCTCGTTTTCCCTCAGCTGCGGATCGTTGATCACCTCCTGCGGTCCGCGGACTTCGCCAAAAGTGACGTTCAAGCCGGCGAAGACCGAATGCCAATGCGCCATGGGTTGGGCGCTGAAAAGCTCGTCGAAGATGGCCGTGAGCGGCGTCATGTTCGCCATGATCTGCGCCGGACTGGAGAAGCGCGGATCGGTCAGCAAATCCGCGCGGCCGATCGCCTTCACGACGGTCACGAACTTGTCGGGGGTGATGATGAGGACGAACCAGGTTTCGTCGGATGACCGATACACGTTCATCGCCGCATTGGCGGGATGTGTGCGGTCGTGCCGCGGAGGAAATTTGGCGCCGGCGAGTGCTGCCTGGATCGAAACGCTGGCCGACCACACACCCTGGGCCAGCAGCGACGTCGTGACATGCGAGCCCTTGCCGGTGCGCTCGCGCCTGTACAGGGCAGTGACGATCGCCGAATAGAGGCCGACCGCCGTGGCATTGTCGCCGCTGCCGCCCACGGGCCAGGTCGGCGGCACGCCCGCATCGCGAGTCATCGACAAGAGACCGCTGCGCGCCCAATACGCCGTAACGTCGAAGCCGGGTAGGTCGGCGTCAGGACCGTTCTCGCCGAAGCCGGTCAGATCGGCGTAGATCAGGCGCGGATTCCATCCCGCGATGTCTTCATATTCGAGCTTCAGCTTCTTCCGTGCATGGTGCGGCGTGTTGACGATGAACACATCGGCCCAGTTGGCAAGCTCGAAGATGACCTGCTGCGCGCCCGGTGACTTGAGATCCAACGCGATGCTGCGCTTGTTGCGGTTGGCGAGATGCCACTGATAGGCATCTTCGGATTGCGGTTGGACCGGGGTGCGGTGCCCTTGCCGCCACATGTCGCCTTGCGGCGGCTCGACCTTGATGACATCGGCGCCGAAGTCGGAGAGGATCACGGCCGCGCCGGGCGCAGCGACGAAGCTGGACAGGTCGACAACCTTCAAGCCGGAAAAGATGTTTTCGTTTGCCATTGTTGGCTCCTGAGTTCGATCGGATGGTTGACTGCAATCTCAGCGACCGAGAAACCGCGGCGCGCGCTTCTCGAGGAAGGCCGAAGTGCCTTCCTTCTTGTCCTCCGTGCCGGCGCACAGCCCGAAGTAAGAAGCTTCGAGGGCGAGGCCTTCGCTCTGGCTGGTTTCCATTCCCTTGTTGGTGGCATCCAGCGCGAACTTGACAGCGATCGGCGCATTGGCGGCAATCTCGTTCAGGATCGCTTCCGCGCGCGGGATCAGGTCGGACGCGGGGACGATCTCGTTGACCAGCCCGATGCGGTACGCCTCCTGCGCGCTGATCAGTCCGCCTGACAGAATGAGCTGGAGAGCACGGCCCTTGCCGACGAGGCGCGGCAGCCGCTGCGTGCCGCCACCACCGGGAAGCAATCCGAGCTTCACCTCCGGCTGGCCATACTTCGCGTGCTCTACCGTAATGCGGATGGTGCAAGCCATCGCGGTCTCGCAGCCGCCGCCGAGCGCAAAGCCGTTGATCGCCGCGACCACCGGCTTGCCGAGATTCTCGATGAGATCGAGGACTTGCTGTCCGAAGCGGCTGGACCGTTCAGCGTCAATGGCAGTCGCTTGCGCCATGGCGCTGATGTCGGCACCGGCGATAAAGGCTTTGTCGCCCGCTCCCGTCAGAATGACGCCGCGGATGGTCGGGTCGCTTTTCGCATCCTCGAATGCGGTCGACAGGTCCTGCCAGGTTGCTGCGTCAAGAGCGTTGAGCACCTTGGGCCGGTTGACCGTTACATAGGCGATTGCGCCCCGTGTCTCGTAGAGGACATTCGCAAGCGGTGGCGACGTAATTGCTGATGTTGACATGTTGATTGATCCTGGCTGAGGGATGGGCCGGCAGCCGAGTGCCGGCCCATTCGTGACATCAGACGAAGGCACTGAACCCGGTGATCGCCTTGCCGACGATCAGGTTCTGCATCTGGTAGGTGCCTTCGTAGGAGTAGATCGCCTCGGCATCGGCAAAGAAGCGCGCCACGTTGTAATCGACCAGAATTCCGTTGCCGCCCATCAGCTCGCGGGCCCAGGCGACGGTTTCCCGTGCCTTGGACGTGCAGAATGCCTTGACGATCGCTGCCTGCGTATCCGTCAGCTTGCCTTCGGTTTCCAACTGCATCGCGCGGACCAGCATGCTTTGACAGGCCACGATGTTGGCCAGCATCCTCGCCAGAAGATCCTGAATGAGCTGGAACGACCCGATCGGCTTGCCAAACTGCAAGCGCTCCTGCGCGTATTTGAGGGCATTTTCGTAGGCACCCATCTGGGCGCCGGTGATTTCCCAGCCAACGCCGTGCCGGGTGCCGCGCAGCACCAGCGCAGGATCGCGAAACGTCCCTTTGCCTCCCTGGAGACGGTTCGCATCGGGCACGCGGCAGTCGGTCATCGTGATCTGGCCGTTCTGCACGACCTTCAGCGCGATCTTGTTCTGCATCTTCTCGACGCTGAACCCGGGCGTCGTCTTGTTCTCGACGATGAACCCCTTCACCTGGTTATCGGCCACGTCGCGCGCCCAGACGATCGAGATGTCGCACCACGGCGCGTTGCCGATCCAGCGCTTCTGTCCGTTGAGGACCCAGGTGTCGCCTTCGCGCTGCGCCGTGGTCGTGAGACCAGCACCGGTTCCCGAGCCCACCAGCGGCTCGGTCAGCGCGAAGCAGCCGACCTTTTCCATGCGCGCCATCGGGGGCAGCCACTTCTGCTTCTGCTCCTCCGTGCCCGCGAGGTAGATGGAATTCATCGCAAGACCGGTGTGGACGCCGTGGAAAGTACAGAACGAAACATCCGTACGCGCGATCTCCAGGGCGACCAGGCCGACCAGCAAGGGGCTTCCACCGGGGCAACCGTAACCGTGCATGCCGAGGCCGGCGATGTTCAGTTCCTTGTAAGACGGGAGTAGCTCGAACGGGAATGAGTCCTCGACCCAGTGTTTGTTGATGATGGGAGCGACCTTCGTCTCCATGTAGGCGCGCACCTTCTTGACGATCGCCCTCTCCTCGTCGCCCAGCGAGTCAGCGAATTGAAAGAAGTCGGCGTTCGGCGGAGGAAGCTGTTTCGGTCCCGAAGGTTTCTGTGCAGCAGCGGTGGCCATTTCGATCTCCATTTCGATGCGGGGCCTGCGACTGCAGCAGGCGTCTCGTTCCAACTCATCGAACCTAGTGAAGCGACCGCCCGAAGGCTTTGCGCGGCTTGCTCTGGTTTTGTCATTTGTTGCGGGCGATCGGCTGCCGATGCAAATGCGGGGATACAGGCCGCGGCATACTCAGGACTGTCTGAGGTGTTGGCCGGGCTGTGAAAATGCCGAACGTGTGATGCGATCAAGTGCGCATTCGACGTATTCAGATCAGGTCGAGGCCAAAACGGAAGAGCTCGCCTCAGTGACCGTCCTGTTGCGATCCGAATAACTGACGAAACTGACCGGGCGCCTGCCCTGTTGCTTGCCTGAATGCGCGTGTGAAACTGGCTTGATCAGAAAAGCTGAGCGCCAGCGCAATATCCACCAACGATCGATCACCTTGCGTCAACAAGGCTTTCGCGCGGTCAAGGCGCCTCGCGCTAACGTAGCGATGAGGGGGTTGCCCGACGGCTTGCTTGAAGGCACGGGCAAAGTGGTATCGGCTCAGGCAAGCAATCGATGCCATGAGATCAAGGTTGAGATCGCTTTCCAGGTTCGCTTCGATGTATTCCAGCACACGCTGGAGTCTGCGCCGATCGAGCGCTCCTCTTGCGAGAGAAACAATGGACTGGCCGATCGATGCCCCGGTGTATTTTTGAACCAACCTCGCTGCGAGACACGATGCGAGGCCTTCAATGAGCAGACTGCCGGCGGAGGTCTGGGTCTGTAGCTCCGATGCGATTGCACATCCGATCTCGGCCAGCAGCGGATCGTCGAAAGCACTTTCGTAGCTCAACGAGCCGATTGCGGACTTATCGACTTTGATATCGGAATTGCCCAGCGAGAAGTGGCTGAGTGGAAGATAGATATGCAAAACTCCGCTCATATCTTCGGCTATATCAACCGAACCGTCCTGCAAACCAGGAGGGGATAGCCACGCGACACCTCGCCTTACGACTATCCGACTTTCAATGCCTGGAGCGCGCCGCGCGATGAACGAATTATTGCCGCGGACATCGATACAAATTCTGATTTCGGATTGTGGGGTCCTCCAAGGGACCACCGCTTTGCTGACATTGCACAATTGGGCCGACAGGCCGGACCAGCCTCGATTCGTGGAAGTCGATAGCAAATTCACGGGGCCATGCTTCCCCCAAAAATCGTAGTACGGCCACCGCGCATTGCGAGGCGCACCAGCCGGTTGCTCCTGCCGAACTTCCATGACGCGCTCCTTCAGAGTTGACCTCACCGTTGCTCGCCGGAATTATGGGGCGGAGAGCCTCTGCTTCACTAGACGGCGGAATTGAAAGGAACCTTTCCGAACGGTGGAAGGCACGGACGACCTCGGTCCTCGACGCTCGCGGTCGGAAGTCGCGCGTGCGAGTGCCGGTGCCGCCCAGAGCAAGGATTGCGAGGGTCCAAGCCCCGTCACACTGATGAACCTCTCGCGTCAGACGACGATGCCGAAGGAGGCAAGCACGCTTTGGCGGCCAGAACGATTTTAGCAGCTCCCCAGTTAGCGCTACCTGCTACTCTTGCCCAGGCGGGGTCATCGCCGTCCTCACGCCGCCCGTGCGGCTCATAGCTTCAGCCGACTTGACAGGTTTTGCCGGCTCCGGAGAGGTCGCATCCGCGCTGCTTACGAAGCGACCCTGCACCGGCTTCGGCATCAGTTCGACCATCGCTGCATTGGGGATGCCTGCCTGAGCAACCATATCGGTGGTGACGAGATTGGTCAGTCGCAATTCATCCCGAGACAGTTCATGCAGATCTTCCCACGGTGGCACGTTCAGCGACAGCGACAACAGATCGCCCGCGCCGCCCATCTCGAAGGTGTATTTGGCGAGACGCCCGATGTCGCGTTCCACGATCACCAGATCATCTGCGCTGTAGGTTGCGGCCTTGGCGTCATTGGCGCGGTCGCCGAGCCAGATCTGATGCACCCGGACATGGGCAGTCTCGGGCACATAACGCGTCTTGCCCGACAGCAGAAGGAACACGCACATCGATTCGCAATAGGCTACGGGCGCCATATTGGCAGAAGTACCCTGGACGGTATTGGTCTGCACGCTGACGCCGACGGTGGTCAGTGCCCCAAGCTCGCGGAAACGCCTTCCAAGCGCGATCGAGGCGTTGACCGAACCGCCGCTGGAATCCAGCACGATGGTCGCGCCGCCGAGTTGTCGCCCACGGGCGAATTCATCAAAATCCCTTGGACTGTCGGCAGTCACGATCCCGGCCGCGCTGACCCAGCCCCGGCAATTCGGCTGGCAGTCGACCCAAGTGAACTTCATCGGCAGTTTGCGCTCTTCGAGGGCGACGCCGGCATGCACCGAACCGCTCAGCACAGCCATCAATGCGATGCAAAGGCCTGCGCCAACGAACAGCATCCATCCTCGGGTTTCCGCCCAACGCGCGCGATCTGAGGCGCGATCCGAGCGGCGGATGCGCTCCGAGGATTCGACTCTCGAGATTGTCGCCATGTTGATCAAGAGCGAAACGGCAAGCAGGTACACTGGTATCACGAACATGATTGCGTAACCTCGACGGACTGTCAGATGGGGTCGGCCGTGCCGCGCTGGTGTACATACACCGGCGACAGTTGATGGGGCCCGGCTGACGGTACAGCTTCAGAACTGGCACTTTGCCTGGGTTGATGCTTGGCCCGCCATTTTGGGCCGGGGCCGCGCATGTAGTGCAGTTCGGGCCGGTAGCTGTCGCGTATGTCCATGATCAGGTTGTGAACGACGTTGCCGAAGTGGGATGCTGACTCAGCCGTCTTGCGAGCAAAACCTGACAACGCGCTTGCATCTATGATTCTCATCACGGAGCTCCTCAGCTGTATTGCCGTTCGAACGCTAAGCAATCGCTGGTGCCCAACAGCGACGGTCCTTGTGCCTTGCTTCGTCGCAATCGATAGTGAAGGCACCGGCCGAATTCTTTGCTTCGCATGCTGTCGTTTTGTCATTTGTTGCTGGCGAGATGAACGATGCCGATGCGGGATAATGGCCGCGCGTGTTTGAGATTGATGATGCCGCGAGCGACGATTCACGCCAGCATCGGAAGAGCCTGCCTGATAGCAGCCGGTGGTGAATCGTGTTGTCGCGATCCAAACTCGCGGCGGTATTGGCCGGGCGCCCGGCCTGTTGCTTGCCTGAATGCGCGTGTGAAGCTTGCTTGGTCGGAAAAGCTGAGCGCCAACGCAACATCCACCAACGATCGATCACCTTGCATCAACAAGGCTTTCGCGCGGTCAAGGCGCCTGGCGCTAACGTAGCGATGAGGAGATTGTCCGACGGCTTGCTTGAAGGCGCGGGCAAAGTGGTATCGGCTCAGGCAAGCAATGGATGCCATCAGGTCGAGGCTGAGATCGCCTTCCAGGTTCGTTTCAATGTAATCCAGCACACGCTGAAGCCTGCGTCGATCCAGAGCTCCACTTGCGCGAGGAGCCATGGACTGGCCGGCCGATGTCCCGATGCACTTTTGGACCAACCTCGCCGCTAGGCTGGATGCAAGGCCTTCAATGAGCAGACTGCCGGTGGAGGTTTCGGTCTGCAATTCCGATGCGATTGCACATCCGATTTCAGCCAGCAGCGGATCTTCGAAAGCGCTTTCGTAGCTAAGCCCGTGGACCGCGGCCAGATCGATATTGATATCGAAATTACCGGACGAGAAATGGCTGAGTGGAAGATAAATATGCAGAATTCCCGTCATATCTTCGGCGATGTCAACCGAACCTTCCTGCAAACCAGGAGGAGAGAGCCAAACTGTGCCTCGCCTTGCGATTATCCGGCTCTCGACGCCTGGGGCCCGTCGCGTAACCAGCGATTCATTGCCGCGAGTATCTACGAAAATCCTGATATCGGATTGTGGGGTTCTCCATGGGATTACCCCTTTGCGAACGGTCACACAGTTGGGCCGACAGGCCGGACCAACCTCGATCCGCTGAAGATGAGAGAATTCCCTCGAAACCATAGTGCTCCAATCCATATCGAGTCGCAGCGGCCGGTTGATCATGTCGGATTTCCAAGACACGCTCCTACAGAGTGAGAGCTTCAACGTTGTTGATGGTCGGTTTTGCAAACCAAGTCTCCTCACGCCGCGACTTTTCGCAGAACAACAAGCTTGGCCTTCTGAACCAGAACAACGTCGCCACGTTGGTTTATGGTCCGGCTCAGAAGGACTATCGTTCCGCGCTCGGGTCGGGAGCGTGATGGTGTGACTTCAACTACTTCGCTCTCAACATGGAGCACGTCGCCCGGACGGGCCGGTGCCGGCCAGCTCACCTCGCCGCCGGCGCCGACGAAACCGCCGGCGAGTGGCGGACCACTCTCGACATTCAGGCGCATTGTGATCGCGGCGGTGTGCCAACCGCTCGCCGCCAAACCCTTGAAGAATGTCCGCTCAGCCGCGTGCTCGTCCGTATGAAAGGGTTGCGGATCGAACTGAAGACCGAATGACTTGATCTGCGCTTCGTCGAGCCTGTACGTTCCAGTGGTAAAGCGTTGTCCGACGTGAAGATCGTCAAGATACAATTGATCTGATTGGGCTGTAATTGCGACTTCGTCGCTCATTTGAATCCCAGTCATATCTTCCTCCTCAGGCTGAACTTGGTGAAAGCGAGTTCCGGCTGGCTTCGCTCGCTATTCCACTCCTCAGGCGGCGATGCTGGAATAACTTGCGCCCTCACGCTCAGCTTTGCCGTTCCGGGCTTCGATGGCCTTGACGGAGTTTTCAAACGCCTTGTCCAGAACCCGCCTGCCGATCGTCCCGAGCACGAAGCCGAGCAGCCGCCCCGTCAGGTTCTTGCCGTCGCGTGTGACGACCACATCGATGTCTGTCGTGCCGTCGGGCCGACGCGCGAAGGTGTAGATGTGACCCGACGCACCACCCCAGACGTTGGAGTCGGTCGTCGTGAGGACGACGCGGGCAGGATCGGACCAGTCGTAGTGCAGGCGCTCCCAGATCCCGCCCGAGCCTTCAGTGACGTCGGCATGCGAGCCGCTCCGATGATGCACCTTGAGATACGCATCGCTGCTGTTGCCAAAGACCTTCGAGCGGCCGGGCCCGAAATCGGTCAGGCCGGCGACGTACTGCTCGGGCGTCGCCGTGGTCCTGCGATGAAGATGGATGGTGGACATGTGCAGTCTCCCTGGCTGCGTTCCGCTTAGCGAGCGCAACCGTTCAAGTCGAAGTTCAGTTCGAGGCTGTGCTCGGTTTGCGAACCAGCACGCTGTCACCTTCCCGGCTGATCTCGATCACGCCCGCTGGCTGCGGTGTCGAGAGAAGCAGGCGCTGACCAGGTGTGAGAAGAGATACGACGCGGAACGGTGTTCCTGTCTCGCCCTGCGCCAGGGTGGCGACCACGCGAAATCCATCGCGCTCGACAGTGTAGTAGGCGACCCCCGATATCCCGCCGAGGTCGATGCTCTTGGCCTCAATTGGACGCAGCCCCTCTGCGTGGGCGGCCGTCAGGGAAGCGATACCGAATACAGTGGCGAATAGCGTGTTGCGGATTGACATGACGATTTCTCCTAATGATTGACGATCGAGCATCGCGAAGTCGTTGATCACGACAACGGTTCGCCGCCCCGATGAATCCAGGTTCCGTTAGTGACGTTGTCGGGCTGCTTGTCGATCGAGTTGGCCGGCGGGAAGACGCTGTCGTAGATCGCGCGGGCTTCTCGTATCAGCCGGAGCCGTTCGCGCTCGGCCTTCGGGATAAATTGGATGACTTCACCCATGTTTGCCTCCAGTTCGTAACGCCGTTTTCCGGCGGGTCATGACTGGGAGGTGGGGCAAAAGGCCTGGGTCAACAGGCCGGGAAATCGGGAGTCATCCTTCCAGATTTTGGAAGCCCGACAGCGGAGCTCGCACCGTCAGGGTCTACTCCGCGAAGACTCGCTTCAGCCGCGGTGCTGCAAAGTCCAGGAACGCTCTTACTTTGATCGGCAGAAACCGGTTGGCCGTATAGACGAGATTAACCGGCATTGACGGTGGCTGGAATTCATCCAGCACGGTCGTCAATGCTCCCGCTTCCGGACCGGCCTCGAGTTGGTAAGCAAAGGCGATGGAAATTCCCACGCCTGCGCGGGCTGCCGTACAAGCCGCTTCCGCGCTGCCGACGGTGAGCCGCGTATGCACCGGCGCTGCGATGGTCGCCTTGCCTTTGACGAATGTCCAGACGTCGGGGGGCGCGAAGCCGGGATAGCTGATGCAATCATGCCCGGCCAGATCTTCCGGTGTGCGCGGCGTTCCGCGAGCCGCCAGATAAGCGGGACTGGCGCACACCACCCGGCGCGTCCTGCCAAGCCGTAGCGCGACCAGGCTCGAATCCGGCAACTCGCCGATGCGCACCGCGACATCGATTTGCTCCTGGGCCAGGCTCAGCTTCTGATCGGTGGGGATCATCTTGACCTTGATGTCCGGATAGGACTTGAGGAAGTCCGCGATGATCGGCATCAGGATGATGCGCCCAAGGCCCAGTGGGGTCGTCACCGCCAGCTCGCCTGTCGGCGTGGTATACTCGCCGGAGGCGGTACGCTCCGCCTCGAGCACATCGGTGAGGATGCGCTTGCAAGCCGCAACGTAGGACGTGCCCGCATCCGTCAGCACCAGCTGCCGGCTCGATCGGTTGAAGAGCTTCGTCCGCAGGTGAGCCTCGAGCTCGGATACGTTGCGACTGACTGTTGTGAGCGGCGTTTTCAATTGCCGCGCCGCCGCGGACAAGCTGCCCTGCTCGACCACGGTCAGAAAGGTCGACATCGCTTCCAGGCGATCCATCGAATCCCCTTCCATAATTCGGGAGGATACCTTCCGATTTTGCCATATCGCCCCGGACTTCGGAAGACGACATCGCTTGGGAGGACCGGTTTGCCCATATCGAGCGAACCTTCCGCTGCCTGGAAGGACCCTTTCCGCGTACGGCCCTTTCTCAGGCGGGCTCTCCAATCGATCTCCTTGGATGATGGCGTGAGAAACGCCGTCCTCAACACTGACAAGGAGAGTTCAATGACAAGGCATCTCGAATCCTATCGTTACGAAATCCAGTACAGCGACGACGCCGACTTCGTCACGTATCAGCGCAAGTCGAGCGATGGTGTGTGGCAGACGGTTTCGGCGTGGATGATTCCAAATTCGGCGGATGACTGAGTGTCGGCTGGCCATTGCGCGGCCCGCCGGACTTTCGTGTCGGCCGGCTTCGACAATCCGACCTGAACCGAGAATTGTATCGGATCAATCTGCTCATCCGAGAAGCTCATATCGAGAGGCCGGCGTTCAGAGTCATTTCACGAGCAACTACCAGCGCCAGCCATGAATGTCCGCTCCTCGGAGCATTGAAATCCCACCTCGGAGCATTGGAGACCAAAATGCTTGCGATAGTCTCGACGATCGTCCTGCCTGCTGCCATCAAGGGGTCCGGGATCGCGTCTCGGCTGCTTGCCGGCGCTTGCGAGAGATTCGCGGGCTATCTCGGCCGGCGGACCGCCATTGCCTGCCTTCACAATCTCGACGACCGCGCTCTGCGGGACATCGGCATCCGCCGTTTTCAGATCGAGGCGGCCGTCGACGGTCTCATCACATTCCCTGCTCAAGCGGACGAAGAGATGGTGACCCCCGCGGCGGTAGCGATTTCACGCGCGGGCCAACCTTGGAGTCGGCGCCATGGAGCTGACCGTCGCCACGATAGTGGTCACCTTTGCCGGCGTATTCCTCATCTGTTTCATGAAGGGCGCGTTTGGAGGCGGATTCTCAATTGTGGGCATTCCGCTATTGTCGCTCGTGATGGATCCGGTCACCGCCGGCGGGCTTCTCGCGCCATTGTTCATCGCGATGGACTTGTTCGCCCTACGCTACTGGAAGCCTTCGACATGGTCGAAGCCAGATCTTCTACTGCTGTTACCGGGTCTCGTGACCGGGATCGGACTGGGCTATCTGCTGTTCCGTTTCCTCGACCACCGCGCCATCGCGATCGCGATGGCCGCGACCACGTTGATCTTCGTGGCACTGTGGCTTGCTGCAGGCGCGGAGGTGACGGCAAGTCCACGCTCAACACCGAAGGCGATCACCGCCGGCCTCGCCTCGGGCGTGACGACCATGGTCGCGCACTCGGGCGGACCACCGCTTGCAATGTACCTGCTGCCGCTCGGCCTCAGCAAGGAGGTCTACGCGGGCACGACCAGCCTGTTCTTCACCGTCGGCAACGCGACCAAGGCCGTGCCCTGGCTCCTGCTGGTCAAGCCGACAGGAGACGTCTGGACATTGATGGCGCTTAGCGTGCTCGCCATTCCTGCTGGCGTGTGGGCGGGTTGGCGGCTTCACGGAAGTTTGGACCAACGCCAGATCTATCGGGTCTGCTACGGATTGCTGGTCGTGACGGCGCTGAAACTGCTGTGGGACGGGATCTCCGGCTATCTCGTATGAGCCGATTGTTGGCGATGTGTGAGACTCGCAAACCCTAACAGCCCCTAACAACCGATAACGAGCAAATTGCGCCGCTCTTCCCTAGCTAGTGTCGTACCGATGATGAACGCGGTCCGGAGCGCCGCATGCAGATTCAATCAGAGCAGCCGGCCACAGGCCGCTATGAACGGTGGCCGCATCGCGGCGCTTGGGAGCGGGACTGTCCAGGACAGCTCCTGCTATCTTCGGCGGACCGGAACTGGTCCGGCCTGTCGGCAGAATTGTGCACGGCTAGAAAAGGGGTGATTCCTTGGAGGACCCCACGTGCCGACATCAGGATCTGCGTCGCTACCCGTAGCAGCCAGACGGTGGTCACCCGGCAAGCGCCAGGCATCGAAAGTCAGATAGTCGCCGGGCACGGTACTGTCTGGCTCTCTCCTCCTGGTTTGCGGACCGGTTTGGTCGATTTCGATCAGAATCTGCCGGAATTCCTGCACATCCATCTTCCAGTCAACCACTTCTCATCGAGCAATTCCGACACCGAGACCGACAAATCCGCAGGTGGCGATCGGTCCCTGGTGGACATCGCGCTTTCGCTCAGCTTTTCCAGCCAGGCCAATTTTACGCGGGCCTTCAAGCAGGCGACGGGCCAGGCGCCCGGTCGTTATCGTCAAGCGGCCGCACGCATCCACTCGCAGTCGCTCTGAGGAATCTCCGGCAATCGCTTCCGGCTCCGGCTTGAAATTGCATTTCACGCTTTGGCGGTCAGCAATAAAGGACAAGCCGGCAGCACGCGATGCAAAGCCCGCGGGCTGTCCCACGACTATCTTCGCCGTGGTAAGCCACTGAGAGACCGCTTGCCATGCCGATACGTCAGTACTTCGTGTGGGTGGGAAGCGTCCTGCTCCTGTCGCTGTTTGCGGCCGATTGGTTGCTTCCAGCGCCCCCTGCTCATTCGCATTCCACGATCGCTCCGAGCGAACGGGCCAATCTGCGCATTCGTTCGGACCAAAAATGGCCAGAACGGGTCGTATTCGACACCGCTCATGCGCCAGTGACGCGCACCGCTGAGTCTGGCCCTGCGCCGGACCTTGTCCACGAAGACTATGCCCAGGCCGCGCGGCGCAGCCCACTCGATGCGTTCGCGGCGGTGGAAGAGGCTCCGGCTGCCGCTCCGACAGCAAGAAATGAAAATGCATCGGCAACCCCGGCCAAGCCGCGGCAGTCCAGAACCCGTATGACGAGTGCAGTCAAAACCCATTGATCGGGGACCGACATGAAAGACGTTCTGTGCCTCGCCGTGTTCGCCGGCAAGATCCTGTGCCTCATGGTGTTCGTGACGGTTCTGAAACCGGACGTCATCGGCGTCGTCGAGACGTCGGCGACTCCCATCAACTGCGGGATGGAGCGCTCAGGACTGCAGGAATGCGTTTCGAACGCATTTGCAACAGCTTCGCTGGCCGACGCGAAGTCATGCATCGCACATAGAAACTCCGCTCACTGCTGACGCAACGGTCCTCCGACGCCGCAATCGCCATGACCCAAGCTGCATCATTCCGGTATCGACATGCCGCCCTCATCTTCGCGCTGCGGACGTTTGCGGCGGCGATGCTGGCGTTCTCGATCGCGCTGCTGCTGGACATGCCGCGTCCCTACTGGGCCATGGCGTCGGTCTACATCACCTCGAACCTGTTCACGGGCGCGACCAACTCCAAGGCGTTCTACCGCATTGTGGGCACGCTGATTGGCGGGGCAGGAACGATCGTGCTGATCCCGAACCTCGTCAATGCGCCGGAGTTGCTCAGCCTCTGCATCGCGCTGTGGGTCGGCGTCTTTCTATATCTCTCGCTGATCGACGGCACGCCGCGCAGCTACGTCTTCATGCTGGCCGGCTACACCGTGGCGCTGCTCGGATTTCCCATCGTCTCGACGCCCCAGTCGGCCTTCGACATCGTGGTTTCCCGCGTGCAGGAGATCATGCTCGGAATCGTCTGCGCGAGCGTCGTCGCGATGCTCGTGCTGCCGCGCAGCGTGGCCTCCGCAGTCACCGCACAAACCGATGCATGGCTCGCCGGTGCGCGCCGGCTCGCCGCGGACGTCCTGACGGGCCGTGGCAGCGATCAGGAGCGTGATAGCGAACGCATGCGTCTTGCCGCTGCGGCCTCCGAAATCGACCAGTTCGGGCGCCATCTCGGCTATGAGGCGATCGCTTCTGCAAATATCGGGCGAGCGCTGCAGCGCCTCCGGCAGCATATGCTGTCGCTGCTGCCGCTGCTCGGATCGATCGAAGACCGCAAGCTGCCTCTCAGCTCGCATGAAGAGGCGGCTGCGCGGGTCGCCCGCATGTGCACAAGGATAGCGGCATGGCTCGAAGCGGGCGGGCGCGATGGACAGGAAGCGAGCGCGTTGCGCGCAGCACTTGATGAAGTACGACCAACGCTGAGCGTGGATGCTGACTGGATCGAGATCACGATTTTTGGTCTCGTTGCGCGGCTCCGCAACCTTATCGACGTTATGCAGGATTGCCAGCTTCTGCGCGAGGCCATCTCCGAGGGGCGCAATCCCGAATCGCTTCCTCTCGTCTTCTCTGATGGCGCCGCGGCTGTTGCCGTCCCGCATCGCGACTACTGGTCTGCGCTCCTGGCGGCCGGGTCCGTGGCCCTTGCGGTGCTGTCCTGCAGTTGCTTCTCCATTGCAACCGGCTGGTCGGACGGGGTTGCCGCACCGCTTTTCGCAGCTGTCGTCGGCAGCTTTCTGGCGGGCGTGGACGATCCGCTTCCGGCGTTCCGCAATTTCTACGGACTTTTCCTCGTCGTTATCGCCGTGCATGGCATCTACCTGTTTGGTGTGTTGCCGCGGATTACGACTCTCGAGGTGCTCATTGTCGCATTGATGCCGATTTTCCTTCTATTCGGCTGGATGGCTGCCCGGGCCGCGACCGCGCGTATCGGCTCCATACTTGCCATCTACCTCTCGGTGCAACTAGCGTTGACCGAGACCTATTCGGCCGACTTTATCACCTATGCCAACTCCAGCATTGCGCTGATGCTGGGTGTGGCGCTGACCGGCGTGACCTGCGGCATCGTTCGCATGGTCAGAGCTGACTGGATCGCAAACCGATTGCTACGAAGCAATTGGACCACGCTTGCATCAGTCGCCGAGCGCACGTCGGGCCAAGATCCCTTTGCGCTTGCCAGTCTCATGCAGCATCGCCTCGCCCTACTTGCTGCGCGCATCACCGCCGTTCCTGCCGATGCAAGGAGCGGCGCCGCCAACCTTCGCCAACTTCGGACGGCGCTCAACATTGTCGGCGTGAGGCGCGCGAGCTTGGGCCTGTCACGCGGCACAAGAGCTGCAGTCGAAGCGTTCTTCGCTCGTCTTGCCCCGATTTGCAGGACCCACACGGCAGGGCCGCTCCCCGATGACCTGGTGGGACAGCTCGACGGCACCATCGCATTGACGTTGCGGGAACCCACGAGCGAAGCCCGCGATCACGTGCTGGTCGGTCTCGCCGGCGTTCGTTCCGGGCTCTTTCCGGAGTCGCCGGCCTATCAACCGCAGCAAATCGAACCTGGGACGATCGCCGCATGAAATACCAACTTGACCTATTCGGCGTGCTCGTTCCGACGCTCCTGCTCTGGAGCGTGGTTGCCTACGTGCTCGCGCGCCTCGTCAGCAAGCTGATTGCTCGTATCGGCCTCTATCGATGGATCTGGCATCCCGCACTATTCGATTTCGCGCTTTTCATCTGCCTGGTCACCGGCCTGATCTTCGGCTCCACGGAGGTATTCTCATGATAGCACCCGTTTCGCTTCAGAAAGCCTTATGGCGCGGGTTCACGATGAAGTGCCCGAACTGCGGTCAAGGCCGTCTGTTCGGCCGCTTTCTCAAGGTGGTCGGCAACTGCGACGTTTGCGGCGAAGATTACACGCCGCAGCGCGCAGACGACCTTCCAGCCTATCTTGTGATCGCTGTCGTTGGCCACTTGGTCGTCCCTGCGCTTCTTGCCGTCGAGATAGCCTATTCACCTCCCGCCTGGCTTCAATTGCTGATCTGGCTACCCGTCACCGGGCTTTCGGCGTTCTTTCTGCTGCAGCCCCTGAAGGGGACAATTGTTGGCCTGCAATGGCAGACCGGTATGCACGGCTTCGAGGCCGGCAGACGCCGCCGGGATGGAGAGGACCCCGATGGCGTCACGCCCCTTCCTCACCTCGCCTCCAAGGAGTTGGTGTCATGAAAGCCGTCGTGAATTCGCTGCGTCGTTTCGCGCTGACCGGTCTCATCGTGCTGGTCGCGCTTTGGGCCGGTTACAAGCTGTGGGATTACTACTTTGATGCACCCTGGACCCGTGACGGACATGTGCGAGCCGACGTGGTGCCCGTGGCTCCCGATGTTTCCGGCTTTGTGAGCGAGGTTCTGGTTCGGGACAATCAGCAAGTACAAAAGGGCGACGTGCTCTTCCGGATCGACCGGGCGCGCTATGAAATCGCGCTCAAGCAGGCAGAGGCGGTACAGGAAGGCAAGCGCGCCACGCTCGACAATGCCAATGCCGATCTGAAGCGGTACAGTGCGCTGACGCCCGGCGTCGTGGTTTCCACGCAGCGGATGGACCAGGTCGTCGCCATCCAGGGCTCGGCCCAGGCGGCCTATGACCAAGCCGTCGCGGATGTTGCCCTTGCGAAGCTCAACATCGATCGCAGCGAGGTGCGGGCCTCGGTCAGCGGCATTGTCACCAACAATGAGCTGCGGCCGGGCGCCTACCTCACCCCCGGAAAGGGCGTGATGGCGCTGCTCGATACCGACACCCTGCACGTCCAGGGCTACTTCGAGGAAACCAAGCTGCAGCGCATCCATGTCGGCGATCCCGTCAAGGTGTGGCTGATGGGAAGCAGATATTTGTTGCAGGGGAAGGTGGAGAGTGTTGCGGCCGGCATCGAGGACCGCGATCGCAGCAACGGCTCAACCCTTCTTGCCAACGTCAACCCGACCTTCAACTGGGTACGCCTGGCCCAACGTGTTCCGGTCCGAATCGCGCTGGATCGTGCCGCCGAACGTGACGAACTCGTTGCCGGTGCTACCGCAACGGTCGAGGTGGTCGGATCGCCGCCGAGCAGCGGCGGTCGCGTGGCGCAGGACCGGCCAACCGCGTCACGGCACTTCGGATGCCGGACGGTGCGAACCTCATTTGGATCCTCGCCTTCCTGCAGCTGAAGCTAACATTACCGAAGCACAAGAGGTTCAGCGATGCACTTTGATCCAGTCATGTTATCGCGCATCGAGTTCGCCTGGATCATCGCTTGGCACATCCTGATGCCTCGTTCACCGTCGGAGCTGCGTCCTACATTGCACTCGGTCGAGGGTATGAGCCTTGCGACGGGACGCAAAGTCGATGTCCGCATCTCACATTCTGGACCAAGATCTTCGCCATCGCATTTGGCATGGGCGTCGTAACGGGTCTTATCATGCCGTTCCAGTTCGGCGCCAACTGGAGCCGCTACACGTCGGCGCTGCCGGACGAAACGCGAAAACCGGTGGTGGAGGAACCGGGCTCACTACCATCGAGAGTGTGAAATCGCACAAAGTCGTAGTTTGGCGTGGACAATCGTACGATTGGTAGCGGGGGAGCGCTACCTACGTTCCCCCCGACAGTTCTCAGCCGAGTTTTTGGTATCCGTGGCCTGAAACCGTGCTGACCATTTCCGGGGGGCGTGCTCGTCTGGGCTAGCCCTGAAACCGGGAATGCAACTTAACTAACCGCGGCCTTCCACCGCGGAACCTGCATGCACCGCTACGGCGAGCTGGACACCTACGGCCTGACGCGCACCGGTCGATGGAAGGACCCGGATTCGCCGGATCGATACAAGCACACCATGGCGAGCGCAGAGGCGCGACGCGCTGACTTGCTGCCGGTGCCCCAGCAAGCAGCTCGGCGCAAGCGGGCGTAGCAATCAGTGCTCGGCCTTCCGATTTACGATGTCGGTCAAAAAATAAAGCGACCAGAGCACAGTCACAGTCAGCGAGCTGAGCAAGAAGGCAAGAACAATAACGCCGCCGGCACGCACCGGCTCGATCAACGCCGGCCGTGTGGATATGACTTGGTCGTGGACGATAGTCGCGCCGACAGAAAGCAACAACACAACCAAGCTCAGGAAAACTTAAGTATCCGAGCAAATAGCAGACGAACTGACGTAACGACAGAACTTCACCGTCTAACACCAATTCCGCGCCGACCGGCCGCCTATCCATGTGAGTCCCAGGCGACCCCATTGCGACGGAAGCCAGCGCACCGATCATGAACGGGACGGCCATAATAAGTAAGTCGCGCGCAAATTTAAGGACGCCAGCCAACTTGGAATTTGCGATGGCATCGGGAGTCAACGGGAGCAACGCCAAGGCGTTCATCCCCGACGGGCCTCCAGCATCATTTATCACCACGCGGCAGCTTCGCGACAGCTCGACGGAGCTTGATTTCGATTCACCGAGCGCAGATCAGCTCGCCGTCCCCGGCCGGTGGCGCAAGAACGGTTAGCTCTTCTGGCGCGAACTGTTCTTCGCAGTGATTGTGTTTGCCGATCAGGCGATGGTGCACCGCTTCAGGAAGGTACTTTAGCCGAACTGAAGGGGCTCACAATCCTCCTCGCTGCCGGTCGGCGCGGACAAGCTTGACCTAGCTGCGCAAGCCGCGCGCCGAACAACTGCCACCCACTCTCGGGAACGCGTCACGCTCGAACAGTGCGCAGGAAATTCGCGACCTCGTCGCTGAGTCTAGTCGAATTGCGCGACAACAGCCCGGCGGATGACAGGAGCTGAGCCGACGCGCTGCCCGTTTCGGCTGCGCCCCGTTGCACGTCGGCGACGCCGGAACTGACCTCGCCGGTGCCTTGGGCCGCCTGCTGAATGTTTCGAGCAATCTCGTGCGTCGCCGCACCCTGCTGCTCCACCGCAACCGCGACCGCCGTGGCGATTTCGGACATTCTGGCAATGGTGCCGCTGATATCCGTGATGGCCGCGACAGATTTTCCTGTAGCGTCCTGCATGCTCCCGACCTGCTGGCTGATCTCTTCCGTCGCCTTGGCGGTCTGTTCGGCCAACGCCTTGACCTCGCTCGCGACCACGGCGAAGCCGCGACCGGCATCACCTGCGCGCGCCGCCTCGATCGTGGCGTTGAGCGCCAGGAGATTGGTTTGGCCGGCAATGCTGTTGATGAGATCGATGACATCCCCAATTCGCGCCGCGGCCTGCGCCAAACGCGTGATCTGTTCATTCGTTATTCCGGCCTGTCGGACCGCCTCGCTTGCGATGCGCGAGGACTCCTGCACCTGCCGGCCGACTTCTCCCACCGAGGCTGCTAACTCTTCTGAGGCAGACGCGACCGACTGGACGTTGGTTGTCGCTTCATTGGAAGCCGCGGCGACGCCAGTCGCCACGCTCTGCGTGCGTTCGGCCGTCGACCTCAGCGCGCTTGCAGATGATTCAAGCTGGCTCGAAGCTGAGGAGACCGTCTGAACGATTTCGCCCACCGCAGTCTCAAATGCGTCGGCAAGTCGATCCATCTCGCGCCGCTGGAGCTTGGCCTGCTGCCGCTCCTGCTCGGCCCTGCCTTCCTCTGCCTCCTTCTTGGCGATCAGTGCCTCCTTGAACACCTGCAATGCATCGGCCATTTGCCCGATCTCGGTGCGCTCGCCCTGATGCGTTACCTCAGCCGACAGATCACCAGCACTGAGCGCTTTCATCGGCGAGACGATCGCGGCAATGCCTCGCGAGACGTTTCTCACCAAGAAGAAGGCGACGAGGGCGCCGACGAGGCCGGCGGTCGTCGCGATCGCCACAACAGTATTGAAGGTATAGTTGTAGGCGGCCGCGGCCTCCGCTCCCGCCTCGTCCGCGCCTTTGTTGTTCAGGTCGATGGCATTCGTCAGGACCTTGTCGGCCTTCAGGCCGACGGGATTGACGGTTTTGCTGTTCAGCTCGTTGGCCTCTTCGGGGAAACGGCCAACCGCGGCGCGCGACAGACGCAGCACCTCCTGCGAGCCCTTCATGTATTCGTTCCAGAGACCGCGCCATTCGTCGTAGAGCGCACGCTCCCGCGCACTGGAGATGAGCTTCTCGTAACCCGCGATATTCTGCGCCATCCTTTCGGCGACCTGCTCGATCCGCTTGTCAAAGTCCACCTTGTCCTCTGCACGGTCGTTCAGCAGGTGTTGCCGCACCGCATTGCGGTAAGTGATCGTGGTTGCGCGCAGCTCGCCGAGCACGCGGATGCTTGGGAGCCAGTTGGTCTGCATGTCGATGACCGCGGCGTTGATCACCTGCATCTTCCAGATTGCAAACGCGCTGGTGGCGAGTAGTGCCAGCAAGAGGCCGACGACGACAGCGGAGATTTTGGTGCGGATGGGCATCTTCGCAAACATGGCATTCTCCCCAAAAGGACTAAATTTGTGATGCCCTCCCGTCGCAATACCATCTGACAGGTGGCCGTCTCTCCCCTGGACCGGACCAGTTGTAAACGCCCGATGCTAGTAGAAGTTGTAACGATCTTTGCTTTAAGCAATTCTTATCATTAAGGCTGATTAATTCCTGGCGAACAGCTTTTGCACGAATTTGGAAAATTCGTCTCTTGCTGCCTGGGCTAGCGAGCAAATTCTGATTTGCCGGCTCCGGTGCCTATTCGGCGAAGCTGTTGAACGGCACGAGGCACCGGTTCTCAGGCTTCAGCCAGCCGCGCCAATGCGGCGGTGACGTGTTGCGGATGTTGGACCCGCGGCCCGCCAGTGCGCAGCGGCGGCGTCATGCCCCCAGCGCATCAGAGTCATTTCACTTCCGGCTTCCGTTTGCGGATCACGGGAGCTGGATAGTCCGGGAAGTCGCCGGCCATCGGCTGCAAGTTGCCGACGTAGCGGTTGACCACGCGGAATAGCGCGAGGATGGCGGCTTGGTTGGCGGTGATGCTGTAAAGATTGCACATGGAGAGAAGCCGCCGGCCCGCTCGACCTAGAGCATCCGGTCCTTGGTGACCCGCAAGCTGCGAACGTAATAGCCCTGTCTTTGAACGGCTGACTTGATCTCATCGCTGACTTTGAGAACTCGTTTTCTGCTCTTGCGCCACTTATTCTGAGAGTAAACTGCGGGTATCGCAGAGCCTGTGCTTAGAACGAGAAAATCGCGCTTCTCATTGCGATAGACATCAAACACTTTTCGCCCCCGCTAATCGTATTGAAGGAAGCACGAAATATGTTTCAGTCATTCTGATCCCTCAGCTTACCACCTCGCACGGCTGTGCGGGTTGCAAACGTGCAACGCTCAGCGACTTCTGCTTCACCGCGCACGGCTAGCCCGGAGTATTCGATCATTGTGTCCGCCGAATTTCGATGCTCTCGATGCAACCTGCGTACTACGATACCGGTTGCTCGCAACTTGCTAACTTTTTTTCAACCGCTTTGACTTAAAAATTTGAACACGGACTTCGACGGTCGGTCGGCGTGGCCGTTCTTACGACCGCAATGCTTGCCCGAGTGGGCCTGTCTTTGTACTCGCGTATACCTGTATTTTCATTGCGATACCTTTCGGCACTGCCGCCGAACCAAATAGAGATTGCGACGATGTCGTCGGTGCTTAAATTTCGCCAGCCGCACAACGCGAACTCCAAGACGTCCCCCTCGCGCCAGAAACTGCCTGACATTCTCGCCAACATCGCCGCTCTGTTGTCGCGAGTTCAAGCTCTCGAAATTCAGACAATAGATGACGCTCGTCAGGCGATCTTCATTCTTGAACTCGCGAATGGCTGCATCCGGGTGATCGTCGGACAAATCCCACTGAACGAGACAGCCAGAACGACTCTACTGGCTCAGTCGGGGCGGATCGATCTGCTGATTGCAGAGACGCGCAGAGAGGCGACCTGTTTGTTTGAACCAACTGATTTGAAATCGTGGATTGCAGATGACCGAGGACAATCGAAAGGCGCACCGCGTTCGGTTTGAACACAAGCACATCGTGAGCATCATGGGTGTTGATGGCACGTGGCGAAGAAGCTGCATTCTCATCGATGCCTCTGCAAGCGGTGCCAAGCTTGAGGTCGAGGGCTCAACGGACCCCCTCAAGGCACAGGAGTTCTTCCTAGTTCTGTCGTCCACTGGACTGGCATTTCGGCGCTGCGAGCTGATTTGGGTGGATGGGTCTCACGTCGGAGTCCAATTCGTCACCGCAAAGACGAAGGCGACGGCAAGTCCACAGAAACGTCTTGTCGGCTCACAATGAGACGAGTTCGGCACCAAATGAGCGCTCAGCAACCTGACAAGCTTGTTGTCGGCAGTCGCTTCATGATGAGCGAGCTGGGGATCGTTCAGCTCCCACAGTTCGCCCATAAGACCGGCACCATTGTCGAAACCAGTAGTCGCACCCCTGGCGTGACGGTGCTGTTCGACGGCGCGGTCAGACCGACCGTCTTAGACCGAAGCTACATAGCTGCTCTCTCCAAGTGACGATCCTTTTTGCAGGTCGCGCTCACCATGAAAACACAGAAGCCAAAGCAATGGGCCGACCAAGAGGTCCGACGATTAGTCAGGCTCGCCCGGCAGGGAGTTGGCACATCGAGGATAGCCGCCGAACTCGGCCGCCACGCCGGATCGGTTAGGCGAATGGCGCGAACCGTGGGAATACTGTTGAAGAAGTAGCCGTTGGGAGCGCCGAAAACTACCGGACCGTTGAGCCTTTTAGTCTAGCCGTTGCAAGCGAAAGTGGCCGAGCAGCAGCTCCCCGCCGTGACGGCCATGGCTCGCAAGCAATTCCATCCCCGTCGCGATCGTGGTGCTTCCAATAGCCGGGCTCCCCCCGTCTCGCAGATGCCAAGCCGACTAAGCGGGCAAACTCACAGTTGGGCGCAGACGCGATATGTCTGAGCGTTGTCATGATCGGCCAAGAACTCGAAACAAGGGCCGGATAGTCGAGGCGTCGGCGGATCCTAGCCAACTCACCGTTGGCTTATCGAGGCCCAGCCTGCCGAGGAAAACCGTAGAAATGTGCGCCTCTCCTGATTGATCCATCCATCACGCTACCTTGCGCTACCCGCCCTCGGGCGGGTTTTTTTTGCATCGCGGATCAATGCGATGCGCAATGAGGACATGTGCCGTCTGCGGCTTCACTGAGCTGTCGTCCAATTTCTTCCCAAAGGTCTTTCGGCTCCCAATTCGTGCCATCGCTCCTGACGATCCTCTTGGCGCGCAAGGCATGGCTTCGGCCTGACCTGCCACTGCGTATTTCCTCCAGAAGGAGTTAGAGTCCGGCCCGAAGAAGGACGGACAGATGAAGCGAGCAAGGTTCACGGAAGAGCAGATTATCGCGGTATTGAAGGAGCATGAGGCTGGGGCGAAGACAGCCGACCTGGCTCGCAAGCACGGTGTTTCCGAGGCGACGATCTACAATTGGAAGGCCAAATTCGGCGGCATGGACGTTTCCGAAGCGAAGCGGCTGAGGGCCTTGGAAGAGGAGAACGCGAAGCTGAAGAAGCTTCTGGCCGAGCAGATGCTCGATGCGGCCGCACTTCGCGAGCTCCTTTCAAAAAAATGGTAGGGCCCGCCGCCAAGCGCGCTGCGGTCGCGCATCTGCAGGCCGTCATGAGCCTGTCGGAACGGCGGGCCTGCTCGATCGTGGAGGCGGATCGGAAGATGATCCGCTATCGCTCCAGCCGCCCGCCGGACGCAGTTCTGCGTGGCCGATTGCACGATCTCGCCAACGAGCGGCGGCGTTTCGGCTATCGCCGGTTGTTCGTCCTGCTGCGGCGGGAGGGCGAGCCCTCGGGGATCAACCGGATCTACCGGCTTTATCGCGAGGAAGGGCTCACCGTCCGCAAGCGGCGGGCTCGCCGCAAGGCCGTGGGGACCCGCGCCCCGATCCTGGTCGAGGCGAGGCCCAACGCGCGCTGGTCGCTGGACTTCGTCCACGACCAGTTCGCCAATGGCCGACGCTTCCGCATCCTCAACATCGTCGACGACGTCACCAAAGAATGCCTGGGCGCCATTCCGGAGACGTCGATCTCGGGGCAGCGCGTGGCCCGCGAACTGACGGCAATCGTCGAGCGACGCGGCAAGCCAGGAATGATTGTGTCCGACCATGGCACCGAGTTCACCTGCAACGCCATGCTCGCCTGGTGCAAGGACGCAGCCATCGATTGGCACTTCATCGCACCGGGAAAGCCGATGCAGAACGGCTTCGTCGAGAGTTTCAATGGCCGGATGCGCGATGAGCTACTCAACGAGACCCTGTTCTTTGATCTCGATGACGCCCGCGCCAAGATCGCCAACTGGGTCGCCGACTACAATCTCCAGCGTCCCCACTCGTCGCTGAAATACCTGACCCCCGCGGCCTACGCCGCCCACCTCACCGCAACGGACGATCGGCTGCGCAACCCCGACCAGCTCCGCCGATCGTCCGTTGCTCCATCCGCGCCACTTGGCGTACAAAACCTCAAGACTCTAACTGCCGCTGGATGAAAATGCAGTGGCAGGTCAGGCCGCATCATCACCGATGCGGATGGTTACATCAGAATGGAAGGGGGCAGACCTTGATTGCACGCGTAGTCTCTAGTGCATAGCGCACCGTGGCGCTGAGATCGTCGGCGAAATTCTTGGTGGACATGTCGAGAGCCTGGCGAGGACCAGCACGCAGTCAAGTAAGGCGCTACGCGGATCAGCAGTTAAGGCGAGGCCCGGTGTACCTAGGAGCCCGGGCCTCATAACCTCAGCAGCCTGACAAGAGGTTTTTCGGCTAAATGCGCAACCTACCGGCGATCGGAGCGAAGCGCTTTGATGTCGCCCAAAAAAACTGCCTCGCAGCGCAACATTGACGGAGCCGTCCGTAGTTGTAGGGCCGAGAGGGCAAGCTCTTGGCGTTACGTGTAATCGATCTTTGGCGTCTACTTCACATTGTATTTCGTGGATTTTCAGAAGGCTCCATGAGCGTCAAAGCCGTAATGGCGACGATCCTCCACAACCAACTAACATCGCGCGGTGTGCATTCGCTGACGCCGTCCGATTACGAGGAGATAGTCGAAGAGTTGGTCGAACAGCTCAAAGAGCTGGAGCTTAGCTTGGCCGCGCGAGAAATAACCGAGAAGTCCGAGCGGTAATAGTCAGAGACACAATCGCGAAGCACTCGCCCCACAGACTGCTCATAAATCGCGACCGTTCGGCCACTTTGGTTGACCGTGAGCGACAAACCCAGGGTCTCAGCCGGCCATCCGTTATGTCATGCTGCCGGGCATGAAGCAGCGGATGTCGATCCGCACCGGACCGCCCATCGGGCTTATGTAGACCGGCCACACCATCGTCCGGCCAACTCGATTCGGTTCTTTGATCACGGCGTCATCCGGAACGTCCCACCATTGGCCTTCGATGCGGACGCGATAATGCCCGCCTTTTGCTTCCCAATCGACGTCTGCCAACGCCGTCCCGTCAGCGTCGGAACAACAGGGGCCTTTGCCTGAGCGGAGGCTGTCGAACCAGCCTTTGAGAGGAGAGTTCGCGTATCGGCCATCGAGATCCCGGGCGGCCGCTTTGTGAAGTGTTAAAGTGGGGGCAGCGAGAACGAGTGGCAGGATAGAGGCGACAAAAATCATCCAGTCTCGTATTCCTGATTCTTCAGGCGCGGTCATTGCTTTATGCCTCTCGAAAATGCCGAGGAGGATGACGGCAGCACCAACGCAGCGGCTTCGCGTGAAAGCCCGCTATCTGGACTACATGAACGAGCCGTCATCAAGGTCGACGTTTGTCCTTTGCAATTCCCCTCTGCAAAACTAATGCCAAACCAAAATGGAGCCGGCGTTAAGAAAAACGAGCGACTAGTTGGCGTCACGGCCGCAAGAATGGTGACGACTGAGATCTGACCGGCGCGAGACCTGCGCAAAACCTAAGAGCCGCCCCGGCGGGAGCGGCTCTCTTTCTAAGATTGGCTGGGTTATCGCTGGCCTTACGGCTTCATAGAGCCCTGCACACTGGTGTAGACGGCATAGAGCGACGTCGAGCCACAGATGTACAGCCGGTTTCGTTGCTGACCGCCGAAGCACAGATTGGCGACAGTTTCGGGTATGTGGATCTTGCCGAGCAGTTCGCCGGCGGGAGTATAGCAACGCACGCCGTCCTCATTCGGGTCGCCCCAACCGACGGAAAGCCAAACTCGACCGTCGGTGTCAGTGCGCACGCCATCCGTAATGCTCGGCTTCGGCATGTCCGCAAAGACCTTGCTGTTCGAGACCTTTCCGGCGCTCACATCCAGGTCGAAGGAGCGGATCTGCGACGGATTGTTGGGCCCATCGGTGAAGCCGGTGTCGATGACATAGAGCTTCTTCTCGTCAGGCGAGAGCGCAATGCCGTTGGGCTCAACGAAGTCATCGACCACAACCTTGATATCACCAGACTTCGGATCGACCCGGTAGACGTTGCGCTTTTCCTGCTCCGGCTCGGCTTTGACGCCCTCGTAATAACCGCCGATCCCGTAGACCGGATCGGTGAACCAGATCGCACCGTCCGAAGTGACGACTGCGTCGTTCGGTGAGTTCAGCCTCTTGCCATTGTATTTGTCGGCGATGATCGTGATGGATCCGTCGAGTTCGGTCCGGGTCACCCGTCGCCCGCTGTGTTCGCAAGTAATCAGGCGTCCTTCCCGATCAATGGTGTTGCCGTTCGAATTCATCGAAGGCTGGCGATAGACGCTGACGTGTCCGTCATCCTCGGAAAACCGCATGATGCGGTTGTTGGGAATGTCACTGAACAGCACGTAACGCCCGGCCGCGAAGTAGACCGGGCCCTCGGCCCAACGGAATCCGGTCGCGACGCGCTCAACCGCCATAGTGCCGGCGAAGGCCGGGAAATCGGGGGGCCCGAACGATGGTGGCCCCTTCTTGGCAGATTCCAGATGGGAGTCCGGATAGCGGCCGCCGGGCAGCGGCCCCAAGGGCAACGGCTCGCTCGCCGTTGTTGGAGCGCCCGTTTGGCCGAGCGGCGGCGCGGTCGCCGCGGAGGCCGCCTTCACGCTCACGGCGGTTGTGGCGAGCGCTGCCGCACCCTTGATGATGCTGCGGCGATTGAGGGTTTGCGTGTAGGGAATGGACAGTGGAGTTGTCATGGTTTCCTCCCATCGATGGGAGGATCAAACAACCCCGGAAAGACCGAGTTCCAAAACTAGATCGCCTCAGCTCGGGGCGCCGTGCCGACGCCCTAACACAGGAAACGCGCATCGCTCGCCAGCACACACCGACCTTTAGCGAATGTCAGCTCGGGGAATTCGGCTGCGCGTCCGAGGGCAGACAAAACAAAGGCCCCGACGATGTTGCACGTCGGGGCCCTTCAAGATCATCGGGCCGGTTACATCCGCCGCGCCTTCTGATCGTTGATGTCGCCGATTACCGCATTCGATCTGGTGCAGAACATGGCAATGCTGCGGCATCAGCATGATCACATGCGGCACGAAAGCGCTCGGCCGCCAGCTCGCCCTTGCGCCACTCGGCGCGGCGTTTACGCTCCTTCGCCAACACCTTACGCGCCTCCACGTCCCAGATAATCTTGTCATCTCAGTCCAGCGTGCGCTTGATACGCAGCACGATGGACCGCACCATCAGAACGTCGCCATACGGCATCAGCAGGTCGCGCGCCGCGATATCGCAATGCGCGATGAAGCTCTCGACGGCATCCTCACTCTTGCAGAAGAGCAGCGCCAGTTCGCGGGCCTGACGCAGATCATCGACGGCAGACTGGCTATCGTCATCGCCCAACAGCATACGCTCAGCAGCCCGACCGGCTGCCAGCTCGATACAATGGCCGTACACGCTCGCAAAGACATCCGAAACCGAACCGATATCCTCGCCGGGCTTCGGCATTACAGGATGCGATGGCCTCCCGAATATCCGAGGCATCGCCACGACCTTCCGCAAGTGCCTCCTCGTGGCCCTCGCCCCATACGCGGCCCTCAAATCCGGTGCCGTGATCAACGGTCGCCCCATTGACCTGAAAACCGCTTCCGGCCGTCGAAGTCGCGATAATGCGAGCTGCGCAGCATAAACACGGTCATCGTGGGCGGGGGCTCGGTCGCCGACGCGACCGACGCAGGGGCGGGCTCACCCGGGATCGCCTGCCGATGCTCCCGGATCGCCTCGGGCATTGCCTTCAGCTCCGCCAGTGCGAAGTTGGCGGCAACCTCGATTTGACCCATGGTGTTCTGAACGAAGCTCGCCATTTCGCGGCTCTCGAAATGCCGGTGGCCGATCTCGGACAAGGCGGCGGCGAGCATGCGCGACTGGTCGAGATAACCCGCCAACGCCGCCTCAATGGCGCTCACCTGCTTGGCGAGTTTGTCCCGCGACGAGGCGCGCATGATGCGCTCGCGTTCGGCGGCGAGCTGGCGCTCGGCTTCCGCCTTGTCCTGTGCCAGGACAGCGAGAGCATCGTCGAGGGCCGCCAGCGAGGACATTGCTTTGTACACGACACGCTGCAAGTCGTCGAGGGAACGTTGATCGTGAAGATCGCCCGCCGGCGTGGACTGCGTTTGAGGAGGCAGCGAACCTCCAGAATGGACTGCCAGCCCAGTGCCAGCGGCAAGAACAGCTATTGCTATCGCAGCGAGATATTGAGTCCTCATGGCGATGGTCCTGTCATCACCCCATAACTAGCCGGACAGTCTCAGAAATGGTTCCCGAGCCGCCTAGAGGCCCTCAAGCATGGCTTTGCTTGCGCAGCTTAATCAGTGGCTGGTACTCAGGTTAGTTGTGCCAAGCGGCCAGTGAGTGCTGGTCAGGAAATTCGATGACGACGACGCGCTGCGGCTCCCAATGGCCGCCTTCCGGGAACTGATGCGCGTTACCCTTTGTCAGATACCGCCCACCGTATTTGTCGATCATAGGTCCAACCTTGATCCGATATTCTTCAAATATAGCGGGCTCCGTGATGATGTGATGTGTTCAGCGACAGGTAAGCCTTTGGCAGAGGCCAGTCTCCGCTTTGATTCGCATGCCGGAAAATTATCACGCCCACCAGCCCACCAGCGGCAGGGTCAGCGCCCGGTATTGCGCGATACAAAATGTCGTTGCGGGGACGCGCGACTGCCCGCCTGACAATATCTTACGACCTTGTTTCCCAATCTTGCCTCGCGCAAGCGACCGCCGGCGAGTTCGCTGGACATGGGGCTAATCCGGAGTGAGCGGCTTGCGTAATGGTCAATATTTCGGCCGTAATTGGCCAAGCTCCCAAAATGATTTCATTCCATAGGGGATCTCCGCGCGCAGGCAGCGAGGTTCACTAGCCGCGGTCGCCCACCGCTCCACTCACTCGCTGCGCGTTCGCTCTTTCTTCGTGTGTGATACCTTTGTGTAGTGTACGATTGTTCGGACATCGAGAGCGAGCGCCAGGCCATGAGAGGCGTCACGGAGTGGCTCGAGTCAATCGGCTTATCGGAGTACGCCCAGCGCTTCGCCGAAAACGGCATTGACCTCTCGGTCGTCCGCGACCTGACAGAACAGGATCTAAAGGAGCTGGGCGTCCTGCTAGGTCATCGGCGCAAGCTGGTTCGCGCCATCGCAGAGCTTGATGACGAAGTTAGGCCTCCGGCTAAAGCAGAGCTTTACCTGAGCCGACCGGATGAGGGCGAGCGGCGTTATCTTACAGTTATGTTTTGTGACTTGGTTGGCTCCACTGCCCTTGCGGCGCGATTGGACCCGGAGGATATGCGAACGCTGATTGGCGCGTATCACAGCTGCATCACCGAAGTCATAAGCCGCTATCAGGGAAAGATAGCCCGTTACATGGGCGACGGGGTGCTGATCTATTTCGGCTATCCGAAAGCGCATGAGGATGATGCCGAACAGGCTGTGCGCGCCGCCCTTGCAATCATTGATGCCGTAGCGAGCGTCCGGAATGTCGCCGCTGCCCTGGAGGTTCGCGTCGGCATTGCGACAGGCACTGTGGTGGTCACCGAGCTTCTGATTGGGAGTGTTCCGGCGGAGCAAGCAGTTGTTGGTGAGACGCCGAACCTCGCCGCGCGACTACAAACGATGGCCGAGCCAGGATCTGTGTTGATCTGCGCGAGGACGCGCCGGCTCGCCGGGGGGGAGTTCGAGTACTGCGAGCTAGATCCCGTCGTGCTGAAAGGCTGGGCGGAGCCGGTCCGGGCCTATCAGGTGCTGCGGACTAGCGGTGTCGAGAGCCGATTCGAGGCGATGCACACCACCAAGCTGCCACCGTTGTTCGGGCGTGACGAGGAGATGGAGCTGTTGTTACGCCGCTGGCGACAAGCTGTACAGGAAGAAGGTCGGGTGGTGACACTTACCGGCGAGCCAGGTATCGGCAAGTCCCACATTGCGTCGGCGCTTAACGAGCGGCTTCAGGGTGAATCCCACGCCACCCTGCGCTATTTCTGCTCCGAGCATCATACCCACAGCGCATTGTTCCCGTTCATCAGCCAACTCGAACGTGCTGCCGGATTTAAGCACAGCGACTCGCCTCAGGAGAAGCTATCCAAGCTGGACGCTCTGTTGGCGCAATCCACACGTAATCCCGAACACTTGGCAGTCTTGGCAAAGTTGTTGGTGCTGCCGGCGGATGATCACCACCGGCTGCAGGACCTCACTCCACAAAAACGTAAAGAGAAGACCTTCGCAGCACTATTGGCCCAGCTTGATGGATTAGCGGCGAGGCAGCCGGTCTTACTCATTTTCGAAGATGTACATTGGATTGATCCAACCTCGCTTGAGCTGCTCGCAGCTACGGTGGAGCATGTGCCGCAGCTTAGGGCACTGGTGCTGATCACGGCGAGAGCCGAATTCACTCCCCCCTGGCCGAGTTATCCTCACACCACCATCATCCCGCTCACCCGACTTAGCCGATATAACGGTACAGCGTTGGTCCTGCAGGTGACCGGAGGCAAAACCCTCCCCAAGGAGATAATGGAGCATATTCTCGCACACACCGATGGCGTGCCCCTATTTGTCGAGGAATTAACGAAGATGGTGTTGGAAGGCGGGCTTTTGCGAGAGCGTGACGGGGAATATGTTCTTGAGGGGCCTCTGCCGTCATTCGCAATCCCAACCACCTTGCAGGCTTCGCTGATGGCCCGCCTTGATCGGTTGTCACCGGTGCGGGATGTGGCTCAAATCGGTGCTGTCGCGGGGAGAGAATTTCACTACGAGCTTGTGAGCGCCGTCGCCGGGCTGCCGAAGCAGAGGTTGGACGAAGCTCTTGATCAGTTGGTCCGTTCGGAACTGATGTTCTGCAGGGGTGAAAATCCACACGCGGTATACACTTTCAAGCACGCTTTGGTGCGAGACGCCGCATATGCTGGGCTCCTGAAGAGCCGCCGCGTGCATCTGCACGCCGCTATCGCGAAGGCGCTCGAGCAGAAATTCCCCGAAGCTGTACGAACGCAGCCCGAGATTATTGCATACCACTATACTCAGGCGAAGAATCACGATCGGGCCTTACACTACTGGTACGAAGCAGGCAAACAGTCAGCGGCTCGCTCGGCGCACAATGAAGCGGTCCGTCACCTGAAGCAAGGGTTGGATCAGATTCCGCAGATCGACGACCCGATGCTACGCAACAAGTCGGAGTTGCTGCTTCAGATAACACTCGGCAACGCTCTCCGGGCAACTAAGGGTTGGAGCACTGACAGCGTGAAGCATGCGTACACGCGAGCGCTTCAACTCTGCAAAGAGAGTGGGCTTGACGAACATGTCTTGCCTGCGATCTTTGGTTTATGGACGTGGAACTTCGTTCACGCATCGCTTGGTGAAGCTCAAGCCCTTGCAGAACATTTGCTGGTTAGTGCCGAGAGGGCGGATAACTCGGTTTTCAGGGTTCTTGCCCACGAGGCTGTAGGGTTTACCTTGTTTGCACAGGGGAAATTTGCCGATGCTCACGCGGAGCTAGAACGTAGTCTTAGCCTCTGTGAGGACAGTAAGGCTGCGGAATATCTTGACCTGTCAGCGCAAGACCCCCGAGTTCATGTCCGGGTATACGACGGCATGACACTCTGCTTGCTCGGTCTTCCGGATCGAGCCTTGCGAACGTGCACCGAAGCTCGCCGATACGTAGATGCATCTCAACATCCCTTCAGTGAGGCAATCGTACGAACGATAAGCCTTCGGGTGCATCAGCTTCGCGGCGATGCCGCCGCTGTTGCAGGTGAGGCGAACGCCGCCGTTGCATTCTGCAAAGAACATGAGTTCGCGCACTATCTGGCTATGGCCCTTATTTTGCGCGGATGGGCAAGCGCTTACCAAGGCAACTTTGAGAAAGGTCTCGCCGAAATTCAGGAAGGCTTGGAACAAGAACGCGCCACTGGCGCGCTATTATTTGAGTCTTACGCTTTGGGCCTATCGGCGGATGCATGCATAGAGCACGGACACTATGCGAAAGCGCTCGGCTTTTTGAGACAGGCGCAATTGAGGCTTACTGAGGAGAGTTCCGAACGCTTCTACGCGGCTGAGATATATCGTTTGTTCGCCGAAGCCTACCTGCGATCGAACCAGGACTTGGATCAGGCGGAGTACTATTTTTCTAAAGGCCTTGATGTTGCGCGCGAACAGAAAGCGAAGTCCCTGGAACTTAGACTTTGTTTGAGCATGTGTGACCTGAGCGAACTGAGACACAACGCAGACAAGTGTCGCTTACAACTCGGCGAGATTTACGGATCGTTTAGCGAAGGTTTTGAAACTCCGGACCTTGTCAGAGCCAAGGCAAGATTAGAAAGCGCTTGGTAATGATCAGCTTTGGACTTCTTTGGATCGAAATGCGAGCGGGAGAGGGCTTCTGGCGCAAAGCGGGCATCCTGCGGACACGCCACTTCTGCTGTGGGTCTTGGCCGTGTAAAAACGGCCTTACAGGACCATCAGTCTTGAAGCCAAAACTGGTCCGGTCTCAGGCCGCGATCGCGGCGATCAGCGGCCTGATCCCGAGGATATTCATTGCTCGGGTCAGATTGTAGGCCAGAACCGAGAGGGCCATCTCGGCGGCTACCTTTGGGAGGGTTTTGGTCAGGAAGTGCGTTGCTCCCATGCGTGCCTTCATCGTGCCGAACGGGTGCTCGACAGTCTCGCGACGAAGGCGCATAGCGAGCGGGTTCGCATCGAGCCGCTGCTGCACGGTGTCGAGCAGATCCTCGTGCTCCCATCGCGTGATCCATCGCTCTGACCCGGGCGTACACTGGGGTTTGATCGAGCAATTCTTACAGGCGCTGGTCCAGTATCGCCGCAGCATCTTGTCGGCTTCTTCGTTTGTATAGCGATACGGCAATCGCTCCCCGGCCGGACAACGATAGGCGTCTTCCTCCGGCAAATAGACAAAGTCCTGCTTACCGAAGCGTCCGTCCGACTTGGCGCCCGAAGTCATCGGCTTAGGCAGAGTTACCGTGATGCCGGCCTCGTGGCAGGCGAGGATCTCCGGGCTGCTGAAGTAGCCGCGATCGGCAACGGCCTCGAGCGTCTCAGCCTTCAGAACAGCCTTCGCCTGCCTGGCCATATTGGCAAGTTGTGCCCGATCTGAGCCGCTGTTCGTCACCTCATGCGTGATGATCAGGTGATTGTCGGTATCGACGGCGACTTGGACATTGTAGCCGACAACGCCGGATCCGCGGCCACTGGTTGCCATCGAACGGCTATCCGGATCGGTCAGGGAGATTTGCTGATCCGGCGAAGCAAGCATCTGCTTCTCATAGGCAGCAAGCTTGCCCATCTCCCCCTTCAGCTTCGTCAGCTTCTCGGTAAGCCTCGTCACCTTCGCCGCCAGCGCCTCGCTCGGCTGCTGTCGGTCGGCCGTGTCAAGTTGGCTCAAATAGCGCGCGACGCTCTCCTCCAACTGAGCACGCCGCCGCTCCACCTTCGCGCGCGTGAAGTTCCTGTCCCGGTTGTTCACGGCCTTGAACTTGCTCCCATCGATGGCGACGCTCGCCGTCGTGAGAAGACCCATCCCGCGGCAGAGCTCGACAAAACGCGCACAGACCTTACGCAGCCCGACGCTGTTGTCCTTGCGGAAGTCCGCGATCGTCTTGTGATCAGGAGCAAGCCAGCCACATCACCTCGATGTTCCGTCCAGCCTCTCGTTCCAGCCGCCGGCTTGACTGTACCCGGTTCAGATAGCCGTAGATGTAAAGCTTCAGGAGAACCGAGGGGTGATATGACGGCCGGCCGGTCGCCGCCGGCGCAACTCCGCCGAAGCACATCTCGGCCAGATCAAGCGCATCGACAAACTCGTCGATCGCGCGAACAGGGTTGTTCTCGTCAATGAAATCATCGAGGCATTCAGGCAACAGCGTCCGCTGCCCACGATCCGCCTCTTCAACGAAGCGCCTCATCGATTCCCCCAAAGATCACAGGAGAATCATAACAGCAGCCCAGCGTTTTCACACAGCCAGGGTCATAAGCCGTCGATGACGGCGCCTTTGAGAAGGAACCAAAATTGATCTTGATAAGAGGGGTTAAGAGTTCTTGATTGGACGTTGAAGTTCTAGTGAGCCCAAACAATACCAGGTCGATGAATACGCACACGCGAAATGACGCGAAGGGCCATTTCCAGACTCATGCACGGCAGCATAGATCAGACGCTATTCGATCACCTCGTCGGCGCGGGCGAGCAGTGACGGTGGCGCGGTCAGCCCGAGCGCCTTCGCCGTCTTCAAGTTGAGAACCAGCTGGAATTTCGTCGGCTGCTGAACCGGCAGGTCGCCCGGGTTGGCGCCTTTGAGAATCCGGTCGACGTAGGCCGCCGCCCGGTGGAAGATATCGGCCGTATCGGGCCCGTAGGAGATCAGGCCGCCTTCCGCGGCGAACTGCCGGAATTGATAGATCGCCGGCAGCCGGTAGCGCTCCGCCAAGCCTATGATCAAGCTGCGGTTGGCGACCGTGAACACATCCGCCGCAGTAATCAGCCCTACGCCCGGGTCGCGTGCGAGCGCAGCCATCGTCGCTTCGATCTCGGCCCGGTCGTGCACCGGCGCGGGCTCCAGCTCGATTGAGGCTACAGACACGGCCGCGATATCTCGCAGCCAAACCGCGAAGAAGGGCCCCATCACGGGATTGAACAGGAGCTTCGCCCGGCTAGTCCGTGGCGCCATCTCCTTCAGCAGCTCAAGCCATTTCCCGACGATCTCGAACTCAATGAGGGTAAAGCCCGTGATATTGCCTCCCGGACGAGCGAGGCTCGCGACGAAGCCCTGACTCACCGGATCATTGACGATGGCAAAGACGATCGGGATCGTGCCGGTGGCTTGCTTCAACTCGGCGATGACCGGAGAACTGTTGGCGACGATCAGATCCGGAGCCGACTTCACCAACTCCGTCACGTAGGTGCGGATACGATCGGCATCACCCCCGGCAAAACGATAGTCGATGCGTATGGTGCGCCCATCGATCCAGCCAAGCTCTTCAAGCCTGTGGCGAAAAGCTGAAAGGCGGGCCTCCGACTCCGGATCATGCTCGGTGGTCGCCCCCAGCAAGACCCCGATCCGTTTGGTGCGGTCGTGCTGCTGCGCGCGTGCCGCGAGCGGCCAAGTCGCCGTACCGCCGAGGAGAGAAATGAAATCTCTTCGCCGCATGCGCCCTCCCCCTCAGAGGACCACGCCTTTGAAATGAAGAGCTTAACAGATTGGTGGCGCGCGGCTAAGGATTAGTTTGGAGACCGCCGAACAGCGGATTTCGATCGCAAGCTCGGACGAAACCAATTCCGCCGCCACGAAGCCGTCCCGAAGCACAAAGCGTGCTCTCATCGAGCCGAGGCCACAGCGCGGTCATGTTGGGCATCTGGTCGAGCCAATCTATCATCTCTTGTGTCGGGAGCGACTCGTTGAGGTGCACAGGCATCCGGGGGAGCTGACAACCTCTTATCAACACCAATGGCCGCGATTTCCTCTCCCGATGGCAGGAACCGCGATTAGATCTGGCCGACGATGGAGCCTTCAGAGTACCGGCGGGAGCTCAGCTGCACGCACAACCGTGAAGCGGATCATAGGCAAAGACTAGCCTTCGCCGATCTCCGTTCAGCGCAACGATTGGTAGAGATCAGTGCTTGCGTCGACTTAGCATTTCAGCCTCTCCTGCGCTGCAGCATGAGGACAAACTTGGGTATTGCTGCTAGACTTCAGTAATGAGCATCTCCGTCCACCCGGGTACGTCGCAGGGTCGGACGCTAGCGGGATCGCCGCTGGCGAGCACTGGGTCGGGGCCGGCTTCATCGACGGCGAGAACGCGGAGCCGACTGTTCACCAAATACGTTGCGCTGTTTGTTGCCGTCGTCGGCATCGCGCTGTTATCCAACGGCATCTTCGAGGTATTTTTCTATTATCGTGAGCACAAGGCGTCGCTGATCCGGATTCAGCATGAACAGGCGGAGGCCGCAGCGGCCAAGATCAGCCAGTTCATCAAAGAAATCGAGAGCCAGCTCGGCTGGACCACCCAACTGCCGTGGTCGGCGGGCTCGATCGAACAGCGACGCTTTGATGCCTTGCGATTGCTGCATCAGGTGCCAGCGCTCATGGAGCTCGCGCAGGTCGACTCGAGCGGCCGGGACCGGCTGCGCGTCTCCAAACTGGCCATGGACACAATCGACAGCGGACCTGATCTTTCCAAGGAGCCGAAATTCACCGAGGCCGTCGCCCACAAAGTTTATTACGGGCCGGTCTATTTTCGCCGGGAGTCCGAACCGTACATGACGTTAGCGGTGGCTGGCACGCGGAAGGATGCCGGTGTCAGTATCGGCGAGGTCAATCTGAAGCTGATCTGGGACGTGGTCTCGCAAATCAAGGTCGGCGAACACGGTCACGCCTATGTCGTGGGCGCGCAAGGGCGGCTGATCGCACATCCCGATATCAGCCTGGTCTTGCGCAATACCGATATGTCCAAGCTCGTCCAGGTGCGGGCAGCGCAGGCCGGCCACAGCGACGGCACGGCCGAGGCGCTGCAGGGCGCGCTGAATATCCAGGGGCAAGAGGTGCTGACGGCATCCGCGCCGATCTCTCCGCTGGGTTGGACCATGTTCGTGGAACTGCCGGTTGAGGAAGCCTATGCCCCGCTCTACGCCGCCTTGCAGCGGCTCGCGATCCTGCTCCTTGCGGCATCCCTGTTCGCAGTACTTGCAGGAATTTTGTTGGCGCGACGCATGGTCGGCCCCATACAGGCGCTGCGTGCCGGTGCCGCGCGCATCGGCGCCGGCGATCTCGCCCAGCGCATCTCAATCAAGACCGGCGACGAATTGGAGGGCCTAGCCGACCAGTTCAACGAGATGGGCGCGCGCCTGCAGGACTCTTACGCGGATTTGGAAAAGAAGGTCGAGTCCCGAACAACTGAACTAAGGGAGTCGCTCGAACAGCAAACGGCGACCGCGGAGGTGTTGCAGGTCATTAGCTCTTCTCCGGGCGAATTGGAGCCGGTTTTTCAGGCCATGCTGGCGAATGCGACTCGGCTGTGCGAAGCGAGCTATGGAGTGATGTGGCTTCGCGAAGGTGGCGCGTTCCGCAGCGCGGCGATCCACGGTGCACTGGCCGCTGCCTACGTCGAGCAATGGCGGAGCGGAACCCTCTATCATCCCAGCCCGCACGCCCCGCTGACCCTCGTCATGCAAACGCGAAGAGCGGTGCAGATACCCGATATGCGCGAAAGTCGCTCGTATCTTGACGGCGATCCGCTGCCTGTGGCGGCCGTTGAAGTGGCCGGCATTCGCACGCTACTCCTGGTTCCGATGTTCAAGGATGACGATTTGGTCGGCGCGATTGCGATCTACCGCCGGGAAGTGCGGCCTTTTACCAACAAGCAGACTGACCTCGTCACAAACTTCGCCAAGCAGGCGGTCATCGCGATTGAGAACACGCGGCTGCTCAGGGAGCTGCGTCAACGCACTGGCGACTTGACCGAGTCGCTGGAGCAACAGACAGCGACTTCCGAAGTCCTAGAAATTATCAGTTCGTCGGCCGGAGAGTTGGAGCCGATCTTCCAAAAAATGCTGGAAAATGCGACGCGGATCTGCGGCGCCAAGTTCGGCACCATGACCCTTTACGAGGAAGGCGGCTTTCGTACGGTCTCGCTATACAACGCGCCGCAGGCCTATATAGACACTCAGCTCTATCAGCTCATCCGCCCGCATCCGGAGAGCGGGCTCGGAATTGTCGAGAGAACCCATCAAACTGTTCACATCGACGACATCAGGACACAGCCGCCTTATCTCCAAGGCAATCCGAACGTTCGCGCCCTGGCCGATCTTGCCGGAGCTCGGACGGTCGTCATCGTGCCCATGCTGAAGGTGGACGAGTTGATCGGCACGATCACGATTTTCCGCCAGGAGGTGAAGCCATTCACTGAGAAGCAGACGGAGCTCGTTGCCAATTTCGCCAACCAGGCCGTAATCGCAATCGAAAATGCGACCCTGCTGAATGAACTGCGTGAACGCACGAGAGAGCTGTCGCAATCGCTGAACGATTTGCGTGCCGCGCAAGACCGCTTGATCCAGACGGAGAAACTTGCGTCCCTTGGTCAGCTCACTGCCGGTATCGCTCACGAAATCAAGAACCCGCTCAACTTCGTCAACAATTTCTCGGCGCTGTCTTCGGAATTGATCGACGAGCTCAACGACATGCTCAAATCAGATACGGCGCGTGAGGAGATCGAAGAACTTACGGCAACGCTGAAGAGAAATCTTGAAAGAATCGTGGAACATGGTAAGCGCGCCGACTCCATCGTCAAGAACATGTTGTTGCATTCCCGCGAGGGATCCGGCGAGCGCCGTCCTGCCGATATCAACGCGATCGTCGAGGAGAGCCTCAATCTAGCCTATCACGGCGCGCGCGCCGAGAGATCTGGCTTCAACATCACGCTCAAGCGCGACCTTGATCCCAACGCGGGCATGGTCGACATCTACCCCCAGGAAATCACGCGGGTGTTCCTCAATCTGATCTCGAATGGCTTCTACGCCGCGTCCAAGCGCAAGGAATCGGCCGACGAAGCATTCGAACCGACGCTTGTCGCGAGCACCAAGGCCCTCGGCGACGAGGTGGAAATCCGGATTCGCGACAACGGGACCGGTATCCCACCCGAGGTGAAAGAGAAGATATTCAATCCCTTCTTCACCACCAAACCCGTAGGCGAAGGAACCGGGCTTGGCCTCTCGATGAGCCACGACATCATCGTGAAGCAGCACGGCGGCAAAATCGACGTCGAGACCGAGCCAGGCGTTTTCACTGAGTTCATTATTACGCTGCCATGTACTGCGGCCGCAAAAGTGCAGAATGGAGGCAAAATTGACCGTCTATATTCTGGTCGTCGATGATGAGCCTGATGTCGAAGCCCTGTTCCGTCAGCAGTTCCGGCGCGACTTGCGCGCTGGCCGCTTCCTCATCGAGTTCGCCCCCTCGGCATCCGTGGCGCTGCAACGCGCCGTCGAGATCCGGGATGCCACGCTCATCCTGATCCTGTCGGACATCAACATGCCCGGCATGAGCGGGCTGGAGATGCTGCCGATGGTGCGTGCAGCGCGACCGGACGTTCCCGTGATCATGATCACTGCCTATGGCGACCAAGACACACGCCGAAAAGCGATCGAGCGTGGTGCAATTGGTCTTGTGACGAAACCGATCGATTTCACGCTGCTGCGGCAGGAAATCGACACGAGGCTCGAGCAGGCTGCATGAGGGCGACCATCCTTGTTGTCGATGACGAGCCCGACCTGGAGGCGCTGGTCCTGCAGAAATTCCGCAGGCAGATCCGCGAGGGCACGGTGCACTTCATGTTTGCCCGTGACGGCATTGAGGCGCTGCAATTGCTCGAACAGAACCCGCATGTCGATTTGGTGGTGTCGGATGTCAAAATGCCGAGAATGGATGGGCTGTCGCTCCTGCAGAAGCTCCAGGAGGCGGAAGACAAGAAGTGGACGATCATCGTCTCCGCCTACGGGGACATGAGCAACATCCGCACGGCCATGAATCGCGGCGCCTTTGACTTCCTTACCAAGCCCATCGATTTCACCGATTTTGAGAGGACCATTGACAAGACGCTCCGCCACGTTGAAATGATGCGCGAGTTTCGCCGGCGTCAGATCCAGGCCGAACGCGCGCATGCATCGTTATCGCGCTATTTCTCGCCACAGCTCGCAAGCCGGCTTGCTGCCGATGTCGAAGGCACCGGCATGGAGGTCTGCCGCCGCGACGTTGCGGCGATGTTCACGGATGTCACCGGCTTCACCGCGACGGCGGAACGCATTGCACCAGAAGTATTAGGTACATTGCTCAACGAATATATGGCGGGCATGACCGACATCGTCTTTGTGCACGAAGGCACCGTGGCGAAGGTGATGGGCGATGCCATTCACATTCTGTTTAATGCCCCAGAAGACCAGCCGGACCACGCAACACGCGCGATTGCTTGCGCCCACGACCTCGACGAGTGGGCCAGCGACTTTCGACAGCGCTGGAAGATGAGAGGCGTAAATTTCGGCATCACTCGCATCGGGGCGCATGCCGGCCCCGCGCTGGTTGGCAATTTCGGCGGTAGCCGCTTTTTCGACTACACCGCCCACGGCGATACCATCAATACTGCGGCGCGGCTTGAGGCCGCGAACAAGTTTCTGGGCACGCGCATTTGCGTCAGCGCAGCCATCGCCGAGCGTGCCGAAGACTTTCAGGGTCGCCCGATCGGCGATCTTGTCCTGCGGGGACGCAGCGAGCCGCTGCGCGCGTACGAGCCATTGAGGCCAGCCGCGTTCAAGGCGCCGGCGACGGCGGAATATGCGGAGGCTTTCGCAAGACTCGAGGCCGGCGATACCGCGGCCATACCGGCTTTTGCCGCGCTGGTCGGCATGCATGCGGAAGATCCGCTGGCCGGCTTTCATCTGAAACGTCTACTCAACGGTGCCAGGGGCGTCCGAATGCAATTGGAATAGGCCCGCATGCCTGATCGCCACGAACTATCGGTGTGCAGGGATCGGCGAGTGGG